>PAOC01000020.1 GCA_002708465.1 Planctomycetota bacterium
CGGCGGCGTTGGCGAAGGCGCGTCAGACACCCTCATGGGTGTCGAGATCACCGATCACCCAGCCTCCTCCATGGAAATAGACCAGGGCCGGCAATACCGGGTTGTCGTTCGGCCTGTATTCCCTGTAGGAAATGGAGGGAAGACCAACCGGCAACTCCTCCGCCGGCGCGATTCCATCCCGCGTAAAAGCGATATCCTCAATCACTGAGAAACTGTCGATGCGGCTGGCAAGATTCCTGCGGGCCTCTGACGGAGTACAATCTTCAAGGGCCGGCCAGCCTAACTCCGCAAGCTCTCTCAGCAGCTCCTCGACCTGGGGATCCAATGGCATCTTCACTCTCCCTGGACAGGTTACGGGCTATTCCCCTCGGACTCGTTCTTCTCGGCTTCGAGAGACTCCAGGAGGCGAGCCAGCAGACCTTCCGATTCTCCTGACAGCGCAAGGCGCCCCAGCTCACGCTGGATGACCTTGAGACGTTCGATCAGGTTCCCAAGCTCCGGCCGGCTCTCGGGCTGGACCCGGTCGACGGGAAGCTCCATGGCACCCGGACGATCGTCACGGTCGCCAAGCATATTGTCGACCTCCCGCTTGAAGGTAACCCGCCCGATCCCTTCATCGAACACTCTCGCCTCGAGGTCATCGAACTCCTCCTCACGGCCCTTGAATTTCTCCTCGGCCAGCCTGAGGTTATTCACCACCTGGTAGGAGGGAACGACGACCTCTTCGCCGCGATCGAGGCGGTCGGAGGCATCGTGTACCATGTCCGGCCGCTTGGTTGCGGTATAGTCCATCGCCTTGAGCATCCTGCGGGCCACGTACTTGTTGAGCTTGAGCACACCAAATGCGTAGTCCTCGAAGTTCTCGCAATCGGGCGTGGCGTAGCGCCAGAGCTCTTCATCCCGGATCCTCCGCAGGTTGATCGCGACTCGCAGCCAGCTGGCCTTCATAGCCTTGACCGCTCGAGCCGTATCGGCAAGAAGCCCCCTCGCAGCGGGTTCACTCACCTGCTCCCGCTCTGCACTGGCAGCACCACTCATAACCATATTTCCTCACCAACACCACGAATTCACGGCCCGAAGGGGCCTCGTTTATCAGAACCTGAGCGCATCGTGACCCAGCAGAACCCGAAGGTCAAGAGGCTGTGAGAGGAGAAATACCGGCGAACGGAAAGCCCCGCCTTACTTGAAGATCAGTGGAAGAGCCCTGATGGATCGCGCATCAAGGATGATGACGCGCTCAGAGTCGAAGCTGCCCTTGGAGGCGTCACTTCTACTCTTGGTCTTCGGGCGCTTATCCGAGGAGCCCCCCAGGACATGAACGTACCTGGCCTTCTTGAGATACTTCGACTCGACCTTGGTGCGTTGGATGATCGGCGCCTTGCGGTCGATGGTCACCCTGTAGTTGTTGCCCTTGTAGCTGACCGAGAGTCCAGAATTGGACGACTCGACGGTCGCATCAATCCACTTCAGCTCCTTGTCTTTCTTGTCCTCGTAGCTCTCGTTGACCTCGACACCATCACCGAGAATCACGAGCTGGGCATTCTGAATCTGCCGATCGGTTCCTGACCTGCCCTGCCCGACATTGCCCCCTCCTCCACCGGGGGGACCTCCGCGAACTTCCTGCTCGACGGCACGAGCGAACATGCGGATCTTCGCGCCCTTCTTGAGATCCTGGATCCTCACAACGCGATCATAATAAAGAGTCGTCTTCGCGGAGATCTGGACAAAGGCCTTGGCGGATTTCTTTCTGCCGCGCTCATCCTTGAAGAAATAGGAGAAATCGTAGAACGATTCCGAACCGGAAACCGCCTTGCCGAGCTTACCCCACCCGTCGAGCGCCTCCCCTCCAGCTTTCTGGGCAAACGCGCTCGAGACGCAGGTGAAAATAAACAGCGATGTCAGGACCGTAGAGACGAAACATGTGGTGAAAACGCGCGGGGAGTTCTTCATTGAATGAACCTCGTAAATCTTCAACAAACGACTGGAGAAGGCTTCAGACTCTCAATTTCTCAACACCTGAGGGTAGTCCCGCCAGGGGGACAAGTCAATCGAGATGAGGTCGCGCAGCTAGAGTTCAGGTTCCGAAAAAGCCGCATCGGAAACCGATCAGGGACAGACCGGCTCCGCTTCGCAATCAAGCTCATCATCCGTCGAGTCGACCCCGCATTCAAGGAAGGGAGCGGGAAGAGCCTCGCCGCCGCGGAAGAGATAGCCGAGCGAGGTTACGGCATCGGTAATGTTCAGGTCGCCGCTATCGTCTGCATCCCCGGCATCCAGGCAGCCTGGAAGTTCGCCTTCGGCGAAAAGGAAAACCAGCAGGTTGATAGAATCTGTGATGCTCAGGCTTCCATCCAGGTCGACATCTCCACGCTGGAAAAGAATGGGAAGCGGATCGGTGAAACGCTCGAGAGAATAGGAGGCCACCCCGGAACGGCCAATCTCTTCGAAGTTGGCATCAAGGTACCTTCCCAACGGCTCCTGGAGAACAGTGCCCTCGCTGTTGAGCTGCGGCGCTACAAGCTCCATTACCGCCACGAGGCGCTCTAAACCTGCCACCTGCAGCGGAGGATCAAGAACAACCCAATGCCTGACAAAGGTGTTGTGCCGGGAAGCGGAATAGACCAGCTTCCAATACGAGGTGACGCGCCTGCGCTGGCCACGAATGCGCACATCGGCGCTCCGCAGCCGGATGGGACCGAACTCATCGTTCTCATCCGGGGGACGATAATTCTCGAGGATAGAGATGGTCGTTCCATCCTCAAGCTCAGAGCTGACCTCCCACAGGTCAAGGCTGTCGTAGCGGCAGGAAGAATAGTCNATGAACAGCCTCACATCGGNATCGGCAACGGAGGTGATCTCGCCCTGCAGGGTCATGGTGTCTTCAACNTANAGCTNATTGAAGACCAGGACCTCNCGNACAGCGTCCTCNCCGCGTGCCGTAAAGGGCTCCAGNAGGAAGAGGCGCAGCTTGAGACGCAGCTCATCATCTATAGCGAAGACCTGGTCGAAGATGAAGCGGTGACGTGTCGTCCCGTTCCTGTCCTCGATCCGGCTGGCTCGCAACATACCGGGGCCGACGGGCTGCAGCCGCGCGCCGGCGGGGCCGAAGCGAACCTCCTCGATGAGCTCCANAGGCGTGATCAGAGATGAGCTGGGCAGGACATGCTCACCCTGGAGNAGGCGCACCTTGCTCTTCAGNTCGAGNACCTGCTCTGCTCCCCGCTGGATGCTGGAATTTCCAAAGCCGACGCAGGCCGANGTGTTGGCTGCNATCTGCAGCCGGAAAGAAGGCGTGGGCGGCAGCTGCGNGTTGCGCAGGAAGGGCCGCACCTGCTTGACGGCAAGCTCACCGTTGGACTCGACCTTGTACTCTATATCGTAGACGACCTCCGAAGCATCATGTCCATCGAGATCGATCGGCAGCTCACTCTCGATATGCCAGATGATGTTGCCCAGCTCCCTGAGCTCCGCATCGCTGAGAACATTCTCTCCCTGCGGCAGCAGAGAGGAGCGACTGGAGCGGATGATCTCGAGCACCTGCCCCTGGTCAACGACGAGGAGGTCCTGGGCTGCGAGCACTCCGGGCTCGGGGCTCACAACACTCGAATCGCCAACCTGCGAGGTCACAAGGTAGCGGTCGTCGAGAGGATTCGATGGGTTTCCGGTGAAGATGACTCCATTGGCGCGCTCGTCGGCGTAGGCGCGGCTCACGAGTATACCCATGGCCACCTCCTGCTGCGGGATCCCGAAGAACTCTCGCTCCTCGAAGGCCCTGAAATTCCACACGCTCTGCCAGACCTTTCGAAGAGCGCGCGCTACACCGCGCTCGCTGGCATTCTCCGAGTCGCAATGCGAGGGGCCCGAGTTGTCATCATCGAGGTCATCCGCGGCGCAGGCCGATGTCGAATCGTAGAGCCCGGCTCCGTTGAACTCGAGGGCGTCCTCGACATTCGAGGACGATCTGAAGCGTACCCTGCTGGTGGTCTCGCCGAAGACCTCGCCGATTCTCCGGGCGATGCTGGTTACCAGCTCCGNGTCGACGGTCGAATTNTCGTCCATGTGATCACGCAGACGATCGAGCATCTCGAATCGGTACTCTGAATCACTCCTGAACCTGTCGGTCCCGAGGAGCTCCTCGATGTATTCCTCGTAGGTAACGATCTGGAGCGGCTGGACAGCCGAGAAGAGCCTGTTGCTGCGCACGAACTCCAGGTAGTAGCGGGTGGGAACCACGAAGCCNACCTCTCCGTATTGGGAGAACTCACCTGTCATGATGCTCTGGAGACGGGACATGTTGACTCCCTTACCTCCGTAGCGACCGACCAGGGTGGCTGCTTCGGCGGCCAGGTCGAGCTCGGCCAGGCTCGTCAGCCCGCCGAACGTCTCGTCCGGCTGAGGCGGATTTCCAAGATTGATCTGGTTGGCGGCCCAGAACTTCTCGGCCTCCTGGAAGCTTGCGGGACGAATCTCGTATTCGCTGCCGGAGACCTCCAGGCGAACCAGGGTCCCATCGANCGGGGTAAACGCAGAGATCGCGCCTTCGACAAAGGCGTTGGGCGAACCCCGCCGCGCGGTTCGAATCGCAAGGTGACTCAGGGGGCCCTGGAGCATACCCGTAATCACGCCCGCGACCACGCCCTCGATGTCCCGGGGAGCGTGCGGAAGAATGAGAATGTCACGGAAGCTCAGGCCTCCATTGTCGTTGGCCGCCTCGAAGGCCTCCTCGGTAAGAATCCTGACCGTTCCATAGCCAACAGCCTCGGTATAGGACTCGTAGTTGCCAGAGGAACCCGCCACATCGAGATACACGGGGAAGCCCGGATCCTCCCACTCAACCGCAGCCTCGCGGGCTGGGATCGTGTCCGGGACATAGGCCAGGAGCTCGAGGCCGAAGGATGAGCGAAGGGTGTNGTAGATGCCCCGAACCTCNTCGAGAGTCAGCATCTGGGATGCNCTCTGGCTGATATCGGTGAACACGCTGAAGCCGTAGACCGTTCCGGTGGGCGCGGCAATCCTCGTCACCGAGCCGATNTAATACTGCCGGGTCTCCCGCAGACCTACCAGGCGATTGTATTCAACCGGGCCGAGCACCGGAAAACGATCGGGGAAGACCGCGGTCAGNAAATCCTGGTGCAGGTCGAAGAGCCGGCCGTTCTGAAACAGCGGNGGAAGCCGCGACGCGTCCCCGGGATCNGATGGAATAACGAATTTCAGATCGCGCCCCCTGCGAGAGGGAGTCGACATGTCGTAATAGTCAATCTCGGTACAGATCACCTCGCGATGCGTATCCCGGCTTTCCACCGGGGCCTGGTTCCTGAAGACCGTCAGGGTNCTCCCATCGTGATCGGCGGNGACAAAGTCNACATCTCCATCGAGATCGAGATCTCCNGCCTGGACAAACCTCGGNGCGTTNCCGGCATTGTAGGTGACGGCGGGGTTGAAGGTTCCATCGCCGCGATTGATCAGGGCCGAGACGCTGTCAGCGGACTGGTTTGCAGTCAGGATGTCGGGTACNCCATCGATATTGAGATCNNAGACGACCATCGAATAGGGNCCNTGGGCCGAATCGAAATTCACCCCGGCCTCGAAGGTNCCGTCACCNCGGTTNTAGAAGATACCNACCGNNCGGTTGGGCTGGTTGGCCGTGGCGAGGTCAATGTCACCATCGGCATCGAAATCAGCCGTCACCACATACCAGGGAGTACCATCCACCGTATAGTTCACCGCNGCGCCCAGCGTNCCGTTGCCGCTGTTCATCAGGACGGAGANATTACGCGAGCCCCGGTTTGCCGAGATGACGTCTTCGTCTCCATCTCCATCCAGGTCCCCCATCGCCACGGCGACNGGAAGCCGCCCTACGCGATATTCACGTCTGCCTGCAAAGCGTCCGTTACCAGTGCCGCTGTTGAGATATACGGTGACCGTCCCCGCTGTCTCGTTGGCGCTGGCAATCTCAGGAAAGCCATCGCCTGTCAGCTCCCCCACCTCGACCATGAAGGGGCGAACACCCGTTGTGTACAGGGCACGTGAACCGTAGGCGCCCTGGCCGTTGTTGAGNAAGACCTGCATGCGCCGGTCCTGGATGGCCCCGGTCACGAGGTCAATATCACCATCTCCGTCGAAGTCGCCTCCATCGATAGAGTTGAGATAGTCCCCGGCCTGGACAGTCCGGTTCCCGCCGGGCCTGANGTTGCCGGCTCCATCATTCAGAAAAATCGTGATCGTGCTGCCGAGCCCATCGCCAGTGGCGATATCGAGATAGCCGTCACCGTTGAGATCATCCATGACCATGGCGTGAGGAGCGGGCNCCATACTCAGGGTTCGCGACTCAACTGTAATCCCCGACTCGTCATTGTTCCAGAGAATGGGTACCCGGGTATGCCTCTCATAGGCGGTGANGAGATCCAGGTCATTGTCATTATCAAGATCTCCTGCCGCCAGGAGTCCAGCCTCGATATCGACGGCAAACTCAACCGGCTGGGAGAAGAAGATCCCCGACACGTTCAGGAGGATCGCGATGCGCCTGTTAGCGAGGATGGAATAGCCGAGATCCGTATCCCCATCTCCATCCAGGTCCGCGACAACAAGCTCTCCAGCATTGGCAGCGAACACCTCGCGCTCAGAGAAATCGCCGCCGTAGAGAATCGCTATATTATCGTCACTGGCGACTGCGAAATCGGCTGAGCCATCGAGATCGAAATCCGCCACNGCGAGATGGGCGGGGCNCGCCAGCCCTGTAACGACGGTTCTCACCGAGCCAAAACCGCCNTTGCCATCATTCTGCAGAATGGTGATCGTTCCCGAGCCGACGTTGACTGTACAAATATCAAGATCNCCATCACCTTCGATATCGACCACNCGTACGACGGAAGGCACCGAGCCAACNCCATAGGCTACAGGTTCGGAGAAGCTCCGCTCCCCGGCATTGATATACACCCAGGCCCGGTTGCTGCGGTCATTGGTAGAAACAATATCTGCGAGCCCATCTCCGTTGANGTCNCCGGCGGCCGCATNGCGGGTNCCCCGCTCAACCGCGATGCTCTCGCGCTCCTCGAAGGAGCCCGTCCCATCATTCCACAANAGCTCGAGCGTGTAATAGTTCGCGGTCAACAGGTCGTTGGCCCCATCCCCATCAAAGTCGGCCGCGTCGAGATCACTGGCCCGGACTGCGTCTTCGAAATCGGCCCGCTCAAAAATACCGCTGCCATCGTTCTTCAGGACGGTCACCATCGAACGCGTATCGCCATCCTTATTGGCGGTAACGATATCGAGGATTCCATCGGAATCGACATCCACGCAGATAACAGCCCGGGGATACCTCGAAACCGTAACTCCGAGCTCCCGGCTGCTGAAATCGACAGGGAAGAGCTGGCATTCGTCAGGTACTCCGTCACTGTCGCAGTCGGCGCTGGTTTCAGCCGCGATATCCTGCTCGTCCTCGACACCATTGCGATTGCAATCCTCGGCAAAAGAGCAGGGACAGACCATCGCAAGCAGGGTCAGGACAAGGCTGATACAGGCCAGCCGACTTTGTTTAAGTCCAAACAGGTGTGTCATTAAAATCCAAATCTCCTCGATCATGGCGGACTTCCGCCAGGCTGCAAACCCAATCCCGAAACTCCCATTTTATGGCTCACAGGGGTGGAAACCACGGGTTTTTGCTGGGTTGGCTTAACCTTTCTCCAGTACTCTGTCATTCCCCTCAAACAGCCCCTCAGAGCGCATCCAAGGAGATCGAAAAATATGAATAAAACACGCAGAAATTTTTTGGCTGGCGGAGCTCTCGCCGCCGCCGGCGCTCTTCAACCCGAGCTCTTCAGCAACGCCTCAGCCTCCGCGGAGGAAAAGGGCGAAAAAGAGAAGAAGGATGCCCATCCCGGCAACAGGATTTCCGTCTCGACCTACTCCTTCTGGCATTTTCGCGGCAAACCGGAAGGCAAGACCAGCGTTGAGGGTTCCATCGACCAGGCCGCAAAGATGGGCTTTGACGGCGTTGAGATCCTGCACCGGCAGATGTCTGGAGAATCCAACGACTATCTCCAATCGCTCAAGCGCCGGGCCATAGAAAATGGCGTCGGCCTTACCGGCTTCTCTATTCACCAGGGCTTTCTTTCGCCTGATAAGAAGAAACGCCAGGAGAACATCGATCACACCCTGCACTGTATTGACCTCGCCCACAGCATGGGGATTCCCACCATGAGGCTCAACACGGGGCGCTGGCGAACCGTGGGGTTTGATGAGTTGATGAAGCGGCGTGGAATAGAACCCCGCCTCCCGGGTTATACCGATGAAGATGGTTTCAAGTGGGTCATCGACTCGATTGAGAAATGCCTTCCCCACGCCGCCAAGGCCGGGGTCGTCATGGGCCTCGAAAACCACTGGGGACTGGGGCTCACCCCGCAGGGAGTCCTGAGGATCGTCAAGGCCCTGCCCTCGCCCTGGCTGCAGGTCACCCTGGACACAGGCAACTTCCTGGAGGATCCCTACGACAAGCTCGACATGCTGGCCTCCCGGGCCGTACTGGTCCATGCCAAGACCTATTACGGCGGCGGTCTCTGGTACAGCCTGGACCTCGACTACGCCCGCATCGCCAGGATCCTGCGTAAGCACGACTACCGCGGCTATATCTCGCTGGAATTCGAAGGACATGAAGAGAAGGGAACCGCGATACCGAAGAGCCTGGCGCTGCTGCGCAAGCACTTCAGCTGAGTCAGCTCAGACGGCTGCCCAGCCCTCGCCTCCTTCGCTCCAGCCGGCCCGGGCCATATGCGGCGTGCTGAAGGCAAAAGCCCCTGATCCTTCGGAATCGAGCAGGATCAGGCCTCCGGTAGCCCCCCTGCCATCCCGGTTCCTGATGGATGTCCGCATCCTCTCGAGAGCTGCGCAGAGAACCGCGGCCGGAGCCCGCCCAGCCTCGACCCCGTCGACCGAGCGTCCGGCAAGCAGTGAAGCCGTGATCGCCTCCCCCCAACCGGTCGCGCTGCAGGCGGCGGAGCCCGAGGCGTAATAACCCGAACCTGGAAGAGCCGAATCCCCGACCCTGCCGGCTGGACGCATCGGAGTGCCGCCTGTGGAGGTCGCCGCCGCCAGTCGCCCGGCCCGGTCCCTGACGACACAACCCACCGTACCTCGCGGCACCTTGTCGGAATCGAGAAAAGGATGGCTGGTGTGGTAATCCGCCAGTCTCTGGCGAAGCTCGCTGTGGCGGGAGCGCTCGCGCTCCGTGACAAGTTCATCGTTCGCTACCAGGGTAAAGCCGTTTTCAGCGGCAATCCTCTCCGCTCCTTCACAGGACAGGATCCGCGCCGAGCCATCGCTGCTCTCCAGGATAAATCGCGCCAGCAGCACGGGGTTCTCAATCCTTTTCACACCGATCACAGCCCCGTAATCGAGACTCCTGCCGCACATGATCCCGCAGTCGAGTTCCACCTCGCCATCGAGATTGAGCACACCACCTCGACCCGCATCAAAGGTCCCGCTTGACTCCATCGACGCGACTGCCGCCGCTGCCGCATCCAGAGCTCCCCCATCCTTCTCGAGAACTCCACGAGCGCTCCCCAGCGCATCCCGCAGGGCGAGGAGGTGTGCCGCGTGCTGGCCAGGGGGGATATCCCAGGCCCCACCGTGCAGCAAAACAGCCGCGCCCCCATCCATCCCTGGTTTCTCAATCGCCTCACTGACCGGCATTCTTCCCCCCATGCGGGACCACTTTCATACTCGCTCGCTATACAGGCTGCATTTTAACCCGCCGAGCAAAAGCTAAAAAGGCGCTTCCTTCTAAGCTATTTTACCCGAGTCTTATTGAACGATTTACGCTGTGAAATTAAGATGTATGCCGGTTCTGAAGATTTCGGCAGGCCCCCTGCGACACCGAGCGATGGCATACCTGAGAACAACCCTGACACTGACAGTCCTGCTGGCCACTTTAGCCGGCATTGCAGGAGCACAGGAACTTCCCCCCGCCCTTGAGCGGCCCGTCGAATATGACAAGGAAATCCAGCCCCTGCTCCAGAAACGCTGCCTGGGCTGCCACGGTGAGAAGAAGCAGAAGGGAAAGCTGAGACTGGACCTGCTCTCAAATCTCCTGAGCGGAGGAGAGTCAGGCGAGCCCGCCCTGGTGCGGGGNAACAGCNCCGAGAGCCACCTGGTGAAGCTGGTTGCCGNACTCGACCCTGAGCTGGTCATGCCTCCACGCGGCAAGCGTCTCTCGGCTGGGGAGATCGGTCTCCTGAGNGCGTGGATCGACCAGGGAGCGAAGATGCCCGGGCAAGAGGAAAAGACGGAAGCAGGCGAGCTCGATCACTGGGCCTTCAAACCTNTAGCGGCAATCGCCCCTGAAAAGAAGGACGGCGCCTGGGGNCAGAACCCTGTCGACCGCTTTATCCGTGCCCGCCTTCGCGCGAGAGGACTCGCTCCAACCGCTCGCGCCGATCGCACCAGCTTGATCCGTCGACTCCGACTGGTCATGCACGGCCTGCCCCCCACCCCGGAGGAAATCGATGCCTTCGTCTCCGACAAGAGGCAGGGTGCCTGGAAGAGGCTGGTCGAAGACACGCTCGAGAGCGAACGCTACGGTGAGCGCTGGGCGAGACACTGGCTCGACATCGTCCGGTTCGGAGAAACCACCGGCTTTGAAACCAACAGGCCGAGACCCACTGCCTGGCATTACCGTGACTATGTCATCAGGAGCTTCAACGAAGACAAACCCTACAATCAATTCGTCCGCGAGCAGGTCGCCGGAGATGCCCTTGGCAACGCGCTGGCGACAGGATTTCTTGTCGCCGGGCCTCACGATATCGTCAAGAGTCCCGACATCAACCTCACCCTCATGCAGCGCCAGGATGAGCTGGCCGACATTATCAACGTCACCGGCACCACCTTCCTCGGACTGACGCTGGGCTGCGCCAGGTGCCACAACCACAAATTCGACCCTGTCTCCCAGCGCGACTACTACTCGATGCAGGCAACCTTTGCCGGCGTTCAGCACGCCGAACGTGTCATCAAGACAGAGCAGAAGGACCCGNCCCCTCTCGACCTGGAGATTTCCAGGCTGAAAGAAGAGCTGGGAGACTCCATCCGGCCTTCCACTGAAAAACTCCTGATGCTCGACGATACAGCGCCCTTCGATGGTTTCGGGCGCGGAACGACCCACCTGGCTCGCCACGGGAAGAAGAGTTCGAGAAATGGCGGCCGTGCTCGCGGACAGGCCTACGATCCGGGAACCTCAAAACGAAGCGGAAACATCAGCGGCGGNCACTACACCTCCTGGAAGAACCAGCCGGGGAAAAACTTCGCGGCCTGGCATCCTCTGCTCAATGGAGCCTATCGTATCTGGCTCTCATGGGGTTCCGGGTATTCGACCCACTCAAGCAATGCCCAGTATCTTATCGACCAGGATGGAAACCCCGCTACCCTGGATGACCAGGAATTGATCGCCACGGCGGACCAGAGAAAATTTTCNGACGGCAGCGGCANGATTCCGNAAAAAGAGCTCTGGAGCGGACTCTTCGATGCGGGAGTCCATGTNCTCAAACCCAGCTCGATATTGNTATTGCGAGGAGGAAGCAAGGGGACNGCCGTCACCGCGGACGTGGTTGTNTTCGAGCTGCCGGGAGAAAATACCGGGGATGCGCGCCAACCCATCTTCCACCCACCTGTAAACTCGAGACACAACATCGACANCTTTGAACCGGTAGAGGCCCGATTCGTCCGTTTCACTATCGAGGCGACGAACAGCTCTCAACCCTGCCTCGATGAGCTCGAGCTCTTCTCAGGTGGACGAAACCTGGCCCTGGCAAGCCTGGGCACCCGCAGCAGCTGCTCGAGTTCGCTGCCAGGCTATGCCATCCACAAGCTCGAACACATCAACGATGGGAAATACGGTAACAGCCGCAGCTGGATCTCCAACGAAGGTGGAAGAGGATGGGTACAGCTCGAGCTCCCCTCCCCCGCCCTGATCGACCGGATCGAATGGGGCAGGGACCGCGAGGGGAAATTCGGCGACCGGGTTGCGATCGGCTACCGGATTGAAGCCGGCCTGAAGGAATCGGAGCTTCAGCTGGTCGCCAGCTCGCGATCTCGTGCCGGCGCTGAGGCTCCCGG
>PAOC01000144.1 GCA_002708465.1 Planctomycetota bacterium
TGGGGGACCGTACGGATATCGCTGCGGGGCTGTCCTGGAATCTGAGGGGACTGGGGCTTGGAGACCGGGCCAGGAAGAGGAAGACGCGCGCGGAGGCCCTTGAGGCCGGCCTGGAGGCTGCCAGGGCGCGTGAGCAGCTGAGCGCCGAGGTCGTGGTCGGCTGGGAGAGGTCGAAAAGTCTCCTTGGGAGAATCGAAGCGGCTACGAAGGGAGTTGCGGCTGCAGCAGAAACCCTGAAGCTCGTCGAGGCCCGTTTCGAGGCGGGTGACGTGATTCAGCTGGAGGTGCTCGAGGCNATCCGGGCCGTAGCCGCGGCGCGCGCGGTTCTCATCGACACCGTGGTTTTCTACAACCAGACCCAGCACCTGCTGTATTACAGGGTACGCGGCGCCTCCTGGAGGCAGGCCGCTGAATAGATCCTGTCTTCGGCAGGGTCCTTTCAGCGATCAAGGAGGTGGACGCAGTCAAGGAGCTTACTTCCGCCGCCCTCATTGACGGCGTATTGCCTTCCCTTGTAGATCGAGCCGGCGGCGTGCCGGCCGTCCTTTCTGAGGGCGTAGAGCACCACCTCGAAGTCCGGGCGGCCCTTCTTGTCGAGCAGCCTCGGGTCGACAGTCTGCTTGACGATCCTCTTCAGGACATCCTTCACCGCCGCGGCCGGGCTCATGCCATGGCGCATGTTTTCCACCACGATCCGGGAGCCGCAGGAGATGATGACCGCTTCGCCGCGGCCGGTTGCGCCGCAGGCGCCGACGNCGTTGTCGACGTAGAGGCCCGCGCCGATGATCGGAGAGTCTCCGATCCGNCCCGGGACCTTGTAGGCCAGCCCGCTGGTTGACGTGACCCCGGAGAGCTCTCCAGCCGGGTTGAGACCGAGGCAGGTGATGGTTCCGGTAGGCCGGGCCTCGTGTCCCGTCTCCGCCTCCTTCGGCGAGAGCCAGTCGTCCTTATCGGAGAGGTTTTCCTTCCACTTCAGCCANTGCCGGCGCGCAGCGTCGGTCAGAAGGTTNTCCGCCTTCATGCCGTGGGCCAGGGCGAATCGCCGCGCTCCTTCTCCCACCAGCATCACGTGATCGGTTCTCTTGAGCACCAGCTGGGCGACGCGTGATGGCAGCTTGATGTCCCTGATCGAGGCTACCGAGCCNGCGTTGCAGCTGGGGCCGTGCATGCAGCAGGAATCGAGCTCGACGATTCCATCCTCGTTCGGCAGTCCTCCGTATCCCACGGACATGTCCTTCGGGTCCGCCTCGACAATGTTCACCCCGCTGATGACGGCCTCGAGGGTGTCCTCCTTCGCGTTCATCAGCTTCACGGCCCTGTTGGTTGCCGCAAGTCCGTTGGCGCTCGAAATGGAGACCGGCTTCGCCGGTGGGGCGGGCTCGATGGCTTCGAGATTNGAGGTGGCCGGTACGGCCGCGGCGGCGGCTGCTGCGCCTGCGCCGAGGAATCGGCGTCTTGAGAGANCGCTTTTCATGGTNCTTTCTCCGGGTTCTCAGGTTTGACTTATTCGCGTTTCAGCGTGAGGGGGTCGGCCAGCGGAATCGACTCGATGGTTGTTCCCCCGGCGAGCTTCTTGATCGAAAACTGGGGCTTGTCGGGATCCCCGGCAAGGATGTCCTTTGAGTTGCCCACGATCAGGATGATGAGCTTCTCCGGTACGAGGTGTTTTTTCGCCACGCGCATGATCTCTGCCGGCGTTACTGCCCTGATCCGGTCGCGGTAGGTGGCGAAGAAGTCGCTGGAGCGGCCGGTGAATTCTTCGTTGGCGAAGGTTCCGGCCACCTGGCTGGCGCTTGCGAAGAAGCGCGGAAAGACCTCGACCATATAATTTCTCGCATTGTCGATCTCCGCCTTCTTGACCGGCGTCGTACGGATCTTCTCGATCTCCTCGAGCACCAGGGTGGCGGCATGCGCCACCGATTCGCTCTTGGACTGGAAGTAGGCGCGGAAGATTCCAGGGTAGTAGACACCGAAGTCGTAGCTCGACCGGGCCGTATAGGCGAGTCCTTCATCTGACCGGACCCGCGACATGATGCGGGAGACGAAGCCGCCGCCNCCGAGGATATGGTTCATCACGCGCAGGGCGAAATAGTCCGGATGGTCTCTCTTGACTCCGATGTGTCCGATGCCGACCCGCCCCTGGTTGACGTCGGGNTTATCGACCATGTAGACCCCGGGACTCGCGGGGGCTCCGGGCGCAGGAATCTTCGCTGGTTCGCCGCCCTGGCTTTTCCAGCCGGCGAGGTGTTTTTCCAGCAGGGCCAGTACGCGCTCACGCTTTACATCGCCCGAGACGGAGATGATGAAGTTTCCGGGATGGAAATGTTTTCGATGGAAGGCCGTGAGGTCTTCGCGGGTGATTCCCTCGACCACGGTCTTCGTTACCTTGTCGTTGGTGAAGTGCTCGGGGCCGCGAAGCAGCCGCTGCCACTCTCTGCTNTCGATGGAGTCCGTCGAGTCGTTGCGGCGCGCGAGGTTCTGGAGCACCTGGCTGCGGTAGATCTCGAGCCGTTTCTGGTCGAAGGCGGGCTTTCGCAGCATGTGGAAGAACAGCTCCATTACCTGCTCGATATCCTTGGTCAGGCAGTTGAAGCTCGCGTTTCCCTGGGTGTTCCCGATCGAGGTGCTCATGTCGGCTGCGAGGAAGGCGACCTCTTCGTCGAAGGCTTCGGGGCTCCTGCCCTCGACACCAGCGGCCCTGATCTGGCTGCCGACCGCNCCGGCGACACCCTCTTTTCCCGCCGGTACGAGGTAGGCTCCAACCCGGATGGTTACCTGCAGGTCTACGAGTGGAAGGCTGGGGTCTTCNACCACATAGACCGGTNTNCCGTTGGAGAGCACGCTCCTNGCCCNGGCNGCCTCGGGCGGAGNGAAGCTNAGCTCNGNGAACTTCAGCTGGGNGGGNTGGGGCGCGATATCCGGNNCCNCGGGGGCCGTGGCNCAGGCTGCTGTCGGCAGGATGCCGGCGAGCGCCAGGAGCGAGAGCCCGCGCCGGAGCGCGCTGGTCTTGTTTTGTCGTTGGTTTCTACCAGTGAGATGCTTCATGTTGGTTATTCCTTCCCCTCGATGTGCCGGTCGATGATCTTCAAAAGAGCCTTGAGGAAAGCCTGGCTCTTTTTCGGCGCGTTCAGCAGGCCGGTGGAGATGTTCTCCCGCAGCTCCTCCGTGGTCGCACGGTCCATGGCGGGCAGGTTGTTCTTGAGCAGCGTTGCCTTCTGCCGTTCCTCCGGGGAGAGCCCCGCGAGGTCGGGATCCACCTTTTCCGGGGCCGCTCCCTTTTCAGGGGCGGGTTTCTCCTTCGTGTGGAAGACCAGGACGGCTCGGTTCTCGCGGGTGAAATATTTCGCGGCGACGCGCTTGATGTCAGCCGCGGTGACGGCCTGGAGCAGGGCAGGGTCGGTGTTGATCGTTTTCCAGCCCCTGTAGGAATCTCGGAGCAGCAATTGCAGCATGAGGGAGAAGCTGCTTCTGAGCTTGCGGAACTCGCTGGCGGCACGCTGGTTTTTCACCTTCTGCAGTTCGCGCGAGCCTACGTCCTTCTCCTTGAGCTCCTCGAGAATCGTCTCCAGGGCTCCCTGGACCTCCTTCGGGGTGTGACCCTCGGCGGCGGTCGCGGAGACCTCGAAGTAGCCTTCGTATTTGCGCCCTTCCTGTCCTCCTCCGGCCGAGGTCGCGATCTTCCTGTCGAGCACCAGGGACTTGTAGAACCGCCCCGTTCGTCCGTTCAGGATGTCCTGCAGGACGACCAGCGCCGGCTCGTCGACATGCCCGTCGGCCACCGAGTGGTAGCGCAACCTCACCTGCGGCTTGGTCTCGGCATAGCCGGTCATCTTTTTTTCCGCCAGTTGCTTGATTTCGATCGTGCGCACCGCCGGCGGAGGTTTGGGGCCCCTCTTAAGCCGGCCGAAATATTTTTCCGCCAGCTTCCTGGCCTGCTCCGGTTCAAAGTCGCCCACTAAGCAGGCGGTGAGGTTGTTCGGGGCGTAATAGACTCCGTAGAAAGACCTCGCCTCCTCTCTGGTGATCCCCTCCACGTCGCTCGGCCAGCCGATCACCGGCCAGCTGTAGGGGGAGGAGCCCCAGAAGAGAGCGTCGAACTGCTCCTCGAATTTACCCGTGGGGGTGCTCTCCACTCGCAGCCTGCGCTCCTCGCGGACCACGTCCCGTTCGGAGTAGAACTCGCGGAAGACCGGGTTCAAGAGCCGGTCGGACTCCATCCAGAACCACAGCTCGAGCTTGTTGGCAGGTACGTTCACGAAGTAGATCGTGAAATCGTAGGAGGTCCCGGCGTTCATTCCGGAGGCGCCGTTACCCTTGTAGATCTTGTCGAACTCGTCCTTGACGATGTTGGCCTTCTGGGCCTTGAGGAGCTCCTCGAATTTTTTTCGCAGCTCCTGGTGGTTTGCGGAGCGGACCTTCGGGTCGCGCGTGTCGGAGATCTCGCCTACGCGCAGCCGGCGGGCGAGCGCCTCCTCTTCCTTCTGCATCTCGCCCTTGATGGCATCGAGCCTGGCGAGAGTCTGTAGGTCCTTGTCGATGTCGGAGGTGCCTATCGTGCGGGTTCCCTTGAACATCATGTGCTCGAAGAGGTGGGCGATGCCGGTGATCCCGGGGCGCTCATTTACAGAACCGACCTTGGCGATCCAGCCGGCCGTGATGTTGGGGTCGCCCCGGCGGGGAACCATGAGCACCTTCAGGCCGTTCTCGAGTGTATGTACTTTGACGTCGACGTTCTGTGCCGGCGCTGTCGCGGGGCTCGCGAGCAGAGCGGCGCAGAGAAAGAATACGCGTCGGTTCATGGATTACCTCTGGTAGCAGCCTTCAGATACGGAAATCAAAGAGCCTATTGTACGCAATAGACCCTTCCGTCTGGAAGCATGTACCAGAAAGGAGACGGAGCTTAGCGGCTCAGGAATTCGACCACCTGGTTGATGTTCACCGGGACTCCGATGTCCTCGGAGCTGGGATCGCTTACGATCTTGACCATCATCTCAGCCGGTTCTACGGCGATGAAGGTACATTCCGGAGCATCGTTTCCTTCGAGACGCTTGGAATAGATCTTCTGGAGGTTTTCCCTCGCGCGCACCTGGATGGTGTCGCCGGTTTTGCAGATGTAGCTGGGGATGTCGGTCTTGCGGCCGTTGACCATGAAGTGGCCGTGGGCTACCGCCTGGCGGGCCTGCGCCCTGGTGGTGGCGAGACCGGACCTGCTGACTACGTTGTCGAGTCTGCGCTCGCAAAGCAGCAGGAGGTTCTGACCCTTGTTGCCGCCCTGCTTCTTGGCGATCTTGAAGAACCGCTCGAGCTGGGTCTGGCTGAGTCCGTAGTAGTGACGAATTTTCTGCTTCTCTATCAGGGCCCGCGCATAATCGGTGGGCCGTCTCCTCCTGGTCGGTTGCTTACCGGGGGGGTGAGGACGACGGTGGGTGGCACGCAGGGCGCCCGCGGAATCATAGATATCCAGTCCCAGCCTTCTGTTGATTCGGGCNTTTGGACCTGTGTAATGTCCCATATTGAAGAAGCTTCTCTGGTTGTGTGATTTTGCGGCGATAAAACGCCTCATGAAACGAACAAAAAGACCGTGTTTGAGGTCTAATTTCAAGCAGTTTTTTCCCGGCTTCGATTCGGGAAGTCGAGAATCTCCATAAGCTTGGCAATTTTAAGGTCTGCCTGTTCCGAAAATATTGAATTCTTTGAATTCAGCAGCAGCACAGAAACCGCGCCAGCGTTCCGAGCAGACTCGATATCGAAGATGTAATCACCGATCACATAGGTTTTTACAGGAGCTACGTTCATTTTATCGCAGAGGATCAGCACCGCCTCCGGCGAAGGTTTCACAGGAGCCTCTTCACGGCTCAGGGAGGTGTCAATCTCGAGCCTGTGCAGCTGAAGTACGGTATCGAGAGACTGGCGGCTGTTGCGGGTGAGNATGGCTGTTGGCAGTCCTCTTCTTCTGAGCTCCGAGAGAACCTCCCTGGCTCCCTGTTGCAGGACAGCTGTCGTGGCGGCTTGCTTTTCGTGTTTNTCGAGAACCTTGCGGGCCCGCGCGGCCGCCTCGTCATCGAGGAGCTCGAGCTCTTCAAGGATGGGGCCGGCGGCGATTCCCATCTCNNTGCGGATNACCNCAAAATCAAGCTGGGGGATGGTCAGGGTTCCGTCGAGGTCGAAGATGAAGGCTTCCGGCGGCGGNAGTGGCTGGCNCTTTCGCAATCGCTCAGCTCTCCCGGGCGGAGGCCGAGGCNCTCTTGACCAGCCCCAGGCCGAATTGCAGCAGGTCATCCTTCTCCCGNGCAATCTCGAGGAGCTGCGCGTAGTCCTCTGCCTGGGCGCTCAGGTGCAGCAGGCTGGGNCAGANGGACAGGGGGCCTGGNACATCCTTGAGGTGCTCGACGTAGGTCGCGATGGCATCCTCCGGACGCCCGACCTTCGCGAGCAGGAACGTGAGAACCTCTGCGGGAAAGTTGTTGCCCTCTTCGTCTGCGCCGGCGCGNTCCATNTTTGAGGTGTAGTAGCGAACGGCGCCATCGATGCCTTCTCCCGCGAGAGCTCGCAGCATGATGCGGTAGTCGTTGTAGAAGTCTTCGAATGGAGGGCGCTCGGTGACCTGGTAGTCCCGNCCCAGGCGNCGCCCGTAGTCGCACATCTGGATGGCCTTGCGGATAGTCTCCGGGNTTTCAAGGCTGGCGGCGGCGCGGACGCAGGACTGGAGATGCGAGATGTCGATGTGGTAACCGAGGCTCTCGAACAGCCAGTCTCTCTCGGCGATGAGCTCTCCCACGTCAGTGCCCTTCGGAGGTTCCTTCTTCTCGGTGGTCTCGATGTCGTTTCGCAGGCTGTCGAGGAGCTCGCCGTAGAGCTGGTCGATGAGCAGCTTGCCGCAGGCCTCCCGGGTCTCGCCCTGGTAGGGGAACTGGTGCTCAAAGGTGGTGATGGCCCTGCAGGTGCCGTAGTGCGACAGGATCAGCTCGTATCCGCGCACCGGGTGGGCGCCCTGGTTGAAGGCGACCTCGATGATTCCATCNAGGTCGTCATCGTCGTTTTCTTCCTCGTCTTCCTTGTATTCGCCCCAGTCCTCCGGCGGCTCCCATGCGGAGATGGCCTCGGCTATTTTTGTCGGATCGTCAATCGCTCTGAAGTAGGGCCAGGCCGCGCCGATCTTGTCNTTGGCGAGCAGGTGCCCGCCGATGACCTGGCAGACCTCGACATAGTAGTCTTCGACCTCCTGGCGGTGTTCCTCGGGAATGTCCCGGATCGAGTCGTTGCCCTCGAGCGCAAGCCCGAGCTGGTGGCGTTTTTTCATCAGGAGAGCCTCGAAGAGCTGGGGAAATTTTTTTTCGCTTTCAAGAGTCCTGGCCAGAAGCTCGATGGTGGCCGGCACGCCGGATTCATCCAGCGTCTCGAGAAGTTCCTGGAAGCGGTCGGGGGCTGCCGCGGATTCCGTTTCTTTTTTTGCGTCGGTGCTCATGTCATTGGTCCCAGTGGAGTGTTGAGGTGAAAGGCAAAGCCTAACCGAGGCGGCCCCGGAATCCAAGAGCGCAGGCTTTCCTGCGTTCTTGGCGTAGACATTTTCCTGTCGTTGCTGTATTTTGAGTCCTTCATTTTTCTTCAACAGCACTCTTCAGGTAGCNTCAGAATGACGAAAGAAGCCGTAACTATCANCGANCATCGTACTGGCGAGTCCTATGACATCGACCTGGTGGATGGCGCATTGCCGGCTATTGCTCTCAGGCAGATCAAGACTCCTGATGACGATTTCGGGCTCATGACCTACGATCCCGCTTTTTCAAATACAGCTTCTTGCAAAAGCACGATCACCTATATCGATGGTGACAAGGGTATTCTCGAATACAGGGGGTATCCGATTGAAGAGCTCGCCGAAAAGAGCAGCTTTCTCGAGGTNGTGCATCTTCTTCTGCATGGCGAGCTTCCAAGCGACGATGAGCTGGCCCAGTTGGCTGGCACGGTCGGCGAGAACATGGCCGTCGACGAGAGCATGAAGAAGTTCTTCGATGGTTTCCTTGAAGACGCGCATCCCATGGGAATGCTGATCAGCAGCCTTGCCTGCCTGGCGACCTATTACCCTGACGCCAAGAATGTCAACGACCCGGAAAATCGTCTGCAGCAGATCCACAGGCTGGTGAGCAAGGTTCCGACCCTGTCAGCCTACGCCTTCAGGCGTAACGCAGGTCTCTCCTACCTTGACCCGGATCCGACCCAGAGCTTCGCGGCAAATTTCCTGAGGTTGGTTTTTGCCGATGATGATGGCTCCTACACTCAGAACCCGGTTCTCGAGCGCGTTATGGATGTGCTCTTTACCCTGCATGCCGACCATGAGCAGAACTGCTCAACCAGCGCCATGCGCGGCGTCGGCAGCTCCTACAGCGATCCCTATTCGAGCCTGGCGGCGGCCGCTGCCGCTCTCTACGGGCCGCTGCATGGCGGCGCCAACGAGGCCGTGCTCAGGATGCTCAACGAGATCGGCGATAAGGACAACATCCCTGGTTTTATCGAGCAGGTGAAGGACAAGGACAGCAAGATACGTCTCATGGGCTTCGGCCATCGGGTGTACAAGAACTACGATCCCCGGGCCAAGATCATCAAGAAGCTCGCCTACGAGGTCTTCGAGGTCCAGGGAATGAATCCTCTGCTGGATATCGCCCTGGAGCTCGAGAGGATCGCTCTCGAGGACAACTACTTCGTCGATCGCAAGCTCTACCCCAATGTCGACTTCTACTCAGGCCTCATCTACCAGTCGATGGGTTTCCCGACGCCGATGTTCCCGGTTCTCTTCGCGATCGGAAGAACCTCGGGATGGCTGTCGCAGTGGAATGAGTTTTTCGGCGACAAGGACCAGCGCATCGCCAGGCCCAGGCAGCTCTACCAGGGCTCGCCGACGCGGCCCTACGAGAAGTAGGGAACCCGGACCTGCCTGGAGTCTTGTGGAAGGCTGTCACCCCGCCAGCTTGCGGAGCTTCCGGACTCGCTCGTGGATTGGCGGGTGGGTGCTGAAGTAGGGGAGCTCCTCTATGCGCAGGCTGTTCTCCAGCGGCTCGAGCATGCCGATCTTTTCAAGAAGGTTGGCCAGCCCGGCCGGATCGAAGCCGGCCCGCCTTGCCAGGCGGACGCCTTCGAGGTCGGCCTCGAATTCCTGTTCCTGCTGGTAGCCGCGGTCGATCACGACCTCCAGCAGATCTGCGGCCTTGCGCAACATAGGGCCGCCAATGTTCAGCAGCTTGTTCGCCGCGAAATCTTTTGCCAGGGAGCTCAGAGCATGGCGGCAGTCGATGTGCTGGATCTCGTGCGCAATAACACCCGCGAGCTCGTCCTGGCTGGAGCAGAGCTCGACCAGAGCCTGGGAGACAAGGATGCTGCCGCCGGGTATGGCGCAGGCGTTGGGAGCGGGGTCGTCAACAACCAGGAATCGGTAGGGTATCTGTTGTCGGCCAGCCTGCTCGGCCAGGCGGTCCCCAAGCCGGGCGACGGCGTCGGTCTGGTCCGAGCGGGGCAGGCGGGGCCGGGTTGCGAGAGCCTTGTCGAGCAGGATCTTGCCGGTCGCGGTCTCGATTTCGGCCAGCACGCTGCCGGGGACCTCGACCCCCGTCACCATCTCTTTGCCTAATCGCCCCGCCTGTCCTGTTCTCTTGCCGAGGAATCGGAAGAGCCTGGGCAGATACTGGGGAAAATAAAAGATCGCGGCAAAGACGAGGAAGATAATGCCGATCTTGATGATCAAGGGTGCCGTTCCTCATGCAGGTGGGCGGGGCCGCTGCTCAGGCGAGTCCCAGCTCGTGGTTCGAGAGTCGTTCAAAGCCGTCGTCGGTGATCAGGTAGTCGTGTTCGAGGCGGATGCCCCCGGTGGGCTTGCCGTAAACTCCAGGTTCGAGGGTCAGAACCATGCCGCTTTCGATAATCCGGTCGCTCTCGAGAACCAGCTCGGGGGCCTCCGGGTGGCCGAGTCCGATGGCGTGACCCGCGTGGTGAACCAGCTCCTCGCCAGCGGAGGCGAAGGTGTCGATGATCGCCTCGCTGAAGGCGGAGGCGGGGGTCCCAGGCTTCAGGAGAGCCTCGGCTCTATCGAGGCTGGCGGCGACCAGCTCGAAGAGCTCGGTCTGCTCGTTCGATGGATTTCCTCCCGCCACCAGGGTGTTGGTGATGTCGCCGCGGTAGCCTCGCACATAGGGGAAGATGTCGTGGATGACGAGGTCTCCCTCCTCGATGATCCGCTCACCGGGCGCGCCGCCGCCGCCCGCGGCCCGTTCGCCGGAGGCAAGGTCGCACATCATCACGAAGGGGACGCTCGCCTCGCTGGTGGCCCGGGCCACCAGCTGGCCGTAGTAGTCGATCTCCCTGAGGCCGGGTTCTAGGAGCTCGCGGGAAGCTCGGTGCACGGCCTCGGCCGTTCTCACGCCGGCCCGGATGACCTCGAGCTCGTCAGGATATTTCCGCTCCCGCATCTTCAGCAGAGTCGGTTCACAATCGACGACGGAATCAACGCAGGCGGCCGATTGGCGGGGAAGGAAGGCTGTCTCCGCGGCGAGCCGGGATATTTTTTTCTTCTCGAGCGTTTCGTTGACGAGCTGGGCGACCACCGCGCCGCGGGGAGTCGCCGGCTTCACGCAATCGTACCAGGTGGCGGAGAGGACAAGGTCCGCCGGGCTGGAGTCCTGTGGAGGCGTCTCGACGGCGTCGCCTGCCAGCCAGTTGTCGGTGAACAGTGTGCAGGGGCCGTCTCTCTCGATGAGCAGGTAGCCGCTGCCGTGGAGGTTGAGGCTGTTGGGAAGAGGGTAGAAGTTCCCCAGGTAGAGGAGATGCTCCGGCCGGCAGATCAGGGCAGCTTCGACATCGCTGTCGAGGGTCTCCCGGAAACGGGCCAGGCGCTCCCTGGCGCCTTCTTGGGTTGTCATGGCTTTGTCCTTCGTGCGTGATTATTCAGCTATGAGAAAGATCGCCTCGATCTCCGTGGCGATGGCTCCGGGCAGCGAGCTGAAGCCGACCGCGGAGCGGCTGGCGCGGCCGCGCTCTTCTCCGAAGACGTCGACGAAGAGGTCTGAACAGCCGTTGATGACCTTGGGGTGTTCGAGGAAGTCGGGGGTCGCGTTCACCATGCCGAGCAGCTTGATCACGCGTTCAACCTTGTCCAGGCTTCCGAGACTTGAGCGGACCGTGGCCAGGATGGAGAGGCCTGTCTGCCGGGCAGCCACATAGCCAGCTTCTACATCGAGGTCAGCTCCGAGCTTGCCGGTGAGCTTCGCGCCCTCCAGCGGCGCGGGGCCGTGGCCGGAGACGTAGAGGCAGCGGTCGACGATCATATTGGTGACGTAGTTGGCCACCGGCTTTGGAGGTTCAGGCAGCTCGATGCCGAGAGCCTCGAGACGTTCTTCTGCAGACATGTTTTTCTCCGTTGTTTCCAGGATTCGATCCGATGCCAGCCGGGGCAGCATGTTACGCAATTTCTCAGCGGGCGTAAACCGACCGTCCGTTTCGTCGGAGGATGAGCTCCCCTGTTTCAGCAGGTTTCTGGGTTTTTTGCCGTTCCTTCGTTACACTACTCTCTTGCTACTTCAGCTTTTGCGTTACGCAGAGAAACAGTTCCGGAGCGTTCCCTTGCCTCTTCTGAAATTTCCTTCCCGCATCTTACCGATCCAGGTCTCCTCTGCCCTCTGCGCGATCCTGCTGGCAGCCGGTTGCGCCAGCAAGGGGACGACGGTGGTCCACACCTTCGCGAGCGCCCCTCGCAACTGGATGGAAATCAGCCCGGGCGGCGAGAGGAAGAGCTCGAGCGGGCTTCGGGTCGAATCCCATTACCTGGGAATTTCCGGAACGCGTGTCCTCATGGATCCCGCCGGCTTTGGAGATTTTCGCGGAATGGTCGACCTCGCGGTTGCCGGAGGGACCCCAAAGGGCTTCGCGGGTGTTTTTCTCAGGAGAGATGGAGATGAACATTTTTACTGTTTCGCTCTGCGACCCTGGGGAACCGGTGAATTCAGGTATTACGCTACCATGGACCCCCTCCGGCCAGCCGGCGGCTCGGGCTGGCAGCTCACCAGGCGCAACAATCCCGCGGGCCACGCCCGCATCGGTTTCGAGTACTCGGGGGGGCGAGTCAGCTTCAGCCTCGATGGACACCGTTATTCTCCCGCCTTCGACGGAATCCTCGCGCGGGCGAAAAGTCCGGGGCCCTGGCAGGTGGGGTTGTTTTCCATGGATCTCGATACCCGCTGGAATAATTTCATCGTCTCTGATGATCCGAAGCTGGGCGAGCTTCGTGACCAGGTCGATTGGGGAGACCGCTCTACGGGAGCCGCTCTTGAACGGGAGTTTGTCAGGGGCGCCGACGCGTTCATCAACAAGCCCAGCCGGTCGAGTATTTTCACCCTCACGGCCGCTCTCTCAGGCGCGCAGCAGACCTATCGGAACGCGGGGGCGGATGCTGATCATGCAGAGCTGAGTGGTCGAGCCGCGAAGCTTCTCGATCCGCTGAAGGCTGCGGCGAAGGCCCTCGGAGAGGAGGATCTCCTGGTGAGATGCTTCGCGATGGGGGCTTCCTCCGGTAGCGACCGGCGACAGATCCTCGGGGCAGGCGATACGAATTTCGCTTCCCTGGGCGATAGCTCGGTCTCCCGGGGACGGTTCGCGGAGGCGGCGGTTTATTACGCGGCCGCGGTCTCACTTGA
>PAOC01000021.1 GCA_002708465.1 Planctomycetota bacterium
GAATAATCATTGAACTGGATTCCGACCAGGCTGTAGACCTCCGGGTTGATTCGCCAGCGCAGCAGGCCATGAAGAAAGCCATGCGTTTTTTTCTTCAGCACGGTCTCTCCCTCCCGGGTTTCGACGAGGGCCGCGAGGCCGCGTTCGCCGAGCCTGTAGAGCTCGAGCCGGGCCCTGTCGCGGATGAGGCTCTCGCCGCTGTCGAGATCCCTCATAACCGAGGCAACGTGTTTTTCCAGGCGAACGGCGGCGCCCGCGGCGTCCTTCCCTTTCCTGTCAACCTCCAGGGCCCAGAGGATGCCCCTGCCGTAGTCGCCTTCTTCGGAGCCGTCTCCCCGCAGCCGGCCTTCAGCTGAAAGTTTATCGAGCCCCTTCGCCAGCAGGATTCCATAGAAACGCTCGCAGGTTGCCGAAAGCTCTCCGGCGGGAGGGGCCTCGCGCACGGGCAGAAGCTCTCTTCTTGCCGCGAGCTCAACCAGCGCCGGGGTGCCGAGGATCCGGATTTTACCGGTCAACGCGTCGACCCGGGGCTTGCGGCTTCGGGTTCTCTCCCGCAGGTCTTCTGCGCGCAGGCGAGTGAGCTCGCTTTTTGATTCAAGGCTTTGCGCGATGGATTCGAGCTTCTGCAGCTCCCTGTATTCCCCGCCAACCTGCTCGAAGTCAGGGAGCTCCTTTTTCAATCTCTCGACATCAGCTGCAAGTTTTTCGAGCCGCACTCTCTCCGCTTCGGGGAGCGCCGCCTTTTTTCCCCCGGCAGCCGCGGCTGATTCCCGCAGACGTTTCCAGGAGAGCCAGGACTTAAGGTCCGTCTCGATGGAGGGGCGTGTGGTCTTGCGGTCCGCAAGGCGGCCGCGAAGCTCTCTGAGTCGCGCGAGCGACGCGAGCCTGGTGGAGAGCAGCTCGAGCTCCTGCCGGTCAAGTTCCAGGGCGCTGTATTCCGATTCGAGGTGGCTGAGAAAGTCAGCGAGGATCTCTCGCACGATCCTGTCGACCCGGAGCCATTGGAGCCGTTCCGGCAGGGCATCTTTCTCCGGGACCTTGGCGAGTATTTCAGCCAGCGGAAGCAGCGCATCCTCGCCGAGGTTGCGCACCTCCGCCTCCGCCCGTTTCGAGATGAACGGATCGGGATGGCTGAGATTTTCGAGCCATTTGTCGAGCTCCGCCTCCGCCCGGGGGCTGGCGCCGAGGGCCGGGTACGGTGAGCAGGAGATGACGATGATAGCCAGGAATAGTGATCTGATCATGTTTTGCCGCCTGTAAGGAGTATATCGTCAGTTATCTCCTCAGGCAGGTCGGCTCGGGACTTTAATTCTGTTTCGCTCAGGGCGTAGAGTGGTGAGATCTCGACCGTTGGCGTGACATCGCCGGCTTTTCCCGTAAACTCTACTCCGCAGCGCTGCAGCCAGCCGGCGTAGAGCTGCGAGAGGTCTTGCTGGGCCGAGAGCGAGGAGCTCTCTCCTCCCATATTCTTGATCGGGGAGAACTCGGCGTTCCTGTCGGCGTAGACGATCGAGTTCTTCTCGGCGGACCAGAGGGCATCGTAGAGATAGCAGCTGAACTCGAAGCAGTTCGGCTCGGTCGCCCGCTCCAGCTCTCCCTGCCGGTTGATGAAGGAGACGGTCTTCTCGGATGTGTGGAAGGGAAGCTGCAGGCTCTCCTCGTGAATTCTCGAGATGAAGTCGAGCTTGAAGATGTGGGCGGCCATATCGCCGACCGCGAAGCCCGGACGGCCATCGGCTTCCCGGGAGTTTCGCTCCTGCTCAGGGAGAGTCGTGTACCTGATGACTCCGGTGGTGTCCCCGATGCGGCAGAACACTCCGAGGTCCTCCTCGTTATCGAGCCGTTCGATATATTTCGAGGAGACCTCGTAGTCACCGTTGAGGTGGTGTTCGAGGAAGGCCGGGTCGCCAATCCGGACCATTGGGTTGTCGGCCTGGAAGAAGAAGAGCTGCTCGATCCCGTTTTTGCGGAGCTCCTCCACTCCTTCCGGGTTGAGATATTCATCGAGAACTCCTCCGTGACCATTGGGAGAGAGCGCGAGCTTGCCCGGCTCAGTGCGGAGAAACCGTCCCCGGCGATCGATCAGGGGGAGCAGCGGCTGGGGGACAAAGTGAACATCGGAGGGGTTGAGACCAAAATGGTTTTCAGTCTTGAAGAACTCCGATGTGGCATCGAGATGGTCGGGATGGATCAGGATATGCAAGGGCAGGGAGGTCTTGTACCTGCGGTTGAGAGCCCGGATTTTTTCAGCATGAAGCTGGAAGAGGCTCTTGCCGCTGATGGGACCGACCGGGAGCATGCCGGTGGGCTCGGTGGGCGATCCGAGGCCGATTCCCCAGGCAAGCAGGAAGAGGGCGATCTTGCCTTCGCTGAGGGCAGCCTCCGCGTTGGGACAGGCTCCCTCGAGCTGCGTCCCATTCGCATCCGCCGGGCCTTCGACTTGCGCGGGAGCGAGCATATCCAGCTCGAGCCCGGAGTCCTGGCCCTGGCGCCGCTGGTGCAGGAGGCGCTTGACCAGCTGGAAGTTTACCGACCGCAGGTCCCTGAGCAGCCCGCGCTGGTCTTCCTGGCTGAGCTCATCCCATCTTTCGAAGAGATGTCCCTGCCCGGCTTCCTGCGCCTTGGCAACACAGACCTTGTCGGCCTCTGATTTGACCTTGATCATATTACCCTTAATACCCTTGATCCCCGGCTTACGGGGAAGTCAGGATTCTAGGTGCCTCCGCCGGCTCCGTCAAATGCTATCCAAATGGGCCTCATTTCATGGCCGCGGACGGCGATTATCCGAAGTTATTGTGGTTAAAATGCTTCTGTATATCGGCAGGGGACTTCTGGATTTTTCTTTTCAGCCTCCCATGATGAGGCATAACTCAGTGAAACGAACTTGAGCATGATGGTTATGTCTTCAGATTTGAAACCAGACCTGGACCGATCCTGGGAGCGCCCGGAAGCTCTCGAGGCCGATGCTCTCATCGAGCGCGCCCTTGCGGAGGATCTTCCCGCTGGTGATCTCACCTCCGACTTTCTCTTTCCCGAGGCAGCTGAGCCGGCTCCGGCCGCCGGCACTCTTCCCGGGATGGGGGTTGTCGCGCGCTGCGTCGCCCGCGAGGGGGGAGTCTTCTGCGGCGCCCCGGTCGCCGAGGCTCTCTTTGCGAAGGTCGATGAGGGGGTGGAGGTTTCGGCTCTCGCTTCTGAGGGCGCGGTGGTGTCGAAGGAAGATGTTCTGCTTGAATTGTCCGGCCCTGCCGCTGCCATACTCCGGGCCGAGAGGGTGCTTCTGAATTTCCTCCAGCGGCTCTGCGGGATCGCCAGCTGGACGGCGCGCTGGGTGGATGAGCTCGATGGCATCGACGTGGTCCTGCTCGATACACGGAAGACAACTCCCGGCTGGCGCCGGCTCGAGAAATACGCCGTCAGGACGGGCGGGGGAACGAACCATCGATTTGATCTCTCCGATGCGATCATGCTCAAGGACAATCATTCCTGGATCTTGCGGAAGGCGGGCGAATCAACCCTGGCGGATTGGGTGTCGACCCTGGTCGCCGCCTCACCCGCCGCCTTTCTTCAGGTGGAGGTCGATTCCCGGGAAGAATATCTCGAGGCTCTCGAAGTCAGCGGAGTCGATTCCATCCTCCTCGATAATTTTCCTCCCGGCGACCTCACCTGGGCTGTGGAGGAAAAGCGGGGCCGGGATTCCGCAGTGCTGCTGGAGGCATCGGGAGGAATCAGCCTGGAGAATGCCAGGCGGATCGCCGAGACCGGCGTCGATAGAATGTCCGTGGGGGCTCTGACCCATTCGGCCCCGGCGCTGGATGTCAGCCTTGAATTGTCGGAGGTGTTTATTCTGGAGCAGGAGAAATGACCAAGCGCGTATTATCTGTCCTGACCGTTCTGCCGCTTTTACTTCAGTCAGGCTGCAGTGATCCGCCGCGGGTGCGGGAAGTGGACACCCGGCTGCGTCTCAAGGTGGGGGAGCGGGTGCTCAAAACCACAGTGGCCTATACCGATGGAACCCGGAAGCTGGGGCTTATGAATCGAGATGCCCTGGAGGAGAACTCGGGGATGCTCTTCGTCTTTCCTTTCGCGAAGAAGCTCAGCTTCTGGATGAAGAACACCCGCATCCCGCTTTCGATCGCCTTTATCAATGATGATGGGAAGGTCCTGCAGATCGACGATATGCGCCCCTTCGACCTGACCTCCGTTCCGTCGCGGTTTGTCGTTCGCTACGCACTCGAGGTGGATAAGGACTGGTACAAGAAGGCAGGTCTGAAGGTGGGCGACTCACTGCCGGATTTNCCCNGGAAGGTGCGTCCTTATCTGCAGATGGTGAAGTGAAGGAGAAGGCCGGTTTGGAAGACGAGGATCGATTCAATGAGGGGCGTCCGAGCGGAAGATTTGATCCTCCGGGGGCCGAGGCCGCCCTGGTTTTCTTATCGATGCTCATACTTGTGCTTCCCGCTTTTACTCCGGATGGACCGGAGGCCAGGGTCGTCTCAGTGACGCGGGATGTGAAGCCATTGGTGATCGAGATTGAGAGCGCGGCCTGGTACGAGTGGGCTCTGTTGGAGGGAATCGGGGAGGCCCGGGCTCGCAGGATCGTCGATTATGTCAGCGGGCATCTGCCGCTCAAGAGCCTCGAGCAACTGGCGGAGATACCCGGGCTGCCGCGGGGATGGCTCACGAAGGCCAGGCCTTTTATCACTCTTCGCAGAGAGGAGGTCGGAAGATGAAGGGACAGGAAAGCCGGCCGTTTGAGATCATCAGTTCTTTTCAGCCCTGTGGAGATCAGCCGGGGGCCATCAGGGAGCTTTCCAGGGGGATCCGGGAAAAACGGCCCTGCCAGACGCTCCTGGGAGTCACCGGCTCGGGCAAGACCTTCACGGTTGCGAACGTGATCGCCGAGATGAATCGTCCAACGCTTCTGATCTCTCATAACAAGACGCTCGCGGCGCAGCTCTATTCCGAGCTCAGGGCGATCTTTCCTAACAACGCGGTTGAGTATTTCGTGAGCTATTACGACTACTACCAGCCGGAGGCCTATATTCCACAGCGTGATCTGTATATCGAAAAGGACGCATCCATCAACAATGACATCGACAGGTTGAGGCACTCTTCGACCAGCTCGCTGCTGTCGCGCCGGGATGTCATCATCGTATCGAGCGTGTCCTGCATCTACGGCCTGGGCAGCCCGGATGAATACAGCGAGATGTTGGTCAGGATTGACCGCGGGGGAGTCCTCGACAGGGATGATCTCCTGCAGAGGCTGGTGATGATCCAATACCGCAGAAGCGATATGGAGCTGCTGAGGGGAACCTTCCGCGTACGCGGCGACGTGGTCGAGATTCTCCCGGCCTATGAACAGACCGCCTACAGGGTAGAACTCTTCGGCGACGAGGTGGAGAACATCGTAGAGATCGATCCTCTTACAGGAGAGCTCCTCGATGATTTCGACCGGATCACGATCTATCCGGCCAAGCATTTTGTTATCAGTGAGGACAAGATCCAGGATGCTGTCATTGGCATCAGGGCTGAGCTCGAGGAGCGCCTCTCCCAGCTGGAATCAAACGGAAAACTGCTCGAGGCTCAGCGGCTCGGCTCTCGTACCCGGTATGACTGTGAGCTGCTGATGGAGATCGGCTATTGTCCGGGGATAGAAAACTATTCGCGTCATTTTACGGGTCTGCCCCCGGGGCAGCGGCCGCACAACCTGCTTGATTATTTTCCCGATGATTTCCTTACCATCATCGATGAGTCGCACGTGACCATTCCACAGATTGGCGGCATGTACAATGGTGATCGAGCCCGGAAGGAAACGCTGGTCAAACATGGCTTCAGGCTTCCCTCCGCTCTCGATAACCGGCCGATGCGGTTTGACGAATGGGAGCAGAAGACCGGGCAGGCTCTCTTTATCTCGGCCACCCCCGCCAGTTACGAGCTCGATCTTTGCGAGGGAGAGGTGGTGGAGCTTATCAATCGCCCAACCGGCCTGCTTGATCCCCTGGTGGAGGTTCGGCCCGCGGTGGGGCAGATCCCCGATCTTACCGAGGAGATCCGTGAGAATATCAAGGCGGGCAACCGGACCCTGGTGACGACGCTCACCAAGCGTATGTCGGAGGATCTTCACGAGCACTACCAGGAGATCGGGATCAAGAGCCAGTACCTTCATTCCGAGGTGGCGACCATCGAGCGGGTGGAGATCCTCCAGGACCTCAGGAGAGGACGCTACGATGTGCTGGTCGGCGTAAATCTGCTTCGCGAGGGGATCGATCTGCCGGAGGTCTCGCTGGTGGCGATCCTGGATGCGGATAAGGAGGGCTTCCTGCGCTCGGAGACGGCTCTTGTGCAGACCATCGGACGGGCCGCGAGACATGTCGATGCCCGGGTTATTCTCTACGCCGATTCNGTGACTGGTTCGATGAGCAGGGCNATGGGTGAAACTNNCCGNAGGCGCAAGCTCCAGNAGGAATTTAACCGNGAGCATGGCATCGAGCCCCGNAGCATNNNCAAGGNGATCCTGCCTGGTATNGAGGAGGAGATCCGGGCCCACAAGATCGTCAGGCNGGTTGTTGGCGACGATAACGAGACCTTCCAGAAGCGGGAAAACCTGCTTCAGCTCGAGAAGGAAATGCTGNATGCGGCCGAGAATCTNGAGTTTGAGAGGGCCGCGGAGCTTCGNGANTCCATCGACGAGTTGAAAAAGAAGATGGCGGATGGAGGTAAAATGAACGCTCCCAGGNCAGGGCGNCCCCGGACCGGCAACCGGANNGCAAAGCCGGATCCAGNCTCCTGAGGCTTGTGGGAATGAATTTTCCCTTCATGATATAATCGTACNTCGGGGTTTTCCGACTCCAACCGTNNCTGTGGCTGAAGGGNTTCCGACTTGTACGAATCATTTAAGAGCTACCTGGGAGGGGTTCCCATCAGGCTGATCGCGACCGTCATGGTCGCGATCCTGATCCCTAGCGTTCTCGTGACNGCCCTGGGGCTGGTGACTGTTTTCGAGGCCGATCATTTCGTTAAGGACTTTGTCCGCNNCGGCTATCGCGAGGATCTCGAAAATGTCACGGNGGCTCTCGANCATGAGTGGAAGGAGAANCTGGANCATTTCAAGGAGCTTCTNNTCGATGCGAATGCNAGGGGAGCCTACCTGGCAGCCATTCGAGAGGATCCGTTTGTCATCGATGTTCTCTATTCGCGGCGTGGAGAGCTCACCAGGGTCGAGGCNGGGAAGCCCTATCCGGAGCTGCTCTCCAATCGGCAGGATCCCGCCCTGCTCGCGGCGATCAGGATGGAGGGTGTGGAGGGGAAGAATGCTGAGGCCCTGATGCTCTACCGGCCGTTGCTGAGTCACCGGGATCCGACTGTCGTGCTGGGGGCTCTGCTGGGCGCGGCAAGGACCAGCCGNGAGCTGGAGGATTCGTCTGATTCCATTCGCTACCTTGACCTGGCTCTCGCCCGCTTTGGAGCCACGGTTGACGGCAGCGGAATGGTGCGTAAGTTTCCCCTGCTCTATCAGAAGTTCAAATTGCTGAAGCGGCGTGGGCGGCCCGAGGCAGCCGAGGTTGCCAGGACNCTGCTGANGGCCCTCGACGAGGAAGGTTTCCGAGTTTCGGNCGAGGTGANTGCCGTCTACAGGGAGGCGCTNTCGGAGCATGTGTCGTCCGCCGTCCAGGCGANGGGGAACNCCCCGGNTTTTTNCATCGACGCTGAGCTGATGAAGAGCCTCCCGGNTCNACTTGAGNAGGCAGNNNCCTCCGTCAGCTCGGAGTNCCNGGTGAGNCGGCTTCATGCAGGNGNGANAGNGCTGCTTTTTCTCACCGTTCCGACAGATGACGCAGCCTTCGTGGTACACCTGCTCCTGGATCCCNCCCGCTTTCTCGCCCAGCTTGATGAGGTCAAGGATCGNNTGCATCTCGGCGACGCGCTGCTGCTGCCGGCTNTTCCCTCAGGGAGNCTTCTCGATCCGCAGAAGAAGGCCGGCGCGGAAGAANCCCTGGTCGCGAAGGCTCTGCCGCCTCCTCTTTCCCACCTGGAGCTTCGTTATTTCCCGGAACCCGGGGGGCTTCCGGTGGGTTTTCGGAGCTTCGAGGTCTTGACCCTTGCNACCTTCACCTGGGCGGTTATNCTTCTTGTCCTGGTGATCATGGTGGGNGTCTTTTATACGCTGCGNTANGTCCTTCGGGAGACCCGGACGGCCAGGCTCAAATCGGACTTCGTAAGCTTTATCAGCCANGAGTTGAAAACACCCCTGGCCGCGATCAAGATGTTCACCGAGACCCTGCGGGAGGGAAGGGTGAGCGGAGAGGAAGAACAGCAGGAGTGTCTCGAGCTCATCGAGCGTGAGAGCGACAGGCTCTCCAGCCTGATTGACAAGGTNCTGGCCTATTCGAAGGTGGAGAGCGAGCAGAAGGNCTTCCAGTTCGGCAGCTGNAATATGGCCGAGGTGGTNGATGAGGCCATCAGCCTCTTNCATGCCCACACNTCCGACCGNCCGCGGGAGNTNAAGCTGCNCAGCGTGCAGGATATCTCGAACATCCAGATGGATCGCGCCTCGATGATNGAGGTGGTGCTTAACCTGCTGTCCAATGCCGCCAAGTATTCACCTTCGGAGACGGATATTNTCGTCAANATTCGCGAGACGGTCGACGAGATCACTGTCGANGTGGTTGACAAGGGNGTTGGTATTCCAAAGCGTGATCACCGGCGTATCTTNGAGAAGTTTTTCCGCTCTGATGATTTGCTGACCAGGGAGGTTGAGGGNACAGGTTTAGGTCTGGCCTTTTCACGCTACATAGCCAAAGTACACAACGGTGATATNCGNGTTTCCAGCCAGCCTGAATCAGGCAGCGTTTTTACCCTGCAGCTCAAGAAGACNCATGTTCTNGCCGAGTGAGAGANACAATGGCGGCCGAAAATAACAANTCCNATAAGAAGAAAGCCCGNGTGCTNATCGTGGAGGATGACTCCTCGCTGCTTTTTGGTTTGAAGAAGAACCTGCAGTTNGAGGGGTACGAGGTTCTCACCGCGTCGGATGGAGAGGCCGGCCTNGGCCTCGCGGTTGATGANCGGCCGGATNTCATTATTCTNGATGTCATGCTGCCCCGNATGAATGGNTTCGAGGTCTGCGAGGTTCTNCGCAGCAANAAGGTNGANACNCCNGTGATCTTTCTGACNGCCAAGGCNCTNGAGTCNGACAAGGTNACNGGNCTNACCCTNGGNGGCGATGATTACATGACGAANCCCTTCAGCGTGGCTGAGNTGCTGGCCAGGATCCAGACCGTGCTGCGCCGGGTGAACGCNTCCGAGGGCGAGAAGCTGACCATNGGTCCCCTNGAGCTCGACCTGTCCGGGCGNTCTGTNCTTCTGGAAGGCAAGGAGGTCAANCTGACCACCAAGGAATTCGAGCTGCTCTGTTTCATGGCGCGCAACATCGGCAANGTTCTGCCGNGGGAGCGTATTCTCCAGAAGGTCTGGGGCTACAATTATTACGGTACAGCCCGGACCATCGATAATTTCATCAACCGGCTNCGGCAGAAAATCGANGAGAACCCTCTCGAACCCCGCTTTCTGCTGACAGTCCGTGGNGTTGGCTACAAGTTNCGTNCTCCGCAATCCTGAGAAACNCGCAAGCTGTTCCNGNTNTAGGGTTTGTGGNNNTTTANCAGGGTTTTGTTTTTCTCCTGNTGCGGTGACAGTNCCGTGACAGGAGTTCCGNTAAGATGTGTNAGGTCGCGGCGNGGGCCGTGGATACCGTTTCGATGGAATCCGGGATAAACCCTCTNTTTCTTTTCTCTGTTGNATTGTCCNGGGTCGCTCGCTTTTTTTCCTCGATTGCGAATCGATCATGTATTTNTCTCCCCTTCTCAAGTCCAGTTNTTCGCTCGGTGTGGTTTCACTGACGGTTGCGATTGTAGCGGCTTCAGCTGTCCCAGCCATGGCGGGNANCACCTCGGNGTTAGCGCCCGGGGNGGCGTTCTTGAAATCGTGGGAGANGGAANACCTGGAAGGTGATTTCGTAGAGGCCGCCGAGGAGTACGAGGTNCTCTATCGCCGCCCCAGCCAGCCCGTCTCCGATATTTTCCAGTCGAGCTCGGGGCAATTGGACAGGCTTCGGGCGGCCTACAGGGCCGGGCTTTGTTTTGAGGCGGTAGANAATCTCAACCGGGCTCGTTTCGCTTACCAGTGGATCGANCGAAACTACTCGCGCATCNGGATTGACCTGCTGTTGAAATTTCCCGCTGACAGAGGTCTTCTCGATTTCCTTACCATGCTGAGGGAGCGCAGCGCCCTGCGCTTCCGGAGCCTGAAGGCAGCTGAAGGCGAATCCGAGGTTGAGCGTATCGCGATCNCCGAGGTTCTCGAAGAGTTCAGGGAATACAATCGCAGCGACACCAACAACCTGGAGAACTGTCGTCANCAGATCCTCGAGCAGCGCTGGAGGGTGGCGGCGGCAGATGANCTGGCGGCTGAGCTNGAGCGCGGAGGGGTCTCAGGAACCTTCTCCGACAGGCTCGATACAGCCGGTGCCAGGGGGCAGGAGCTTCGAGACCTGGTGGCGGTCCTGCAAAAAGGAATGTCGTTGCGGGGTGGAGAGGAAAAGCCGAGCGGTCTGCGAACCTATCTCACCAGCTGTTTTCTTCAGCGGTCCCTGGATGCCCTGGCCCTGGAGGAAACGGACAGGGCCGGACGAGAACTGTCCGTGGCCCTGGCCATCGATCCTGACTATGTGCCGGCGTTGAGCTTGCAGGCGGCTCTTGGTGGCAGGGGGACTGTCAGCTTCCTTGCGGCCTCCGCCCTGCGGCGCACGGCCCGCCGACAGGAGCTTCGCGCGGGCAAGGTCAGGAAATCTGCGAGGAGCCTGGTCTCCGAGGCTGAAAGCCTCGATCGCCGAGATCGTGTTCTGCGGGAATTGCTGCGCGCCAACAGGGTCTGTTGCAGTGAGTCAGCTGGAGTCCTGGCTGACGAGGAGATCTCACGCCTCAGCGCACGGATTCAGCTTGGCTGCATCGAGCGAGCGGGTCTGATGAAGAAGATGGATGTGGAGGAGGTGTTGGCCACCGCGCGTGAGCAGCTCCGCTCCGCCCTCGGTCTCTCCGAAGAATTGGTCCGGCTGTTCAGCCGGGTCCTGTTACAGAGAAGCTATCTTTCGGGAGAGGCCGTCACAGCGGCTGTGATTGGTGTTGCCCAGGAGATTAAAAACGAGACCCGGGAGAGCCGGGTCCGCGTTGACAAGCTGCGCCTTGAGCGGCTGGAGTTCAAGCTGTCCCTCCTGGAGGGCTGGTTCCCTGAAATAAAGGAGCTACTCAAGGCCATCTGAGGCCTCTGCCCAGAGCAGAAAGAAAAATAAAGTCCCGCTGAGCCAATGCCACCCCGGCAAGGCGGGTATCTACGAGGGTAAGAGTGCCACCGGCAGAACGGCCGCGAGCTTTTACCCTCTTTTTTTTTTTACNGAAGGCTTTGGCTGGCATTCACTTGAAAGCGGCTGAAGTCCCCCGTTATGATGTCTCCCGTTGCAGCCGGTTCGGTTGCGGAGGCCATCAAAAACAGCATTGGTAACTNGNATGCGTTCTCTGCCTATATTGGTCCTGGCCCTGGTTTTTGCCCACTCCTCTGGTCTTTGCGAGGAGCGCAAGAGAGAGTGGCCTTTTACCCCGGTTCAACCGGGCCCGCCCCCGGAGGTTAAAANCCCCGGCTGGGTAGCTAACGAGATCGACAGGTTTATTCTCTCCAGGCTGGAATCCAAGGGGCTGGCTCCGGCTGAAGAGGCTTCCCGGCGAGCTCTGGTCCGCCGGCTCTATTTTGACCTGATTGGTTTGCCCCCCGAGCCGGCAGCTGTCGAGGCCTTTATCGCTGACAAGGATCCCAAGGCCTACGGAAAGCTGGTGGACCGACTCCTGGCCGATAAGCGTTACGGTGAGCGCTGGGCCCGGCTCTGGCTCGACCTGGCCCGCTACGCCGATACCGCTGGCTACGAAGGTGACCCCGATCTTCCCCATGCCTGGCGTTACAGGGATTACGTCATCGACGCGTTCAACTCNGACAAGCCCTACAACCTGTTCATCAGGGAGCAACTCGCTGGAGATGAATTTTCCGACGTCATGGGAGCTGGGGATCTTCCAGGCGTGAAGGCTGAGCATGTCGTCGCCCTGACCTTTCTGCGCCTGGCCCCGTTTACAGAGCCGCGNGGAGATGAGNCCCGCCATGAGCTGCTGAGCGAGATGACNTCAACGGTGTCTTCTGTTTTTCTCGGTCTCACCGTGGGNTGNGCGAAATGTCATGACCATAAGTATGATGGAATTCCTACCAGGGACTTCTACAGGATGAAGGCCTTCTTCTCGACGGTNCAGATTCCCCGCCCTGAGCCNGGAGATGGCTTCCAGATAGGTGGACCTTTGCCGGCGGGCTTCTATCGTCCGGGCGAGAACAAGTGGGCAGAGAGCCTTCGCGGAAAACTCGACAGCGATCTGAAAAATTCGAAAAAGCTGCTGGCTGAATTTATCGAGTCGTTGAAGCCCCGGCTTGGCGATACGGGTTCCGGGGCAGCGATCCAGGCCGGAGGGGGGCCGCTTGGGAACAACTACGCCTTTGAAAACCGCGGGGTGAGCGATGGGAAGCCGCACCTGACCGTGCTCAACAGCGATGGCCGGCGCTGGTCTTTCTTCACCGATGGAAAAGAGGCCGGTGCCTCGGGCACCCTGAGCGGTTCCAACAGCGGATACTGGTTCGGCGACATTCCCGGGCCCAGCTTTATCAGCATTGGCAAGCACACCCAGGGCTCAGGAAATCCCGGCGGGAATCCTTACAAGGGAGCCTATGGAGAGATCCTGGTTTACGATCATCCTCTGGCGGAGGCTGAGCGCCTCGCCGTGCAGCAATACTACGAGCGTAAATACGGNGGCCAGGCGNCNGGNCCAGTCGAGCCTCCGCGCAAGGGGCTGCGCTACTGGCTTGATGCGTCAGATATAGATGCCGCCCCCGGATCNCCCAACCCGNCCATCGGCGCTCCCGTAGCGGCTTGGAGAGACAAGATCACGGGCCTTGAGCTTGTCCAGGGCGATGCCAGACTGCGGCCGAAGCTCGCGGCGATGGGTAAGGGAGCTACGGCCGTCGATTTTGATGATGATTTCATGGCCGGTACGGCGAAGGGAGCCTCCTTCCTCAAGGACCAGGCCGGATCGATCGTTTCCATCTACAGCTCCCGGCTTTCCGCTGAAGGCTATGGCTTCGAGGTGGGCGGTGGCGGCTGCTATATCACGACGGCGGTAAATCCAGCCGCCTCCGGAACGCGTTCCATCGATAAGCTCATCGAGGATTTTTCAAACGACCTGTTTACCGCCGAGGAGCGCTATCGTTATCGCTATCTCCGGACCAGGGATAAGTTCGTTAAACAGCATCTCAAGCGCTTGAAGCCGGTAGCGATGTCTCTGCGGCACTCCTACGGGCCACCCTATGAGCCAGGTGTGCCCACTACCCGTGTCATGATCCGGGGCGAGTACGACAACCCGGGAGANATTGTGGAGCCCGGCTTCCTCAGCTGCATAACGGGTAACGAAGAGCCGGCGAAGATTCGCCTGGATCCCTTCAAGCGCTGGCCTACCCGGAGTCGGCGAATGGCCCTGGCGAATTGGATCGCCANCGGCAAGAACCCGTTGACCGCGCGGGTGATGGTGAACCGGCTCTGGCACTGGCACTTCGGCCGGGGGATTGTCGCGACTCCAAGCGACTTTGGTAAGCTCAGCGGTGGAGTCGTAAATCCCGAGCTCCTCGATTGGCTTGCGGACCGGTTTGTTAAGGGCAAGTGGAGCATCAAGTCAATTCACAGGTTGATCTGCAACTCCCGCACCTACCGCCAGGCGACCGTTAACCAGGATCCCCGGGCTGCCGAGCTGGACCCTGAAAACAAGCTGCTTTGGCGCTTCAACCGCAGGCGGCTGGAGGCCGANGCGGTACGCGACAGTGTCCTTGCGGTGAGCGGAAGGCTCAATCCTGAACAATTCGGTCTGCCGATTTTCCNGCCTCTTCCGGGGGCTATCGAGGAGGCGGTCAAGTGGGACAAGAGCAAGTGGGATACCCAGGGAGGCANCGAGGGAAGAAAACGCAGCGTCTATATTTACCAGCAGCGCACCTTGAACATGCCCTTCCTGCAGTCCTTTGATTCTACCGTTTGCGATACGTCCAGGGATCAGCGACGCAGCTCTGTTACGCCTCTTCAATCGCTTGCCATGTACAATGGCGACTTCGTCTCCCGTGAGGCGGAGTTTTTCGCTCAAAGGGTCCAGGAGGCTGCCGGCGACGATCGAGCGAAGCAGGTGGAGCAGGCCTTCCTGCTGGCTTTCGCGCGTTCCCCCTCGAAAGAGGAGAAGACCAGGATGATCGAGCTCCTGGGGTCATCCGCGGGCGAGTCCGGGAAAGGTTCCCTTGTCGCGNTATGCCGTGTATTATTCAATACCAGCGAGTTTATTTACATCGATTGAGTGTTTCATGACAGATCACACAGTCAGTTCTGATCGCCTCGGAGGATTTTCGCGCAGGAATTTTCTGTCGAGATCTTTCAACGGATTTGGCGCCCTGGCTCTTGGTGGGGCGCTCACCGCCGATTTGAGGGCCGATGTCCGTGTGAACCCGCTCGAGGTCCGGCTGCCTCATATCCAGCGCAAGGCCAAGCACTGTATCTTCATGTTNTTCGGGGGAGGAGTCAGCCAGATGGACTCCTTCGAATACAAGCCGGTCCTCAACAAGCTCCACGGCAAGCCACTCTCGAGGATCCCCGAGATCTCCGGTGAGCTCCAGGGACGCCTGTCCTTTCCCCATGCGACGGTCGGCAGCCCCTTCAAGTTTCAGCGCTACGGCGAGTCCGGAAAGCACATCTCTGATCGGTTCCCCCATATCGCNAGGCATGTGGATGACATCGCCTTTATTCACGGAATCAAGACCGACAACCAGAACCATGGNCCATCAACGCTTCACGTGACCACGGGAGACCAGTTTCCCGGGAGCCCNTCNGTCGGATCCTGGGTGAGCTACGGTCTNGGNAGCCCGAACCAGGACATGCCCAGCTATGTCGTCATCCAGGACCCCCGGGGAGCTCCGACCAATGGGGCGGCCGTCTGGAGCAACGGCTATCTCCCAGCGGCCTACCAGGGAACCCTGCTGCGGCCGAAGGGAGTTCCGATTTTGAACCTCCAGAGGCCCGCCGGNGTCAGCGCGACTCAGCAGCGAAAGGAATTTGANGCCCTGAGGTGGCTGAACCGTAAGCANCTNGAGGGGAAGTCCTACGACACCGAGCTGGAGGCTAGAATCAGCTCCTACGAGCTGGCCTTCCGGATGCAGATGGAGGCGCCTGAAATCGTCGACATCTCCAGGGAGAAAGAATCAACCCGCGAGC
>PAOC01000102.1 GCA_002708465.1 Planctomycetota bacterium
TCGAACCTCTCTGAGAAAATAGCCGGGCTCATCCAGCAGCTTGGCCATGAGGAATTCGATCTGCGCGAGGAGGCCAGCGAGAAACTGACAGCGATCGGCCTGCCCGCCCTCAAGGCCCTGGAGGAGGCGCAAAAATCAGAAGATGAAGAGATCAAGGCGCGGGCGGAAAAACTCGTCGCGCAGCTCGAGGGCAATGTTGAGGAGCCAGATGAAGATGAGCTCCACCTGGTCCCCCTCGAGGGAGAAGAGGATGAAGTCGAGACCGCCGAGTTCACGATTAAGGGCCGAGTCGAGGAGCAGAGCTTCATGGTCAAGACCCGCTACGGATCCCTGGGATTCAAGCGCGCGGATATCCTGAGCATCGTTTTCCAGGAGCCCCTCGTAACCAGGCTCTCCTTTGACGTTCCAGGAGCCACCCTGGCTGAGAAGAACAACTGGTTCGACTCCCAGGCAGACCTCGCCGAGGGTGAGGAGTTCAGGCTGAAGGCGAGCGGAATACTGACCCTTGCGACCCACAACGGCACCAAGTGCGGCCCGGATGGGACACGCTCCATCAAGCGGACCCCTCCTCCTGCCTTCAAGGAATTCCCTACAGGCAGCCTGGTGGGAAAAATCGGCAAGACCGGGAAACCATTCCTCGTCGGAACCGATTACGAAGGTGTTGTAGAAAAGAAGGGGCGTCTCTTTCTCGGCATCTCCCTTCAGAGCGGTGTCGTGCAGGGGAAGCTGAAGGTAGTTTTAGAGAAACGAACCAGGTAGCGCTTCGTTCCATGACCGCCAAACATCCTTGCCTGAAACACCTGGCCCTCGCTCTTGTTCTCTGTGGAGCTCTACCGCAATCAGTGTCGGCAGAGCCCGGCCGCCTGCCGGAACACGTAACCCCCGAGATCGTCCGGATGATTGAGCGCGGCGCGCAATACCTCACCCGGACCCAGAACCCTGACGGATCCTGGAATAACCAGGGAGGCTACGGCCGCTACCCCACGGCAATGACGGCGCTGGCCGGAACCGGCCTGCTGGCCACCGGCAGCACCCCGACCCGCGGCCCCTACGCCAAGTCCATCAGCAAGGCCACCGACTTCCTCCTTCGAACCGGGCAGAGAAACGGACTCTTCGCCACCGCCGCGGAGCAGGGCCGCTCACTGCACGGACATGGCTTCACTCTCCTTTTTCTTGCCGAGGCCTACGGCATGGAAGGCAACGTCGCCCGTCAGAAACGCATCCACGACCTGCTGGCCAGAGGTGTCCGCCTGACCGAGCGCAGCCAGAGCCGCGCTGGCGGCTGGCTCTACACTCCCAACCAGGATGGTGACGAGGGCTCTGTGACGGTCACCCAGATCCAGGGACTCCGCGCCTGCCAGAACTCGGGGATCAGGGTCAACGCCAGCACCATCCGCCGGGCGGTTCGCTACATCGAGCTCTCGGCCAACCCGGATGGAGGTATTCGCTACAGCATCGGCTCCGGAAGCTCACGGCCGCCGTTGACAGCCGCCGCGGTGGCGACCCTGTACAACGCAGGAGAATACGACAGTCCCCTTGCCCTGAAATGCCTGCGCTATTGCGACCGGACGATATCGGTTCACTCCGAAATCAACCGCTCCTGGGGTCACTACTTCTACACCCACCTCTACCTGGCACAGGCGAAATATCAGAGGGGAAAGAAGGAATGGGCTGATTACTACCGTACAATAAGCCGGAGGCTGAAGTCGGCCCAGGCCAGCGACGGAAGCTGGATGGGAGACCAGGTGGGAACGACCTATGGAACAGCTATCGCGCTGATCATTCTTCAACTGCCGTACAAATTCGTTCCCGCCTATCAACGCTGAGGCCTGAACCAGCAACAGAACAGATAGACACCGTCATCGCGGCTGTCCGCCCGCCGGGAATAACGAACTACCCGCTCCCCGGCGAGGCTCCAACCCAGAAAGGATTGCTACCCTGATGGCAAAAAAATCAGACCTGGCTGAAGTCAAACGCATGCAGAAGAGCTTTGACAAACTCCGGGCGGAAATCGGCAAGGTCATCGTTGGCCAGGAAGATGTCGTTGAGCAGCTTCTCATCGCTATCTTCGCCCGCGGCCACTGCATCATCGAGGGCGTTCCCGGCCTCGCCAAGACTCTCCTGATCCGGACGCTGGCTGACTGCCTGCGGCTGGATTTCAACAGGATCCAGTTCACCCCTGACCTCATGCCCACCGACATCACCGGCACGGAGGTCATCCACGAGAGCGCTGGCGGCCGGGAGAGAGAGTTCCGCTTCCTCAAGGGGCCGATCTTCGCCAATATCATCCTCGCAGATGAGATCAACAGGACGCCGCCTAAAACGCAGGCCGCCCTGCTCGAATCCATGCAGGAGGGCCAGGTGACCGTCGGCGGCAAGCGCAATCCGCTGCCGAGCCCCTTCTTCGTCCTGGCGACGCAGAACCCGATCGAGCAGGAGGGAACCTATCCGCTGCCGGAAGCCCAGCAGGACCGCTTCCTCTTCAAGATCTTCATCAAATACCCCAGCCGGGATGAAGAATACGACATCATTCGCCAGACCACGGAGGAGNNCCCNNCCCCTGTCCGCCCCGTCTTCAGCAAGAAGGCCATCACGGATGTACAGGAGATCGTCAGGCGGGTNCCGGTGGCCGATCCCGTGGTCAACTACGCTATGAGTCTCGTCAGGAAGACGCGTATCGAAGGAGCAGCCGACGAGGTGGTGCCCGACTTCGTGAAGGAATACGTGGCCTGGGGGGCGGGCCCGCGCGCCTGCCAGTGCCTCGTGACTGCGGGAAAGGCCAAGGCTCTGATGGCCGGCCGCTTCCATGTCGCGACCGAAGACATCGACGCGGTGGCGCATCCTGTTCTCAGGCATCGAATCCTGACGAACTTCCATGCGGAAGCGAGAGGTTATACCGTCGACAAGATCATCGATGAGCTGATCGAAACGACTCCTGCCGAAGATAGCGAGGCNCTGGGCGATGGCGAAGTTCGAAAGGTTTTACGATCCTGAGNTCCTGGCCCGCATAGGTCGACTCGANCTGCGGGCAAGGATGGTCGTCGAGGGGATCATCACNGGCCTTCACAAGAGCCCCTATCACGGCGCAGCCGTTGAGTTCGCCGATCACCGNGCCTACGTGGCCGGTGATGACCCGCGTCACATCGACTGGAAGGTCTATGGCCGCCTGGGACGCTTCGTCATCAAGAAGTTCGAGGAGGAGACCAACCTCAGGGCGCATATCGTGCTCGACTGNTCCGAGAGCATGCGCTTCAGCCACGNCGAAGGCATGAGTAAATACGAATACGGAGGCACTCTTGCCGCCTCGCTGGCCTACCTCCTCAACCGCCAGATGGACTCGGTCGGACTCACGCTTTTTGACTCGAAGATCAGGAAGCGGGTTCCCCCCTCCACCGCGAAAAATGTTCTCAACCTGATCGGCGAAATCATGGACGAGACCAGCCCGGCGGAGAAGACGGGGATCGACCAGGTATTCGGAGAGCTTTCCGAAGAGTTGCCCCGGCGAGGGCTGGTCATCGTGATCTCCGATCTCTTCGCACCCCGTGACGAGCTGGCAAGCGGCCTGCAGGCCTTCAGCCTGCGAGGACACGATGTGGCCGTATTCCATGTTCTCGACGAGACTGAGCTGACCTTCCCCTTCGAGGGGAACACCCTCTTTGAAGGCCTCGAAGAGTACCCCGANNTCAACGCCGACCCGCGCCAACTGCGGGAAGCCTATGTCTCGGTATTCGAAGAATACCTCCAGGAGATCGAGCGGATCGTCTCGGTCGGCGGCGTCGACTACCAGAGGACCCTCACCAGCGAACCATTGGATGCGGCTGTTATTTCATTGATAGCGGCCCGCTCCAGGATACGAAAGATACGACGTTGAACCACTCCTCCACTCCAGCACGATGGGAAATGAATCGATGAGCGGCTTCGTGACATCGGGTCTTGCCTGGGCCGCCCTGGCGCTGGCCTCGATCCCCATCATCATCCACCTGCTCAACCGCCGCAAGCTGCGAANAATGGAATGGGCCGCGATGGAGTTCCTCCTGGCCGCCCTCAAGAAGACCAGGCGCAGGCTTCGCCTGGAGCACCTGATCCTGCTGATCCTGCGAACCCTGATGATGATCCTGCTCGCCCTCTTTCTCGCGCGCCCCATGCTCTCGGACACCGAATATTCCTGGCTGGCGGGCGCCTTCAAGAGCGAGGAGAAGGTCTTCGTNCTCGATGACTCCCTCTCAATGAACCGCAACGAAGCGGATGGAACNACCTTCCGAAAGGGCCGCGAGGCCCTCGCGCGGGAGCTGGAACGGCTGGGCCGCGACGGCAGCAGGGACAGCGCGCTGATCCTTCGCCCATCGCGTCCCAGGGCCGCGATCCGGGGCAGCTTCGCGGATGAGGAGAGTGTTAGCAAGCTGCTCAAGAGCGTCAGGCTGCTTCAGCCGACCGGAACCCGGATGGATCTCAGCGCCACGATCGACAACCTCGCAGAGCTCAGCTCCACCTCGGAGACAGGCGTCGCCCGTCCCCGCTCTCTCTCGATCATCACCGACCTGCGGGCTATCGACTGGACAGATGGAGCCGGGGGCGCNAACGACTCCCTGAAAAAAGCGCTCGGACGCCTNGCCCANGCNCAGGACAATCCCCCAAGAATCATCATCTACGATGTCGGATCCGAGGACACCGCCAACCTCGCCATCTCCGGCGTCAGCATCGAGGGCGGGCGGCCAACCGTGGGAATCCCGGCGGAGATCCATATCAGCATCGACAACTTCTCATCCGAGGCAGTCAGGAACCTGCGCGCCCAGCTGACCTTCGGCCCCCTCAGCGGCAAGCGAACGATCTCATCTACGGCCGTAGCCCAGCCGATCCCCGTGATCGAAGGCGTCTCGAGAGCGCGGGCGGTGGTGACCTCGACCTTCCGCTCGGCCGGCCGTTACTGGGTAGAGGCTCAGCTCATGGGAGTAAAGGATCCCCTGCCCGGCGACAACCTCTATACCTTCGTCATCGATGTGGTCGAGGCATCCGAGGTTCTCCTCGTGAATGGAGAGCCGTCCTCCGAACCGTGGGAAGGCGAGACCGATTTCGTAGCCAATGCCCTGTCCCCGGGAGCCGAGTCATCCTTCGGAATCCTGCCGGTGGTCGTCACCGAGGACAACCTCCCCCAGACCTCCCTGGACCGCTACAACGCGGTATTCCTCGCCAACACCTACAGCCTGCCGGAAGAGTTNCGCAGAAANCTCGGACGATTTGTGGCCGGCGGAGGAACCCTGCTGNTCTTTCCGGGNGACCAGGCNGACCCTGCGGTCTGGTCTCGNGAGCTGGGCAAGGGAGAANCGGGCGAGGCCCGCCCCTGGAGCGGCCTCCTCCCGGCAGANCTGGGCAAGGCGGCCGGAAGCCAGGGCGATGGCTGGAGCCTGCGGCCCGACTTCAACCATCCCTACTTCCGCCTCCTGAGAGGNGACGCGGAGCCTTACCTGCAGCAGGTTCTCTTCGAGAANTTCTGGNTGCTGCAGCCGACCNCCGGGAGCAGAATCATCGCCGNNTTCTCCGACCCGGACTCGAGCCCGGCGATTGTTGAAAAATCATTCGGCAAGGGACGNACCATCCTGTTCGCNACNACAGCCGATGATGAGTGGCATGACTGGCCGCCGAACGCNACCTTCCCCATNCTTCTCAGGCAGATCATGGACACCATCGGAAAGGAGCGGGGACGTCTNCCCGAANTCATGGCCGGCCAGCCGATCGAGGTCCCCATCGACGTGAGCGAGCATAAGACCGAAGCCCGTTATCTNGCCGTTGACGAACGATCAGAAGGTTCCCTCAAGGCGACCCCGGTCAAAACGAGTGNGACGGNCAAGGCTGAATTCCGTTTCCTGGTGNGCGAACGNTTNACCCTGCANNCNGGCCTCTTNCGAATCGGNCTTGACCGGGTNGCCGGCACTGANCGGGAATGGCGGGCNCTCGCCATCCGAAGCGACCCGGAGGAGTCCAACCCGGCCCGCGTCACNGCGGAACAGATCAAGGCNCTCTATCCNGATCTCGACCTCGANGTGATACGAAACGAGNANCTCTTCTCCGAATCAGGCCGNGGNCAGTTCGAGATCGCCGATCTCCTGCTGCTGACCTTGATCCTCTTTCTGTTCCTCGANGGCTATCTCGCCTGCCGCTTCGCACNCCACAAGACACCCGCCGGGAGGGAGACANGATGAACGATCTCCCCCTGCCCCAATGGCTCCTTCGCTGGCTCTCGATNGATCCTTCGTCCCTCGAAGGCGGCGANGCCAACCTCCGCCTGGCGCGATTCCCCGAGGGAGAGCTCGGCCTGCTGGCGCTGCTCGTGGTCGCCGCGGGNCTCGNCATCGTCTTCCTGACCTATTCGCGTGAGGGAGCCCTGGCNCGCTGGAAGAAGTACTCNATCGCCNCCNTCCGGGCTCTCCTCGTGTTGCTGCTGGCCCTGGTCGTCTTCTATCCCGTCATCGAGGTCAGCCGNGAAAAAGAGATCCGTAAATCAACGATACTTCTCCTCGATGATTCTCTCAGNCTGACNCTGAAAGACGGCTACCGGTCATCTCCAGNCACGCTGNAANCCCTGGCCGGNNGGCTCAAGCTGGATCCGGCCCGGATTCCAGAGCTCACTCGAGCCGANCTGGTNAANCNATTGCTCCGGGANCCTGANCAGAAGCTGCTGGNNCTGCTCGAGGAGAAGAACCGGCTNGAGATCTATACCTTCTCGAATGAGCTCCGNCGCCCGANGCTCGAAAAGGAGGGCGNCACNGAATCCACCGAGAANGCCCCNACGAAAACGNAGNTCTCNCTCACCCCCGAGGGNACNGTCACCAACCTCTCAGGCGCNCTGNNCAAGGCTGTCGAGCAGCAGGCNGGNTCAAAAATCGCNGCGGTTGTCGTGATCAGCGACGGCCGCCTGACNGCGGGCGAAGANGTCCCGTCGATCGTCNCTTTCCTGAAGAAGAACAACATCCCNGCGCACACGGTGGGTGTCGGCGANCCCTCCCCNCCCCGNAACATTCGGNTCGACTCNATTCTCGCAAGCGANCGTGTCTTCGCTGGCGACCCNNTNGCCGTNGATGTACAGCTCAGCCACCTNGGCTACGGNAACGAATCNNTCGAGGTCCANCTCTTTGACTCCTTCTCTCCTGACGGCAAGACAGATGGTCCCGAGCGCNTGGTAAAGAGCTCGACGGTCGGCTTCGAACCCGGGAAAGACACCACCACCGCNCGATTCACCCTCGACCTCAAGGAAACCGGAGCGCACAGGTTGAGCGCCCGCGTCACCGTACGCGAGGAGGAGACCTTTGAAGACGACAACGAATCCTCCGCTCCGGTCGAGGTGATCGAGGAGGCCTCGAGGGTGCTGCTGATCGCCGGGGCGCCGAGCTATGAATACCGATTCCTCCTCAACCTGTTGCGACGTGACCGCCGCGTATCGGTATCCGGCTGGCTGATGAGCGCCGACCCGGACTTCCCCCAGGGCGGCAACGTAAGCCTCGACAAGCTGCCGGCCAGCGCCAGGGAGCTGTTCGAATACGATGTAGCCATCCTCCTCGACCCCGCACCTGGAGATTTCCCGGCCGAGCTGCCGGGGCTACTGCGGCGCTTTGTCTCGGAGCAGAACGGCGGGCTGATCTTTGTCGCCGGCGAAAAATACTCCCCGTCCTTCTTCGCCTCCAACACCCTGAAACCAGTCCACGAGATGCTCCCGGTACTGGCCGAGCTCTCCGCCGGCGGAGAGCTCCCCGGCACCACCACCTTCTCCCTGAAGGAGTGGCCCCTGCAGCCCACACGGGCGGCAGCGACACACGACTCCACCAGGCTCTCCTCAAATCCGCTGCGAAACAGGGATCGCTGGGAGGAGCTCCCCGGGATCTACTGGTCCCTGCGGGTCCGCAAGGCGAAGCCCGGCGCGACAGTCCTCTTTACACACTCCGACCCATCCCGGGCGCTCTCAGGCAAAGCCCAGCCACTCATGGCCTGGCAGTACTTCGCCGGGGGACGCACCATCTTCCTCGGCAGCGATGAAACCTGGCGCTGGAGATCGACCACCCAGGAAATCTACGACCAGTTCTGGCTTCAGACCATCCGGCACCTTACAGAGGCAAGGCTCTCTGGAGGCAGGCGCAGCGTGCTCCAATCCGACCGCCAGGCCTACGGCTTTGGCGACATCGTCCGTCTCTCCGCGCTGCTGCAGGACGAAAATTTCAANCCGNTCGAGGACGACACCCAGGCNGTCATCATCGAGGGNCCCGNTGGAGNCACGGCTGAGGTTCANNTGGANAAAGANACCGCGGCGCCNGGCTGGTACCGGGGCATCTACATNCCGCGCGNCCTGGGNTCCTACAANCTGCGCCTGGCCAATGGAACAACAACAAGCCTGCGAGTCGAGCCNCCGGAGCTGGAATACCGGGANCCGCAGCTGGATGAACAGAGCCTCAAGGAGCTGGCGACGCAGACAGGAGGCTCCTACAGCCAGCTCTGGAACTCNGGGGNAATTCCCGAAAAAATAGACCAGCGGCCTGAGNTCATCGTCACAAAAGACGAGCCCCTNACGCTCTGGGACAATTGGCTGANCCTCTACCTTCTTGCCGGNCTGCTTACAGTNGAGTGGATCCTGAGNAAGCTGGCCCAGNTGCTGTGATACGAACGAACCTGAAGGANTAGACATTGACCCCTGCAGANCNGAAAAAACAGGCGNGAGGAGCGGGNGGCCGAATTGACGGCAAGCTCCAGNCCCTGCGAACGNNACTGCGGTCCTCTATCTGGACAAGAGGCCTNGCCCTTCTTGTCGTANCGNTGGCTGTNCTNGCCTGCCTGTCATTCGGAATCGACAGAGCCTTCAGGCTCTCGCTGACCGGACGATCTATCGCCCTGGGTCTCTACCTCTGCGNCCTCGCCTGGNCCGGCTGGAAAGTTCTCATCAGGCCGGCCCTCGTAGTCCTGAGNGATTCTGTCCTGGCCGATATCCTGGAGACCCGCTTTCCTGAGCTGCGCGACAGCCTNCGCAGCGCGGTCAGCTTTCTTGCCGAACCTCNCGCNGCAAACAAGGGAAAANAGCTCACGGCGCTNCTCAAGCGGGAGGTGACAAAAGATGCCGCGAAGAANGTCGAGAAGCTCGANCTCTCCGAGGTGATCGACAGCAAGCGAGTNTCAGAGGCNGGCGTCCTCGCTCTCTGCGCCGCCTGCCTTCTCGGTCTCGTAGNTCACTATGCCGGCGATTCCTTCGATATCTGGATGCGGCGCCANCTGCTGCTCGCTGAAGCGGACTACGNATACGAGGCGGANCTCCGGCTCCTNGGCCTGGAAAACGGCGAATACGCGGTCCCGCGCGGAGACACCCTCCGGATTGTGGCCGAGACCTCCCCGGGAAAGAAGACCCCNCTCCTGGTCTCGATCCGCTTCGATTACCNNTCGGGAGAAAGCCGNCAATACATGGAACGCAGCGGCGGAAAGGATGGCCCGGGACGCTTTGAATACGAACACCCCTCNGTTACCGAAGATTTCTNCTTCCAGCTCAAGGAGGAGGGCAGCGGCTTTTTCAGCAANTACCATTCCCCNCGCTACANGGTGAGGGTGCTTGAACGCCCTGAGNTTNAACAGCNGGTGATCACGANCAAGGCNCCCTCCTATACGGGTCTCGGNACANGNGAAANCAGGGGGAACATCGGNGAGCTGGCGGTGCCTGTCGGATCAGAGCTCAGTGTCAGGGGGCTGAGCACCAAGCCCCTTGAGCGCGCGGTCCTGGTAACCGAGGGAGAAGAATTCGTGCTCAAGCCCTCTCCCGGCGAGCCCCTCACCTTCATCGGAACCTGGACACCGAAGCTAGGTGGAACCTGCCTGATCCGGCTAGAAGACACAGAGGGCGTCCCCCCGGAGCGGCCCTTCCAATTCTCAGTCCACATGGTCGAAGACCGCCCGCCGGTCGTACAGGCTTCGCCAACGGGAATCGGCCAGATGATCACTGCCCAGGCCCGCATCCCCCTCAAGCTCAAGGCCCGGGACGACTACGGAATCGATTCCATGCACCTGCGCTGGACCTTGCAGGATGCCGAAGGTTCCGAGAACGCGACAGAGGAGCCTCTCGAGCTGCCTGGGGTGCCGACGAGAAAACCCCTTAATGCCGAGACTGAGTGGGATATCGCTCGGCTCAAGATCGAGCCGGAAAAACGCCTGAATCTGCAGGTTGGGGCTGCGGATAATGACGCGATCTCCGGCAGCAAGAGAGGCTACTCCGGCATCATGAGCTTCCTGGTGGTTACGCCGGAGAAGCTTGGAGAGGAGTTCCTCAGGCGAGAGCTCGAGCAGCGCCGAGCCCTGGAGCGCATGATAGCCCAGGAACGCGTAATCCGCGACCAGGCCTATTCCATGGTAGATGACACCTGGAGCAAACCCGGAGAGATCAGCCGTGAAGACCTGAGAAAAATGCAGGACATCTCACGCTCTGAACGTCAACACGCGCGGCAGCTCGAATCCATCGCCTCGGCTATCGAGCACATCCTGCTGGAGATGGAAAACAACAAGATCGGCGAGGCTGACGATCTCAAGCGCCTTGGGAAGCTCATCATCGAGCCGCTTCGCAACCTCGCAGGCGTCGCCCTTCCGCAGATCATAGCGAAGCTCGGCTCCATCAGGGAATTGCCGGACGAGCGCAGTCGCATTGCTGCGGGTCTCGAGCTCGGCCGCTCCATCGACGCGAAGATCCAGGAGATGGAAACGATTCTTATTCAGATGCAGCGCCTCGAAGGATTTACTGAGATAGTGAAGCACCTTCGGGCTATCATCAGGACACAGACGGAGTCGGGCAGCGCCACCAGGGAGGCCTACAAGAGGCTCATCGACGACATATTTGAGGACGACCTCTTCGAAGAGGACAAAGGCGAAGGAAACAAATGAAGCACCGGAGTCCAAGCTGCAAACAGGATGCCCGCTCATCAGCTCATCCTCCCGCCCTGCTGCTCATCGTTGCAGTGGCCCTCCTGCCGGCAATCGCCGGCTACTCGATGGCCCAGGAAGACTCCGGGAAGGCGGCGGATACCCCTGCCAGGAAAGCTGGGGAGGCCCGGGTTCGGGAGCTTGGCAAGGTGAAGCAGGCCGAGGCCTTGCGGAATCTCCAGCGCCTCGAGGCGATCATGCAGAAACTGACCGCCCGCCCCGACGACAGGGATCCGGCCAATAGCGTCAGGCTCAGCGAGGCCTTTTCCCTCTCCAGGGAAATCCAGATCCGCGAGACCATGCAGAAGATCCTGGCCTTCATCGAGGCCGACAAGCTCGATCGCGCAGTCCAGCTGCAGAAAAAGGTCGAATCAGATCTGCAGACGGTCCTCGATCTGCTGCTTGAAAAGGAGCTCGACCCGCGGAAGCTCCTCAAGGAGATTCGCCGGGTGCGAAAAATACTCGANGAGCTCGACCAGGTTATCGAAGAGGAAACCAGTGAAAAGATCGACTCGGAGGAGGCCGAGCAGGCCGGGGCGGATGCCGCCGCGCTGAAGAAGACCCTCGCCCGGCTCGAAGAGCTGGTGCGAAAAGAAAAAGGGATCGAGCTGGACTCCTCCGCGGCCGCGGACCAGGAGGCGCGCAAGGGNCTGGGCAACCGACAGGCNGGCATCAGGAAACAGACCGGAGNACTGCTCGAGGAAGATCTCGAGAGGACCCGCAAGGAGCTCGAGAGAGCCCTTGAAGACGATCATGATGATCATGATCATCCGCCCGGTGAACCGCATGAAGATGAAGAAAAGCATGAGCGGCAGCCGGCCGAGGCCGGCANGATCCTCGACCAGGGCAAGATGAAGCAGGCCATCGAGGCCATGAAGNGCGCTGAGGCCGCGCTGGCGGGCCAGGGGCAGGACGGCAAGGCCCAGGCCTCCGCCAAGGCCGCGGAGGCTCGTAAGGCGCTCGAGGAGGCTGTCGGGTCTTCCCGCCAGGAGCTNGAGGAGAGCAGGAATAACCGCGACTTCCCCTCGCTGAAAAAAGAACAGGATGGAACGAAGCAGAAGACCCAGGATCTGCTGGAAAAACTTTCCAAGCGAGTGCCCGGAGTTTTCTCTCCCGAGGGCGGAATCCCGGGGAAAGGAGATGTCGCCAAGGCCTCTGAAAAGATGTCGAGCGCATCCGAGAGCCTCTCCGGAGCAAAGGCGGGCAAGGCCGCGGGCCAACAGGAGGAGGCTGTCGAGGAGCTCGAGAAGGGACGTGAAAAAGTTGAGGACACCCTCGAGGCGCTCCAGGAGGCCTTCAGGAACCAGCTCATCGCCTACCTGAAGGAAAAATTCACCTACATGCTCGCCCAGCAGAAATCCGCCACCAGCTCCACCAGATCGCTCGACCTGAAGCTCCGCGCCCTGAACCTGGCCGCTGGAGGGAAACAGCCCGAAATCGGCATCAAGGACCGCCAGCTGGCCAAGCGCCTCGCCGCCTCGGAGCTGAGGCTCTCGACCGTCTGCGACGATGTTCTCGATGTGCTGAGCGAGGACGGAACCACCCTTGTCTTCCCGGAGATCGTGGTCGAGCTCAAGGCGGACCTCGAGCAGACCGGCGGGCTCCTCGACAACCTTCAGACGGGTGATTCAACCAGGATGATTCAGAAAGACATCGAGGACACAGTCAGCGAGGTTCTCGCGGCCCTCGAGGAAGCCGCGAAGAAACCGCCNCCGCCAAGCCCCAACAAGGGAAGAGAAAAGAAAAATCAGAACAGCTCCGCGCCCCTCCTGGCCAAGTCCGCTGAGCTGAAGATGGTTCGCGCTCTCCAGCTCAGGATCAACAGGAGAACCAGCAGGTTTGACACCTCTCGGAAATCAGTTGATCTGTCAAGCGAGGCCCGATCCCATCTTCGGGAGATCGGCCGTAAGCAGAAGGAAGTTGAGAAGCTTTTGCGCAGGATTGCCCGCTCGATCGGGCAATAGACCGCCTGGAGGCGTCCCTGGAGCTCTTCTCAGGCTTTTTCTTTGACCTTATGCTTCCCAGTACAACAATAGACCTGTTCAAATGTTTCGTGGCCTTCACTGCTGATTTTTTCCGGTGAAAACATGTCTCCTGAAAAACTGCTCCGTTTCATAACCCTGGCGCTGGCGCTGCTGGTGTCAGTGTCTGGCGGCGTCCTGGTTGCGCAGCATCCCAGCGACTTCACCAGCCGGGACAAAACGGAGATTTTTATCCAGCACCTGGTCAAGACCATGAAGCTTGATCCGACCAGGTATCGGGCCATGGTTCTTGAATACGAGATCGGATCGGCTCTGCGCGATTTCTCTCCAGAGCTTGCCGCTGATCTCGATAGCGCCGACTTTATCCAGAACAGCCTGCGCGAGCTCTACGCCGGCTACGACAAGGCCTGCAAGGCGTTTGAGAGCACGGCCGATAGCGAAGCCCTCGCCCTTTTAGGGAAAATCGACGACAAGGCGCTTGGCGATCGTCCGAACCCCTATCTCCGTGCCTACGCTCTGNTGCTNCAGGCNGAAATNGATTTCCGCGNCAAACGGTATGCGAAGGTCATNGAGANCTGCAANCTNCTCACACNCCAGGCCAGNACCCNGCTCCTGGCTGACTACCGGGTCTGTGAANTGATCGCTCTTTCCTTCAACGGGCTCGGGGAATCACTNCTNGAGTTCTCCCAATACGCCCTGCTGCTGACTGATTATAAAAACCTTCCGGATGCCATCAAGAAACGGGCCGAGACCCGGCTGGGGCAATTGAAGGACGAGAACGGCAAGCCTCTGCAGACGGTGGCCGGCTGGATGAACCGGGTCGAAAAGCTCATCTCAAAGGAAGTTACCGGCGAGGCCCCCACCCAGAAACAGGAACGCGGCATCGTCACCGCCCTCGACAAGCTCATCGAATTGCAGGAGGCTGTTGAACGACAGACCTGTCCCGATTGCGGCAAGGGCGGCTGAAGCGGCTGCGGCAACGGCCCCCCGGGAGGGAGTCAANAAAGTGCCAACCCGGCGAAGATGTCCAAGCTGCCNGAGGGAGGCGAGGGCATTGTCAACCTCCGCAACATCGCGAAGAAAAGCAAGGGCTCCNTCTGGGGACTTCTCAAGGACAGGGATGCCTCCCGGGCCTTGAAGAGCTTCGGCGGCAAGCTCCCCCCCCGCTACGAAAAGCTTCTTAAAGAATATTACGAAGCCCTCTCAAAGGAACCCTGATTTGTCCTTCCAGGCAGCCGGGAGACGCGGGTCGCCCGTAAACCTTACGCTCCTGGCGTTTGCGGTCCTTTATTCATTCGCCTCCTCCATGGAGGCGGAGGATCCGCCGATAAGGCCGCGCCCCGCCGCTAGCGTCCAGATCGCCTTTGCCGATGGAAGAAACATCGAGGGCGAGCTTGAGAACCTCTCCGAATCGGAGCTCTCTCTTCACGGCAACCCTGACCCCATCCCTCTTTACGAGATTCACGAGATTCGCATCGGCTCCACCCCTCCCGGCAAAGAGCCCGACTTCTCTACCGGAGCTATTGTGGCTTTCGGCAGCGGAGAGAAAATTCTCGGGCGGGTCACAAAGATCAGCAACGAAGCGGGCGGACCTGTAGCCACCATCAGCCTGGGTGAAAAATTCTCCCCGGTAACAGGACGGCTCGCCTCCCTGGCAGGCTTCAGGCTCAGGGAAGAATACCCTGACGACCCGGTGTTCGAAAAAACTCTCGAGGCTCCCCCGCCACAGCAGGATGTTTTCATTCTCAGAAGAGCCGGCCTCCTCAGCGCGTCCGGGGTCTTTCGCGGACTCGACAANGACTANCTCCAGGTTGAGATTGCCGACAAGAAGAGCCGGGTTCGACGCCAGTTGGTCCATGGCGTCATCCTCGCCCCGATTGCGGCAAGCAGAAAAGAGACAGATCCNCCGGCTCGCCTGGAAATTCCCGGCCAGGGCCGGCTGCCGGCCTACCTGCTGGGAATCGAGAGGACGAAANANGAGACCTTCCTTCTTTTCCGNNTGCCCCTCTCGCCGCCGCGGGAAGTGCAGAANATTCCGNTCTCTTCNCTCNCNNGNATTCTCCCCGCCAGCGACAAGATCGTCTTCCTCTCGAGCATCGAGCCCGACAAGGTCAAGGAGACAGCCGTCCTGGGCAGAGGCTTCCCCTATCGCAAAGACCTCAGCGTAAGTGGAGCTCCCCTCCGCCTGAAGGGAAGAACCTACCGAAGGGGTCTCGGTGTACATTCTCGCACTGCTCTTGAATACGCTCTCAATGGCCGCTACACGACCTTCGCCGCCATCATAGGATTAGATGACTCCTCCCGCGGAAAGGGTTCGGTGACATTTGTAGTGTCAGCCGATGGAAAAGAGCTCCTGCGTGAAAACTTCGATTCCAGCAGGGCTCCCCTGCCGATATCATTTCCGGTCTCNGGANCCAGGAAGCTGACCCTGCTGGTGGATTACGGATCCGACCAGCTCGATCTCGGAGATCACGCCGACTGGGNCAACGCAAGGCTGACAAAATGACAACCAGCGGCCATAATCTGAAATCATGAAAGCTACAATCTATACACTGATGTTCCTGGCGGTCACCGCTTCAGCCCCGGCCCAGGATCCGGCGGACGCTGACAAGAAGGCGGCTCGCTCGATCCGTTGGAGAGAGAGCTATGCCAAGGCCCTGGAGGAGTCCAGGAGTACCACAAGGCCCCTGCTCATAGATTTTGAGGCCGACTGGTGCGGCTGGTGCAAGAAGCTTGACCGGGAGACCTTCGGCAACGGCCAGGTCATCCAGCTCGTAGAGAAGCTCTTTGTTCCCGTCCGGATCGACACAGACCACGAGCCTAAGCTCGCGGCAAAGTTCGCGGTCAAGGGCCTTCCGACGATCCTGCTCCTCAGCCCGAATGAGAAGGAGCTTCAACGCCTGAGCGGATTCCGTCCCGCCGAGAAGTTCCTTGGTGAATTACGCCAGACCATCAAGACGACGAGNTCCCTGGAGGANCTNGAGAAGGCCGTGAAAAAGAACCCGGCCGACCTTGGCGCGATCCGAGCCTGGGCAAGAGCCGTCTTTGCCTCCGGGGATGNGGGCCGGGCCGAGACCATCCTTGCGGAGGCNCTTCAGAAAAANCCGGGCGACGCATCCATCCTCCTCGAGATTGCCGACCTCAAGAAGGCTGGCGGCCATCCGGCCGCCGCGCGCAAGCTCTATGACCAGGTCCTGGCCCTGGGATCGGAAAAAGGCGGCGACAGCTTCCGCAGAGCCCACCTGCCCCTGGCCAAAATCCTGTTGGGGAAAAAAGACTACCAGGGAGCCATCCAAACCCTGACAGCGTATACCGGACAGGAGAAAAAAGACCCCGGTATGGCCGAGGCCTTCTTCCTCAGAAGCTATGCCTACTCGGTGCTCGACCGCGACGGCGAGGCGCTTGCCGATCTGCGCATGGTTCTCGCCCTGGATCCCGATGGCGACTACGGCGCCCGGGCCGCTTATATCATCGATCTTGTTGACCAGAAAAAAGACTGACAAACGGACCCTCTCATGCTNATTCCACCCGAAAAAGATCCCTTCCCTACCGCTCGACACGATGCCGAGGCCTCCAAATCCTCCCAGGACATTCCGCAGACACGCTCCCATGCCTACCGGCTCTCCTTTCTAGATGAGGACTTCATGCTGCGCGAAGAGCTGCGGCCCGTCAGGCTACAGCTGGAATTNCTGAAACCAGAGCTCATCCANCAGGANCAGAATATCCGCTCAACNGTGGTCATCTTCGGNAGCGCCNGNATNNNCGANCGNGANACTGGNGANANGAAGNTNGCNNANGCNNAGGCNGCCNNCGNGGNNAANCCNGAAGACGAGAAGCTCNAGANGCAGGTGGANATNGCCCGCANNGTCGCNGCCAAGGCNGTNTANTACGAGCAGGCNNGNGAGCTTNCNCAGGTCGTNTCGCANCACAGCCAGGAAGACAGNCACCTNGANCTGGTNGTCATNACCGGAGGNGGNCCGGGNATCATGGAGGCCGGCAANCTGGGAGCGCACGATGTCTCGGCCAAGAGCATCGGCCTCAATATCGTCCTGCCCCATGAGCAGGCCCCCAATTCCTACATATCCCCTGATCTCTGCTTCCAATTTCACTATTTCG
>PAOC01000022.1 GCA_002708465.1 Planctomycetota bacterium
ATCAACTGCGGCGGCGAGACCCTCTCCGAGGCGGGAGGTAATCCCCTCGGTGATGGCCGGACCTGGTTGGGCGACAGCGAAGACAACCCGAGTCCCTTCCTGTTGACGGCGCGAGCGGCCGCAGTTGACTATACGACCATCAGGAACCCGCCCTTCCAGGTGGTTGACACCCAGTTTGTCGCGCCGGCCTACGTGGATAACGCGGAACGCAGCGCGCTCTTCGCTACCATTCGTGAAAACAACGCGGACATTGTCTATAGCGTCGCGTTGCCGCCGGGCGACTACGAGGTGACCCTGCTCTTCGCCGAGGGAGCCAACAGCCAGGGCTGTGAGGATCTCGAGGATCCGGCCCTGTCGGCGAGATATTGCCGAGTTTCGGACCTCTACCTCAACGATGAGCTGGTGGCCGATCAGTTCTCGATGCACGTTGAGGCCCAGCGCGCGCTCGGCAATGAGCTCCCCAACTCGGAATACGGGGTGGCCGTTGCCAGGGGACCGTATACGCTCGAGGGAGTGGACCAGATCACTGTTCGTGTAGGCGATCTTCCCGGCGGAACGACCTTTCGTCCCAACAGGGCGGCGATCAACGGCATCGCCATTCGCCAGAGCGGTGACGCCCCTCCGCCTCCCCCGGCCGAGCTCTGCGGCAATGGGATCGATGACGACCGGGATGGAGCGATCGATTGCGATGACGGTGACTGCTCCGAGGATGCCGCCTGCCAGGTGGCTGTCGGTGAGCGCTTCGTGCGAGGAGATGCGAACTCCGACGGCAGCATCAACCTGACAGATGGAGTGATTCCGCTGCTCTTCCTGTTCTCAGGAGGCACAGCTCCGGCCTGCGCCGACGCGGCGGACACCAACGATACCGGGAATATCGAGATCACCGACGCGATCATTATCTTCAGCTGGCTCTTCACTGGAGGAGCGGCTCCGGCGGAGCCCTCTCCCATGAGTCCGGGCTATTCGACCGCGGATTGCGGGACTGACGCCTCCGATGATGGAATTGGCTGCGAGAGACAGGCCGCGGCCTGCGAGTGAGACGGCCAGGGCAGGCGTTGCGACGATTGGCTGATCGCGGGCCTGGGTCAGCCAATCAGGTGGTTTGCGCAATAGGACGCAAACAACCAGGCTGCGCCGGGAACAGCAAAACACAGCCCCAGCTTTAAGCTCCCAAGCGCTGCAAGGCCCGCTCCGAGGATGTTCAGCATGAACTCAACCCGGACGTTGGCAAGAAACCGTATGAGGCCGCGTTTTTCACTCATCAGATGTAGCCGAGTTGAAGGGCGGGCGGTTTCGTTTTCGAGATGCGAGGTCCGCCTAGCCGCAGGATTCGTAGCTCGCGCAGTCGAGCTCGTCTTCACCCGTGTCGGGGCCGCAATCGACCGGTCCGGGAGCGGCGGGAGCCGTTCCGCCAAGGAACAGGTAGTTGAAGATGAGGATCGCGTCGGTCAGGTCGAGATTTCCGTCATTGGTGCTGTCGCTGGCATCCGAGCAATCAGGGCCGGCGACCCCGAGAAAGAGGACACTGAGGATGTGAACGCCATCGCTGAGGTCCACGGTCGCATCGGCATTTGAATCTCCGCGCCGGAAGCCGGGTCCGCCGCCTTCGATGGTCACCACCACGCGAGCGGTGTCCTGTCCAGCTCCATCACTGACGGTGACCTCGTAGGTGTATACGCCGGCGTTGAAGAATGTGACCGCGGTGGATTCTTTGTTCGGACGTCCGATCGTATCGTCTTCGGGGCCCGAGATCTTTTCCCAGGAGAAACTCAGCTCCTGTTCGCCGTCGTCCCCGTCGTCTGAGCTGGTGGCATCGAGGTAGGCGATCGCGAAGCCATTCTCTAACGGAAGGTTGGGCGGATTCGGGTTGGTCGTGATTCGCGCGTTCGGAGGATTGTCAGGCGGGTTGACCGGGATCACTCTGTAGATTGAGCCGGTGTAGGCGGCGATATAGACCTCTCCAAAACCGTCGAGTCCGAAGGACGAGATCTGGCTGAGATTGCCGGGGATGCCGCGGTTGAGGCCAGTGGTCTGATTGACGATCTCCTGTGCCACGCCATTGCGAACTCTCAGGGTCCGGACCCAGTTGGTGCAATAATCGGCGAAGAAATAGACTCCTTGCAGATCAGGCATCTTGCAGCCGCGATAGACAACACCCCCTGTGAGTGAGCAACCCGAGCCTGCTCCGCTGTGACGGTATTCGTAGATCGCCCCGGTGCGCTCGCCAGCTCCGTAGGATGTCCCTGAGCTGTAGCTGTGGTTCCCTTCGCGTACTTTCCACTCGTAGTTTTCACCGCCATTGGAGGTGGCTGGCTGGAAATCAATCTCCTCCCAGGCGTTCTGGCCGACATCGCCGATGTAGAGATCGTGGGTCTCTGGATCGAAGGAGAAGCGCCAGGGGTTGCGCACGCCGATGGCCCAGATCTCGTCGCGAACCGAGCCGTTGTTGGTAAACGGGTTGTCGGCCGGGATGCCGTAGGGATCACCGCCATCGACGTCGATTCGCAGCATCTTGCCGAGCAGTTGGCGTCCGTTCTGGGAGCGGTTTCCGGGATCGCCCCCGCTGCCCCCATCGCCAAAACCGATGTAGAGGTAGCCGTCCCTGGGGGAGAAGGCAAGCTGCCCGGCATTGTGATTCGAGTAGGGCTGGCTCACCGTCAGGACGATCTGCTCAGTGTTCGAGCTCGCGGTGGTTGCCGAGGTGGCGCGGTAGCGGGCGATGACAGAGGTGCCGCCGGAGTTGGTGTAGTTGACGAAGAAATATCCGTTCTTTTGAAAGTCCGGGTGGAAGGCCAGTCCGAGAAGACCTCTTTCCCCGCCTGAGCGAACACGGGAGGTGATGTCGAGAAAGGACCTGGAGACCAGGCTGTCGTTGGCGAGGTTGATGATCCGGATTCGGCCGCGCTGCTCTACGATGTAGAGGCGGCTGGTGTCCCCTGGGGCGGCCTGGATGTCCACGGGCGAAGACAGCCCGGACACGACCACCTCAGCTGTAATTTCTTCCCCGGGAGCCGTCGCGATGCCGTCGCAGTCGAAGGCGGAGAGATTATTTGAAAGAGAGCTCAGAAGCAGAACGACAAGCGCCTTGAAGGGGAGCTTCATAACGAAATCACCTTATCTATCAGACCAGATCCCTGGAGGGGATGACGTCCCTGGAATGGACACTCCGCCCCCATTTAACTGCTGCCCACGTTTCTACTCATCTTTCCAGGAGGAAAAACACAGCAGCAAAACCGATGAATGCCGCGCTCGGTTCGCGCTAAAACACGCTCCGATCGCCTACTGTCTAATGGTAAACCCCGCACCCCAGAGAAATCTTCTAGTTTTCCATCCGAATGGATGAAATAACCTGGAGCCCGGGGCTATTTGGCTTGCCCGGGGGTCAGGGTGACTTTTCTGAGGTCTATCAGGAATTGAGAGATCGGTCCGGCAGAGTGTACCCGGATCCGCTGGATTCCGCTTCGCAGGTGGATTTTCCCGATACTGGCGGTCCTGTACTGATCCCAGGAGCCGGTGCTTTCTACCTTGAAGAGCAGCCGGTCGTCGGCGGCGACAAGTTGAGCCTGGTTGCCTGCGGTAGCTGGAGTGCAGGCCCATTCGATGGCGACCTCGTATTTCCCAGCCGCGGGAATCTCAATCTGCCATACGGCCATGTCATCCTCTCCTCGCCACATGCCGAGATTACCGTAGCGTTTTTCAAGTTGAATTGATTTTCCGTAGATGGAGCAAGTGTCGGTTGAGAGCGTCAGCTTTCCGGCCGTGTCAGTCTCGACCCTGCGCGGTGTATTGCCGGGGAATTTCTTCGGCTCCGGGTACTGTTCCTGCAGGGCGGCGATCAGGTCAGCGACCGATTGGGGGTCGAGATCTTTCTCCAGTCCTTCCGGCATCATCGACTTGCCGTTTGACTCGAGCCGAGCGAGTCGATTACGCAGGAAGACGGTTTTCTTGCCTTCCTTGGCGAGGATGGTGACGCTGGTGCCGGTCTCCTCGCTGATGATCCCGGTGGTGATTCGCCCATCTGTTGTTACCGCCGTGTACTGGGAGTATTTTCGTTCCACCCCCAGGTTGGGATCGAGCAGGGCGGAGAGCATGGCATCGGTCGACTTGTCGACCAGCGCGGCAAGGTCCGGNCCCANCTGGTNCCCGGCGTCGCCCAGGCGGTGGCAGGGAGTNCAGTATTTTTCAAAGAGGGCGAAGCCCTTTTGCGGGTCGGNGGTGAGGGTCTTGACGACCTGGTATTTTCGGATAACCGCGGCGCGGTCGGCGTTGNCCGCGCCGAGCAGGGCCTTGGNCCTTTNTCTCAAGGCGGCGTTGGGATGGCTGGTGAGCCCCGCNCGCTCGAGGGCGTCAAGCTCCCCNGTGGCGACGAGNCCTGATTCCATGGNGTCAAGGAGNGTCGGNANCCACTCCTCCCGCCNGAGGANCAGGGTGAGGATTCGTGATCGAATCGAGGGNGCCTGNCCTTTCCACCCNCTCAGCAGGAGGGTCGGCACCTCGGGACTCTGGANGCGGGCCAGGCTGTCGACGGCCAGCTCCTGCAGGGCAAGTCCATTNCGGATATTCAGCAGNCCNGCGAGCGTNTCCAGCNCTCCCGCCGGCGCGCTTCCGAGNGCAGGGCNGCGNCCGACCAGTCGAACGGCCGCGTTGCGCAGGGCTTCATCTGNTCNCGGGTCGCTGATGAGAGCGGNGGCNGATCGGANCATCTCCNTGACGGCTNCGCCGGCCTTCTCGAGCTCCTTCCTGAAGGGGCTGTCCTCCCGCGCGGNGCTCTCAGCNAGGCCCGAGAGCGCGTCGAATTGCCAGGCGGCGTAGCTNTTTGCCTCAGCGGGCNTCCGGGTGATCTCAGCGAGCACNGNGGCAATGGCNCGNGGCTTACCGAAGGCGGCTGCCAGCGGCAGCAGCCTGGCGCTGAGAGCCCTCGCGATCTTTTTCTGTTGGGAGGTNCCCTGCGCGCCGGCNAAGACGACGGCGATCANCTCCTCGAGATTGTTCTTNGCTGAGCTCAGGACGGCAGCCGTAATGTACCGGTTGCCGGCATTGGCGAGGGCGAGCTTTCCGAGCGATCTTCCGGCCGCGGGGGAGTTCCATTCTCCGAGGCTGTAGGCCAGCTGCAGCCGGACATGGGCATCGGGGTCCTCTNNCAGNGCGAGCGCGCCTTGCTGAAGCCGGGGAGAATCCTNGANGTAGGCNTCCGAGAGGCGCAGGGCGTGGCGTCTTACTCCCGGGTGCGGGTCTTTGAGCGCTGCGGCCAGGGTCGTCACCATGAGCNCCCGGCCGGCCTCTTTACGCAGGGNGCCAAGGGCGCAGAGGGCCTGGACTCTTCCNGGGGCTTCGGNNGCTTTGAGAGCGAGGCGCGCGAGCCGGGGGNCGGCCCCGGCAGGTCGCGAGCGGGCAANCGNCTGNTGGGCGAAGTCACGGACCCAGCCATTGGGGCTTGCNGTAGCGGCCGCCAGGCCGGCGGCATCTTCTCGCGCGAGGGAGCTCAGCGGCGCAAGCGGCCGCGTGTTTCCGGCCGCGGGCACCACCCGNTAGAGTCGCCCCATCCGGTCGCCCGAGCGGACCTTCAGCTGCTTGAAGTTGCCCTCGTAGAAATACTGCGGGTGNTCGATGACACCNCGGTACATGTCTGCNATCCAGAGCCCGCCGTCCGGCCCCGTCCGGATCATCGTCGGGCGGAACCAGTTGTCGCTCGAGGCCAGGAACTCCGAGCGCTCTTCGCCGCGGGCCCGGCGCGANCCGAAGGTGACCCCTNTCGGCTCGAGGATGATTCGGTGGACGAGNTTGTGGACGGGCTCGCTGACNAAGGCGTTGCCGTTGAAGCCCGGNCCGAGCAGGTTGTCCCGGTAGATCGTGAGGCCGTTGGCGGAGGTGAAGTGGTTGGCTCCATGCTGGTCATTGAAGCGAGGCAGCAGCCGGCTGCGGGGATAGACCCTGCCCGCGTTTGGAGCGACGGTCGAGATGGCCCCGGGCGCGACCGAGTGCGGATTTCTCCTGATGTAGGAGTCCGTGAGGACGAAGTGAAACATGGGGCGGGGGTTTTGGCAACCGAACCAGTTTCCCCAGTCATCACGGGTCGTTGAGAATTGCGTCTGGCCGGTGGTGGTGTCGAGGAGCCCCTCGTCCGGACGAATGCGGAAGTCGCGGCCGTTGATGCTGGTGGTCTTTCCCGTAAGCAGGGAGCGGATCTTTCCGCCGCTGTCTCCGTTGGCGCAGTGGAGCCAGCCGTCCAGCCCCCAGGCCAGGGTGTTCACTCTGTGCTGCTGGTTGCCCAGGCCGAAGCCTGAGTAGAGCTTGCTGATCTTGTCGGCCTTGCCATCTCCATCTGTATCTTCGGCGTAGATGATGTCAGGAGCCGCGGTGATCAGCACTCCCTTGTCCCAGGGCCGCACTCCATTGGGGAAGTTCAGCCCCTCCAGGAAGATGGTCGACTTGTCGTAGCTTCCGTCGGCATCGGTGTCCTCGAGGTAGACCACCTTGCCGCCTTCTTTTCCATCGCCGGTTTTTCCCAGCGGGTAGTCGATCATCTCCGCGACCCAGAGCTTGCCATCCGCTCCCCAGTCAAAGGCGACAGGGTCTCTCACCAGGGGCTCTGCGGCCATGAGCTCGACCCGCAGCCCTGGACGCGTGCGGATGCTCCTGAGGGAGGCCTGCGGGCTCCTGGCCTCGGGCGTGAGCCCTTTCAGCAGGCCGGTGAAGGAGCGTCGGTCGACGAGGTTGGGCTTGCCGGAGGTCTTTTCGTTCTGGATCCAGAGATGGCGCGAATGTACGAAGGCTCCGAGATTCATGCCCTTGCTGACGAAGGGAGGGATCGCCTCGGGGTCATCTTTTTCGGGATCGCGCCGGCCGGTGAGAATCCGCCTTGACCAGCCCTCGTCCATGGAGCTGAAGAGGTCGAGCGAGTAGGTCTCATCGTTGGAGAAGACCAGGTCGTCCCGGAGATCTTCGTCGACATCGATGAATCGAAGGCCGGCGTCGCGTCCCTGGTCATCGGCGACAATGGCCCCCCGTGGGAGAGAGAAGGGAAGCCTGCGCCAGCTCCGGGTCTCCGTATCGCGGCGAAAGACAGCCTGCCGTCGCGGGTTGGCGACGATCAATTCACAGATCCCATCGTTGTCGAGGTCTCGAAGGCGAACACCCTGGTCTCTGCCTTCAAGGGAGGTGTAGACAGGCTTGCCATCCAGCTCGAGTCCCCGCAGCAGGGTCGGATCCTCGACCCAGGCTCCGTTTTCGAAATGCCAGCCGCCGGCCTGGCTCCGGCTCCTGCAGATCATGCTGGCTGCGCCGTCTTCGCGCAGGATGCCGAAGCGCGCGCCCGCGTCGATGCCGGCGCCCGCCCCAGCGGTCTCGATGAGCTTGAGCGGCAGGGCGCCCTCGCTCCAGCGTGAGCGGGCCGCGGACCAGAGCCTGGTCCTGCTCAACCGGGCGTTGCCGATGATGACATCCAGGAATCCATCTCCGTCGAGATCAAGCAACCTGACACCATTTCCTCTACCGGTCTTTCCCCTGAGAGCCTCGCCTCCCAGCAGGTTTGTCCGGATCCTCTCCGCCGCCTCATCAAAGTTCAGGAACTTGACCTTCCTGCCGTAATTCTTTACCGCGTGATCGACCAGGTCGACGAGCTGGGTGTTCCTGATCCAGCCGTGAGGATGAAAGATCAGGCTGAAGGTGCCTTTCTTCAACGCGTAGATGTCGACCGCAGCCTTCAGGTCGTTCACCGTCACGGGGTTGTTGACCCCATGGAGCTTCTGGGCTTGCCAGTCGCTTGGGACCGCGCAGGGAAATTGCCAGCAGAGCTTTCCTATGACATAGGGGTAGGGGTAGTTCTCGATCGTATTGACATAGGATTCGAAGGGGACGTATTTACGGAACTTTTCGCGTTCGTCATCATCCACCAGGAGGCGGCGCGGCAGCTCGGCATCGGCCGCTGTGGGTATATTGCAGATGGAAGAATCGATGGTAAGGAAGTTTCCAGCCGGAGTCACGCGGTTGAAGATCTCGGCGAAGAACCGCGGGCTGGGGGTGTTCAGCGAGTCCATGCAGGGCATCCGGAAGGCTACCGGCAGGTTGCCCTCGACCTTCGTCAGGAGATCAACGCAGCGATCGAAGGTGGATTTCGCCCTGGGGAAATCATTTCCGCTCAGCAGGGGGCAGGGGTGATCGATCGTNTGGGTTTCCAGGCTGAGTCCCTCGGCCAGCCAGGTCTGCAGATGCGGTTCCGCGGGAGGGATGGAGTTGGTCATGATGCTGATGGGGGCGCGCCCATCGATCTTTTTCAGTCGATCGAGGATCGGCCGCAGGAAGTTCTCGTAGTGCCCGACATCCCTCATGTCATCGATGGAGAGGACCACGGCGAGNTCAACGCCGTCCTCGCCGATCCACTGGGGCGTTGTCAGCCTGGGGAAATCGAGGGAGACGTAGTAGGGGTCGNTCTCATCCAGGTAGGCAAGCCGGTTTCCATCAACCGCAAAGCAATGGCAGCTCAGGCAGACGATCCAGAGGGTTGCTGCGGCTTTGTACATGAGCTCGGCTGCCTTTCAATCGGGGATCTTACGCAGACGGATGATTCCTGGTTTCTTCGAAGGCCCAGTCAAGCCAGGGGAAGAGAGCCTCGAGGTCGGAGGTTTCTACTGTTCCGCCGCCCCAGATCCGGAGTCCGGGCGGAGCTGCGGCGTAGGAACCAATATCCCAGGCGGCTCCCTCTTCGGCGAGCATGGCGACAAGACGCTTTTCGATGGCGGTCTGCTCTTCCACGCCCTGCGCGGCGAACCAGGGGTCGACAATCTTCAGGCAGATCGAGGTGCAGGATCTNGTCGCGGGATCGGNCGCGAGGAAGTCGACCCATTCGCTCCTGTCGACCCAGGCCGAGACCGNCTCCAGGTTTTTCTCGCTCCGNGCCGCGAGCCCCCCGGCGCCGCCGATGGAATCTACCCAGCGCAGGCCGTCGAGGGCGTCCTCCACGCAGAGCAGGGAGGGAGTGTTGATCGTGCTTCCTTCGAAGATGCCGCTGATGAGTTTTCCGTTTTTCTTCAGGCGGAAGAGCTTCGGCAGGGGTCTCTCGGGCTGGTAGCTCTCGAGACGCTCGATGGCTCTCGGGCTGAGAATGATGATTCCATGCTGGGCCTCGCCTCCCAGGACCTTCTGCCAGGAGTAGGTGGTCACGTCGAGCCTGTCCCAGGGAAGCTCCATCGCGNAGACGGCNGAGGTGGCATCGCAGATGCTGAGGCCTTCCCTGTNNTCGGCGATCCAGNTTCCATCGGGAACCTTGACGCCGGAGGTCGTTCCATTCCAGGTGAAGACGACATCTCTGGAGGGGTCGGCCTGGCTCAGGTCGGGCAGGCTGCCGTATTCGGCCTCGAATACCCGCGTATCCTCGAGACCGAGCTGGTTGGTGATCTCATCGGCCCATCCCCTGGAGAAGCTCTCCCAGGCGAAGACATCCACGCCCCTTGCTCCGAGCAGATTCCACAAGGCCATCTCGACGGCCGCCGTGTCGGAGCCTCCGATGATTCCAACCAGGTAGTCCGCCGGCAGCCCAAGCAGGTTTTTTGACCTCTCGATGACTTCTGTGAGCCGGGCCTTTCCTNCTGTGGATCGATGCGATCTCCCCAGGCAGGCGTTTTCCAGGGCGGCCAGGTTCCAGCCGGGNCGCTTGGCGCAGGGACCGGAAGAAAAGCTGGGGTTTTCNGGTCTCTTACCGGGCTTCATGGCGTTTTCGTTTCATTTCAGAGAAGGGGTGGAAGGATAAGGAGTTTAGATCTATGAGAAGGCGGTATCAAGCNGCGGNCANNTNCCCGGGGACAGCTTTTTGGAACCGGTTGNCCCTGGCTGCCGCAACCGCGCCTGGTTGGANNGACCGACTGTNACGATGNGNTGGAAGCCGGNNCCTNCCNGNNTGNCTTGATCGTCTGTAATNCCANAAGAAANAATAACTTANAGANATNCGGNTGGAGCTTTATCGGTTCAGCCTGAAAACNCGNNAGAGNGCGATCATCGGTCTNNTCNGGGTTCCTTNAGCCGCTCCGTGGGCGTTCAGGGTGTATAGATGGCATAATTTTACAGGTCCGGATGGCTTCAAAAAGCCGGAAGGTGCGGGGTTGCTGTTGATGTCTCTTCGCTTGTTGCTATCGTAGATCGATTGTCTGTAATGCCCGAGAGCGGGTAGGTAGTTTCCAGTCCCTCTGAAAGTATAGAAATCATGGATNAAGCCTGGTCCCCGNATTCCTGGCGGGAAAAAACGGTCATTCAGATGCCGGACTACCCGGATTCGGAAGCCCTGCGAGAGGTNGNGGGNCAGCTGGGAAGGCTGCCCCCGCTGGTTACCAGCTGGGAGGTAGAGAGGCTGAAGGACTACGCGGCCCAGGCGAGCCGCGGGCAGGCCTTCGTGCTGCAGGGAGGCGACTGCGCTGANAANTTTGATGAGTGCGAGTCGAACAATATCGCCAACAAGCTCAAGATCCTTCTCCAGATGAGCCTCGTGCTGCTCTTTGGCGGCAAGAAAAAAGTCATCCGTGTGGGACGCTTCGCCGGGCAGTACGCCAAGCCGCGCTCGAGCGACCTGGAGACCAGGGGGGATGAGACCCTGCCGTCCTATCGTGGAGACATGGTCAACAATCTGAACTTTACCGAGGGCGACAGGATTCCCGATCCGCAGAGATTGCTCAGGGCCTATGAGCGCTCTGCGATGACGATGAATTTCATACGTTCGCTTGCCGCCGGCGGCTTCGCCGACCTCAACCACCCCGAGTACTGGCGGCTCGATTTTGTTCGCGATGAGAGCCTGCTCAAGGAATACCAGGGGATGGTCAATGCCCTGCGTGACTCGATAGGATTTGTCGAGAGCATCATGGGCTCTGGTGACAGCGAGATCAGCAGGGTTGATTTCTACTGCAGTCACGAGGGACTCCATCTCGAATACGAGGCGGCGCAGACGCGCCAGGTCCCGCGCCGGGATGGATGGTACAACCTGGCGACCCATATGCCCTGGATTGGTGAGCGTACGCGAATCCTCGATGGCGCGCATGTCGAGTATTTCCGCGGCATCGTGAATCCGATCGGGGTGAAGATCTCCCAGGCGATCGAGCCGGGCGAGCTGGTCGCGCTCGCCAGGATTCTGAATCCCGACAATGAACCCGGACGCCTGAGCCTGATCCATCGGATGGGAAATTCAAGCATCTCCGATGGGCTGCCGGGCCTGGTCGAGGCGGTGAAGGAGAGCGGCGTCGAGGTTATGTGGATCTGTGATCCCATGCACGGCAACACCGAGTCGACCTCCGAAGGCGTGAAGACGCGTAATTTTGACAACATCCTGGGCGAGCTGCAGCAGGCTATGGACATCCATCGTGATTGCGGCTCTCGTCTTGGAGGCGTACACTTCGAGCTGACCGGAGATGATGTGACCGAGTGCATCGGCGGGGCCTGCGGGTTGACGGAGTCGGACCTTTCGACGGCCTATACGACCCAGGTAGACCCCCGGCTGAATGCCGGCCAGGCGCTCGAGATGGCCATGTTGATCGCCAAGAAAATGCAGGGGAGGTAGATCCCGTCACCTGCCCCGGGGAGGATTGCCAGGGATGAGGTCGCTGCTGATCGGTCTTTTACTGATCGTCACTCTAGTCATTCCATTTATCTTCTGGGGAACCTCGTTCGAAGATTTCTTTTCGCCTGCGGGAACCAGGGGCCTGCTGGAGTCCTATGGCGGGTGGGCCTGGCTATGCGGGATGGCTCTGCTGACGGCGGATATTCTCCTGCCAATGCCGGCGACCGTGGTCATGTCCGTGCTGGGACTGATCTACGGTCCGGTTCTCGGTGGGGTGATAGCGGCGGCCGGATCCTTTCTCTCAGGCGTTATTCCGTATGTCCTCTGCCGCCAGCTGGGAAAAGGAGCCGCGCGGTGGCTCATCGGGGTGGAAGAGCTGGAGAAGGGAGAGCGGCTCTCCGGGAGGGTCGGGGGCTGGGCCGTGGCCCTGTCACGGTGGATGCCGCTCCTGCCGGAGGTGGTGGCCTGCTTCGCTGGGCTGGTGAGAATGCCGCCCGGGAAATATTTTGCCGCCCTGGCCTGCGGCTCGATTCCGATGGGTTTCGCTTTTGCCGCGATGGGACATATGGGCGCGGACAGACCTCTTCAGACCGTCGTCCTCAGTGCTGTAGTCCCGGCCTTGCTTTGGCTTGTCGTGGGGCGTACCCTGACACGACTTTCGGTCAACGATTGAAGACGAGGCGTCGGCAAGGGAATGAAACCAGAAGGTATGAGGATAGCAATGTGGTCCGGTCCCCGGAATATTTCCACCGCGTTGCTCCGTTCCTGGGGTAATCGGCCTGACACCCTGGTCAATGATGAACCTCTCTACGGAGCCTTTCTGAGCGAGACGGGATATGGTCATCCGGTCGCCGCGGAGATCATCGACCATTACGAAACCGACTGGAGCAAGGTGGTTGCCGGGCTGACCGGAGAGATCCCCGGCGGCAAGTCGATCTATTACCAGAAGCACATGGCCCATCATCTCCTGCCTGGAATGGGCAGGGAGTGGGTTCTCGAGCTCGATAATTGTTTTCTCCTGCGCGAACCGCGCGAGATGCTGACCTCGCTCATCAAGATCCTGCCGGAGCCCGGGGTGGCCGATACGGGGCTTCCCCAGCAATTGGAGATTTTTCGTATGGTCGAGGCCCAACTCGAGAAGACACCCCCGGTGCTTGACTCCCGGGATGTCCTGGAGGCACCTGAGAGGCTCCTCGGGCTTCTTTGTGAGGAGCTCGGGGTTGAGTTCAACCCCTCGATGCTCTCCTGGCCGCCTGGAAGAAGGGATACCGATGGAATCTGGGCCCCTCACTGGTATGGAGAGGTTGAAAAATCCACCTCCTTCAGGCCCTATAAGGCCAAGGATGAGGAAGTTCCCGGGAAGTTCAGGGATGTGCTGCGGGAATGTATGGAGATCTACCAGGTGCTCTATGAGTATCGCCTAGGAAAATAAAAGCCCATGTTGCAGCAGTTCAACGAAAAGAATCGCGACCTGATCGTCAATATCAACGGTAAGCTCGTTCATCGTGACGAGGCGGGCGTCAGTCCCTTCGACTCGGTGGTGCAGGGCGGAGATGGAGTCTGGGAGGGACTGCGGCTCTACGATGGCAAGATCTTCAAGCTCACCGAGCATCTCGACAGGCTGCGAAGCTCGGCCCTGGCGCTCGCCTTTACCGACATTCCTCCTCACGAAGAGATCATCGGTGAGATCCGGCGTACGCTCGAGGCCAACAAGATGCTGGATGGGGTGCACATCAGGCTGACCCTGACACGGGGAGTCAAGTTGACCTCGGGGATGGACCCGCGNCTGAACCAGNCCGGNCCGACCCTGATCATCCTGGCGGAACACAAGGCCCCGGTCTACGACAAGTCGGGCCTCAGCCTGGTNACCTCATCGATNCGCAGGTTCCCGCCTGACTGCCTGGATCCGAAGATCCATTCCAACAACCTGGTGCAGTCCATTCTCGCNAAGATCGAGGCCAATGCCGCCGGCGCCGACGATGCCCTGATGCTCGATGTGCACGGTTTCGTGGCGGAGACCAACGCGACCCATGTCTTCATCGTTGACGATANGGGGACGGTGCTCACCAGCCACCTGAAGGCCTGTCCAGAGGGGATCACCCGGGCCACGGTCCTCGATCTCTGCCTGCGGAATGATATTCCCTTCAGGGTGAAGGACATCTCTCTCACGGAGGTGTACCGGGCGGCCGAGATGTTCTGTACCGGGACCATGGGAGAGCTCGCATCGGTTACCCAGGTCGATGGGCGCCCGGTCGGCCCTTCCGAGGTACCAGGGCCTGTTACCGCGGAGCTGTCAAACCTCTACCTGAAGCAGACGGTCAACAGCGGCGAGCAGGTCGTCTGAGGTCGGCGCCTTTCGGGGGCGGAGCCTCGTTCTCCTAGCAGGACTCGTAGGTGCAGTCGGCGAGGCCGTCTGTGGGGTCTCCATCCGCGCCGCAGTTCTGTATTCCCGGGGGAGGGGGAGGCGGTCCCGCCTGGAAGAGGAAAACGAGCAGAAAGATCGCGTCCGTGAGGTTAATCGAGCCATCGTCATCCGCATCNGCGGAGTCCTGGCAGGCNGGGGAGCCTTCGGCGCGGAAGAGCCANCTCAGGATGAAGATTCCATCCGTCAGGTTGACCCCACCTGAATCATCNGCGTCACCGCGGCGAAAGGCGGTGATGGGTACTACTTTTTCTCCTTCCAGGAAGATGGTGCANCTCAGGGGATTCTCTTCGGAGCAGTTGGTTCCGTTGAGAGTTCTCGCGATGACCTCGTAGACAAGCTCCACCCCGACAGGGGCGTCGCGGTCGGTAAATATTCTAGACCCGGGGCTGCTGGGATTTCCCAGGAACTCGCCGTTCCTGTAGACCTCGATGGATTCGTAGGGGGGCGGGGTGATCGTGTTGTACCAGACCAGGCGCACTCCGCCGCTGTTTCGNTCGGTGCAGGTCACCCTGTAGGGNCAGACGTTGTCGTAGTAGCGGANNTAGGGGATGAGGGTGAAATCGGAGCTCGTCNGGTTGGTGTTGTGTCCCTCGATGGCCAGGATGTTCTCGCCCTCCTGGAGCGTGTCGAGAGCATCTGCGGAGAAGNTGAACCANTNCGGAGTGGGCGTCGNTTCATGGTCTCCGGCGGTTGTGTCGAAATTGGCAGGAATCCCGGCNGCGCCCATNCTGGCCGACCGGGCGAGNTCCACTCCATTGAGATAGGCGATGAAGCCATCGTCGTAGCGCACGCCGAGCTGGATGAAATTGATCGCGTTNAGATCCTCGATGTTGAGGAACTTGCGGATGTAGACGCTCAGGTAGCCGGGCTGATTGGGAAGAATCTGCTGCATGTCATCGAGAATCGTGTTGTCGTCGACGTCACCGTAGCCGAAGCCCGAGGCGCCGATCTCCCATTCGAAATCGTCGAATTCAAGAGTGTTCCAGTCATCCGGAGGGGGTTCGGTTCCCTTGAGGTAGGTGTATTCCTCTCCCTCGTCAACCAGGAGGATCGACTCGGGGAGCTCCTGGGCATCGAGGTGGTTGACCGCGGCGATTTGCAGAAAGGACAGGATAGCCGCGAGCGCGAGCAGGCAGCCGTTTCTGGTCATGCTAATCATAAAATTGAATGTCCTCGCATGGAGTAGCGGGAGGTGGATGCGGGAAATACCGCTCGCNCCTTTAGCTCCCGATGTTTATTCAGACCCGGCTTCGAAACCGACGCTCTCGATCTCCAAGGCTAACCTCCGGAGATCCACCGGGCAAGCAATGAAAATAACGCTGTTTACATGTCGAGGACGGCCTTGACCACGCCGGAGCCGGGTTCGACCCAGCGGCTGAAGGATTCGACAAAAGTGTCACAGCTNCTGCGATGGGTGATCCACGGGCCGGTGTCGATCGCNCCGGATTCCATGGCTTCGATGATCCTCTTGAAGTCCTGGGGCCGTGAGTTGCGGCTGGCCAGGAGGGTTAGCTCCATGCGATGNAAATCAGGATCATGAAAGGTGATATCGTCCATGACGATGCCCACGAAGACAATCCGGCCTCCCTGGGCGACGAATTGGAAGCTGCCCATCATCGAGCTCGCNTTGCCGNTTACATCGAAGACCACGGTCGGCGGCCTGTCATCGAGCGCCTTCGCCAGCCGGGCCGCCGCGTCCTCTCCGGCCAGGACGGTATTCTCAACATTGAAATGTTCGCCGCAGAATCGAAGGCGTTCAGCGTCGAGGTCGAGAACGCTCAGGCGCGCGCCGGCCAGCTGGGCGAACTGGATGACGCTCAGCCCGATCGGCCCGCAGCCGACCACGAGGACGGATTCTCCGGGAACGATCCCGGCGCGTTCTACTGCATGGGAGCCGATTCCGAGCGTCTCGACCAGGGCCAGCTGGTCGGTTGAAAGCAGCCCGGAGCGGTGGAGCTTGCCTGCCGGAACAGAGATGACCTCGCGCATGCCGCCATCGATATGCACGCCCAGAACCTGCAGGCTGGTGCAGCAGTTGGGACGGTCGGCGCGACAGGCGATGCAGTTGCCGCAGTTCAGATAGGGCTCGACCGAGCACAGGTCGCCGGCCTGCAGCCCGGTGGAGCTCTCTCCGGGGTCGATCACCTCGACCCCAAGCTCGTGTCCGAGGATGCGAGGGTATTCAAAGAACGGCTGGCGTCCGCGGTAGGCGTGGAAATCGGTTCCGCAGATTCCTACGCTCCTGACCCTTACCAGCACCTCATCTCCGCTGGTTCCGGCTGGTGGGTCGGTCTCGGTGACCAGCAGCCTGCCCGGCTCTTCAAGCACAATCGTCTTCATGTCGGCATTCTGCCAGCAAGCGGCCGGTGAGACCAGCCAGATTATAGAGCCGCCGCTTTCGGCTTTCGCATTGCGGATGGACCGCTTTGACAGGTGGGTAGTACAATAGGGGATCGCCGTTGTTTGTTTCAGATCGGGAGTTGTTTTTCAATGAAAAGCCGTTTTTGCGTATACCTCGTGATGGGAGCTTCCTGTCTGTCGATGATTNTCTGCGGGTTGNCGCTTCNNGCCGCGGAGACNATCCTGGTNCCCGTCGAGGCGCAGTGGAGGTACCTGAGGGGGCTNGAGGAGGCNTCNAGCCCTGANCCCGCCTCCTGGCGCCNGCCGGATTTTGATGATTCGGCNTGGACGNNCGCCCCNGCGGCNTTCGGNTTNGGCGAGNNCGGNCTCAGAACCGANCTGTCCGANCTGGANCCGCCGATGAGNAGGAACTANACCTGTATNTTTCTCAGGAAGACCTTCGAGGTCGCCTCGCTCGCCACTCTCGAGAGCTATACCCTCTCCTCCCTTTACGATGATGGGTTNNTNGTCTGGATCAATGGAAACGAGGTGCTGCGGGTGAACATGCCGGGGGAAACCGGAGATTTTGTCCCGGTGGAAGAAGATGCCATGCGCAGCCACGAGGCCCGTGAGTTCGAGGATTTTGTCCTGCCCGACATACGGGATAGTGTTGTCGAGGGGACGAACCTCCTCGCGATCCAGGCCTTTAACGTTTCCGCCACCAGCAGCGATTTCGTATTCGAAATGAGCCTGGTCGACCCTTTCGGACCGGACATCACGCCTCCGACTCTCGCCTCGACGATTCCCTCGCCCGGCTCTGTCGTACGCAGGCTCAGCCAGGTAGAGATCTTCTTCGATGAGCCGGTGGGCGGGGTTGATGCCGCTGATCTATTGGTGAACGGCGCCTCCGCCGCGAGCGTTAGAGGTTCCGATGCAGGCCCCTACGTTTTTTCCTTTGAGCAACCGGAGGTTGGAGAGGTGATCTTTTCCTGGCGCGCCGACTCTGCTATCGCCGACCGGGCAGAAACGCCGAATTTCTTCCAGGGAGGCATCTGGAGCTGCCGGCTGGACCCTGACGCGCCTCTCGATCCCATCGTGATCAGTGAGCTGCTTGCCTCCAACCGTTCCGGACTGCGCGATGAGGATGGAGACAGCTCCGACTGGATCGAGCTTCACAACGAAGGTGCGAGCGCGGTGGGCCTCGGCGGCTGGGCGTTGAGCGATGATGGCCGGGACCTGGCTAGGTGGGTCCTGCCCGATGTGACGATCGAGGCGGGCGGCTACCTGGTGGTATTCGCATCGGGCAAGGATCGGAGGGATCCGCGCGAAGAGNTGCACACCAATTTCAGTCTCAGCTCCGNTGGCGAGGGGCTCTACCTCAGCAGCGCGGAGTCGCCGCGCACCGTTATTTACCGCTACGAGTCCGTNCCGCCGCAGAGGCCGGACTACTCTTATGGGGTCGGGGCCGGAGGGCAGATCGGCTATTTTTTCGAGCCGAGCCCCGGCGAAGAGAANTCCGATGCGCAGATGAGGGTTTCTTTCGTNGAGGACCCNGTCTTCAATTTCGAGCGNGGCCTCTACGACGAGGGGTTCAGCCTCGANATATCGACGGCTACCGAGGGAGCCAGGATCTATTACACCCTCGATGGCGAGGTTCCAACGTCCGGGCGGGGAGAGCTCTATACCGGTCCCTCTCTGATCGACGGCTCCGGGGGCAGGGCGGTGGTGACGATTAGGACCGCGGCCTATAAGGATGGATACCTGCCTTCGAACATCATCACTCACAGCTATATTTTTTCCGACAGGGTTCTCTCTCAGCCCGTCCGTCCGGCGGGCTTTCCCGCGGGCTGGACCGGGGCGCCGAGGGCTGACTATGAGATGGATCCGCAGATTGCCGACAACCCGGCCTATAGCGCCAGTGTACGGGAGGGGTTGCGCTCCCTGCCGAGCATGTCGATCGTCGCCCGTGTCGCTGATGTCTTCGGTTCCCAGGGGATCTATTCGAATCCCGGTGGTACGGGAGTGAACTGGGAGCGCCCCTGCTCTGTCGAGTACATCCTTCCCGATGGAAGCGAGGGTTTCCAGATCGATTGCGGTATCAGGATCCTCGGCGGCGCGAGCCGCAATACCAGCATTCCCAAGCACTCCTTTCGCCTGCTCTTCAAGAGCGATTACGGGCGTCCCAGGCTGAAGTACGAGCTCTTTGAGGGCAACCCGGTAAGCAGCTTCGATACGCTGGTGCTCAGGGCCAATTATAATAACTCCTGGGTGCATTGGGATGGCGGGCAGCGCCGCCGCGCGATGCTCATCCGCGACCAGTTCGCCAAGGACACCACCCTGGACATGGGCCAGCCCGGAGCCCATGGGCGTTTCGTCAACCTCTACGTTGGCGGCCTGTACTGGGGTGTCTTCAACCTGGTCGAGCGTCCGAGCGCTCCCTTTGCCGCCGACCACATGGGNGGCGAAAANGAGGAGTGGGATGCCCTCAACTCCGGCAACGCCATCGATGGAAACGGCACGGCCTGGAGCCAGGTCCACTCAGCCGCGGCGGGAGTTGGAGGAGATGCCGCCCGCCTTCTCGCCCTGCGTGAACAGCTGGACATAGAGAACCTCATCGACTACCTCCTGCTGAATTACTACGGGGGCAACCACGACTGGGACAACCACAACTGGTACGCGGCCCGGCACCGGGTGGAGGGCGGGCAGTGGAGGTTCTTCAGCTGGGATGCNGAGAGAATTCTCGAGGGGATCGGAGACAACCGTTTGAACGTCAACGAGGGCAATGCCCCAACGGGAATCCACAACCGCCTGCGGAACAATTCCGAATATCGCCTGATCTTCGCTGACCGCATTCACCGGCATTTCTTCAATGGCGGAGCCCTGACTCCCGAGGCGACAGCTGCCCGCTTCCTGCGCCGGGCGGATGAGGTCGAGGTCGCCGTTGCCTGCGAGTCCGCCAGGTGGGGGGACTACCGCCGGGATGTCCACCAGTGGCGCAACGGGCCCTATGAGTTCTACCGTCCGGATTCGCATTGGCTAGTCGAGAAGAACAGGCTCCTGGCGACCTATTTTCCCAGGCGCTCGGAGCAGGTCCTGCGTACCCTGACCTCGGCGGGACTCTACCCCCGCATCTCGGCGCCGGTNTTCAGCCAGNNAGGCGGGCTTGTTGAGCCCGGCTTCGGGCTCGCGATGACGCGGCCGGCAGGTCAACAGGGTGAGATCTACTACACCCTCGATGGGAGTGATCCGAGGGTGCCGGTAAGCGGCGCGGTTTCCGGCGCCGCGGTCCGCTACAGCGCGGCGGTTNCCATTTCGGACTATACGATCGTCAAGGCCCGNCTGCGCGCTGGAGCCCAGTGGAGCGCTCTCAACGAGGCGGTCTTTACCTTGCCGCCGGCTTACGAGTCTCTGCACATCAGCGAGCTTATGTACCACCCCCCGGGCAGCCAGGGATTTGAATTTATCGAGCTGGAGAATTCAGGAGAGCTGACCATTGATCTCTCCGGGCTCGCGTTCACCAATGGCATCGAGTTCAGCTTTCAGGATGGTGAGGTGTTGCCGCCAGGCGAGCGCTATCTTCTCGTCGCCGACGAGGCGGTTTTCCAGGAAGCCTTCCCCGATGCTCCCGTCAGGGGCGAATTCGGCGACAGCCTCTCCAACGGAGGCGAGAAGCTCACCCTCAAGGATGGCGAGGGGTTGACCATTGTCTCCGTCGATTACGATGACGATGGCTTCTGGCCGATTTCAGCCGATGGCTATGGCCGGTCACTTGTGCTCGCGGACCTGGAGGGTGACCCTGACCGGCCGCTCACCTGGCGTCCCAGCGCCGAGATTTACGGAAGCCCCGGGCGCGCGAATGGAGCTGCCGGTGTTCCCGCCGTGTGGATTAACGAGGTCGTCAACTCTGCGGGTGGAGGGGTCGAATTGTACAATCCCTCCGCGAGCGAGGTCGACGTCAGCGGCTGGCAGCTCAGTGATGAGCTGTCCGGCGCGGGAGCGCTTCCCGGTTTCCAATTGCCGGCAGATTCCCTGATCCCTGCAGGCGGCTACCTGGTGATTTCCGAGGCCACCCTGCGGACGACCGTCTCGCTTTCCGCTTCCGGCGGTGACATCTATCTCAGCTCTCCGGTTGAGCCTGCCGAATGGATCGTCGGCGTGGGCTATGGCCCCGCCGAGGGAGGAGAGAGCAGCGGGACCTGGGTCCATTCGACCGGCCGAGATTTTACAGCGCTCGAGTCCCCGACCCTGGGAGCCGGGAACTCGAGTCCGCGTGTGGGCGCGGTCGTCGTGAACGAGATCCATTACCACCCGGCCGCGGACCCCGAAGGCCCGGAGCCTATGGAATTCGTCGAGTTCTTCAATCGGACTGAGGCTGAACAGCCGCTCTACGATTCCGAGCGGGGCGCAGGATGGAGGCTCAACGGGCCCAGGGACCCGGCCGATGAAAATGATTTCATCTTTCCTCCGGGAGCCTCGATACCCCCGAGGGGTTTTCTGCTGCTGGTCAGCGGAGACCCCGCGGTCTTCAGGGCGAGGCACGAGGTGCCGGCCGGGGTCGTGGTGGTGGGCCCCTTTGCCGGCGGGCTCGCCAACGATGGGGAGCGCCTGACACTGTCGAGACCCGGGACCGATGCTGAGCTGATCGTCGATCACGTGCGTTACAATGACCGCTCTCCGTGGCCCGCCGGGGCTGATGGCGGNGGGGCNTCGCTCGAGCGGGTCTCTACCTCGGCCTATGGAAACGAGGCCGCCAATTGGGGCGCGTCCCTGGNCGCGGGTGGGACGCCGGGGCGGCTGAACTCGATTGCTGAAGAGGATGAGCCCGGAGGCTGGCAGGTNCCCGGTGATTTNAGCCAGGATGGACGGCTTGACCTCACGGATGCGGTGGCCCTGCTTGGATTCCTTTTCCAGGGGACGCCCGCCGCGTTGCCCTGTGGGGACGGCACCNTCACCGACCCGGCCAATCTCTCGCTGCTCGATGNCAATGCCGATGGGGGAGTCAATCTCTCCGATGCGGTCTACGTCCTTGTCTACCTCTTCAGCGGCGGGCCGCCGCCGGTCGCTGGCGCCGATTGCCTGCCGATCTCCGGCTGCGAACAGGTCTGCGGCGAATGAAGGGACCCTCGGAAATCGTCAAGGAATCCTGGAGTCTCGGAGATGTCGAGTTTGAGCGTACGGAAAGTTTCCGGGTTCCCGTTGCCCGGCTCTTCAGCTACGTCGCCGACCTGAGAAACCTGCCCTCCTGGAGGCAGGAGGTCAGGAAGGTTGAGCGTCTCTCCAGCGGCGAAGGAGCGGCCGTTCCCGGCGACAGCTTTGTTCTCGATGTCCTCCAGGGCGATAGCCCGGTGGAGGTCAGAGTTGAGATCAGCGCACTTGAGAAGAATCGTCTGCTGGAGCTGGAGATCTATTCGAGCTCTTATCGGGCGCTCGAGCTCTACCGATTTGAAGAGGACGGAGGTAACACACGNCTCGAATTTTCCTTTAAGGCCAGGAGGCCCGGCCTCCTGGTGCGGACCCTGGCGCTCTTCATGGGCTCCGCCTTCAGGGAGGACCTGGACAAGAAACTGGCGAGTCTCAGGTCCGCGGTCGAGGAGAGAGAGAGCGTCAGGAGCCGCCTGCGGCAGTATGGAGCCGCGGTTCACGAGCGGTTGTGTCCCGCCTTCGAGGAGGCGCGCGTCAGCTATCCTCCAGCTGCAGTCCTGCTGCTGGGCTTGAAGCAGGAGCGTGTGCTCGATGTCTATGCCCGCGGCAGGGGTGGGGACCTCGCGTTCATTCGCCGTTATCCAGTGCTGGGAGCGAGCGGGACGGCCGGTCCGAAGCTGCGTGAGGGTGACCGCCAGGTGCCCGAGGGGGTCTATGCAATCGATGAGCTCAATCCGAACAGCCGCTTTCACCTCTCACTCCGGGTCGGCTATCCCAACGCGTTTGACCGGGCTCGGGCGAAGGAAGCGGGCCGGGCCGACCTCGGCGGCGATATCATGATTCACGGGGGGGACTCATCGACAGGTTGCCTTGCCATCGGAGACCAGGCGGTCGAGGAGCTCTTTGTTCTGGCCGCGGATTGCGGTCTCGCAAATACCAGGCTGGTTCTCAGCCCGGTCGATTTCAGGAAGCGGGAGCTGCCCCTGTCGTGCTGGAACCGGGCTGCCTGGACGGAAGAGCTCTACGATTCGATCAGGATCGAGCTGGCTGACCTGCCGGAGGCGGAGGCCGGGCTCTCCGGAGGGCTGGGAGCCTAGGGATATGAAACAGGCGAAAATCCATTTTCTCGGAACAGGAGATGCCTGGCATTCCGAGGGGCGGCACCACCAGGCNATCCTGCTGAGGCTGGCCGAGGGNAACNTATTGGTAGACGCCGGCTCNACCGTCTGTCTCAGNCTTGANCATGCCGGGGTTGGCACCGCCGAGCTNGACAGGATTTTCATCACGCATCTGCATGGCGATCACATTGCCGGNTGGCCNTTCCTGCTGTTGAGGATGGTNTTCCAGGANGAGCGCNNNCGNCCNCTGACGATCTCCGGNCCGCCGGGTACGCGGGAGACCNTNGAGAGCCTCGCCCGGCTCTGCTACAGCGATTCCTCGCTCTACGAGAAGATCGCCTTCGAGATACTCTACGAGGAGNTCCCTGNCGGCGAGCGTAGGGACGTCGATGGTTCCGGGCTCCTGGTTGATACCTTCGCGATGGCCCATCACGCCACCTCGATCGGCTATGTCTTCTCTTCGGAAGGATCCCGCATCGGAATCAGCGGGGATACCGGCTGGTGCCCGGGACTCGACCGGCTGGTGGGGGCGAGCGATACGCTCGTTCTCGAGTGCACCACGGTGGAGGAGGCGGGAGCGAAGCACCTCTCGCTCGCGGACCTTCGCGCTCACCAGGGCCTTTTCGAGGGCAAGAGAACGTTTCTCGTTCACCTTGGAGCTGGTGTTGACGCGGCTCTTGCCAGCGAGCCGTTCGCCGGGGTTGAGGCCGCCAGCGACGGCCTGGTCGCCGCGCTCTGAAGCTCAGCCAAGGAAATAGAGTCCGGCGTAAATTTTCGGATCGATGAGACAGCCCCGCTCTACCGCAGCGGCCAGCCAGGCGTCCAGCTGGTCAAGGCCGATGGCGTGTACCGTGATGTCCTCGGACTCATCGCCGCCCCCAGGGCCGGTTTTGCGCAGGCCCGTGGCCCTCAGGAGTGTCTGGATCTCGCTGGTAAGCCCCGCGGATGGGGGNCCCTCACAGAGGAACTCGATGCTCTCCGCCTCGTAGCCCGTCTCCTCGAANAGNTCTCGACGCGCCGCCTCCCTGAAGTCCTCGTCTCTCGCNTCCGGCAGGTCTCCCGCCAGTCCCGCCGGCAGCTCGATCACCCGCGCTCCGACCGGGANCCGGTGCTGNTCGACCAGCACCAGCTCGTTCTNATCGGTGACCGCGAGAATCACCACGACTCCGGAGGANCCGACACGCTCGACGTATTCCCAGNNGCCGAGCTTNANCATCTCCAGGAAGCGTCCCTGGTGCAGTANTTCTTTTCGGGGCTTNTCTTGCGNCATGGGANTNTTTNNCAGGNCTATAGGANGAAGGAGTAGAGCTTTGCGGCNCGCAGCTCAAATTTCAGCCGGATCCGGTTTCCCGCCANNTCAGCGAGTGAGAATCCGCCGGGCCANTNGAGCTCGGCATCCGTAGCGGACCCGGTNAGAGGTTCGCTGACGGCAAGNGNNTTGTTNTNTTCATCGAGAAGGGNGACCCTGATCGCTCCGCNGCCGGAAACATCAGCCGAGAGCCGGAGNGGANCGCCGGAGCAGGGCAGGGGAGTCGTGGTGATGGNCGCNGGCCTGTCGGCGGCGACGGGNTCAAANCCGGCCCAGCCGTCCGGGCGAAGCGTCGCNAGNGCGAGCCCGCCTTTGCGCCAGTCAAAAAAGTACCAGTCNCTGGCNCCGTAGTAGATCCGGATCTCCCGGTCCAGGATGACCGGNGTCGAGGGNAACATCGCNCCCCAGTCGCAGGGCATGGCCCCGTATTTTTTTTCTTNCGCGNCGGTATGNCCNACCAGGGGCGTNCCCGGGCAGATGCGATGCCAGGTGGTGGAGTCGGGACTCCAGGCAAGCTCGATATGCTGGCGCACGCCATGGCGCGATTTCAGCGATGGGTAGCGCATCATTCCGAGCAGCCCGAGGAAGACACGGCCGGCGCGGAAGATCACCATGTCGTGCGTCTGTAGCTGCGGAGAACCCTCGATGGCCAGCGTGGACCGGGTCCATTTCACCGCGTCGGGGCTCTCGGTCCGGGCGATCTTCCGGTTTCCCACCACGGGAAATTTGTCGTAGTGCCTGACGATGCCGATGTATTTCCGCAGCTCCGGCGACCAGGTCATGTTNGCGTGNCAGTCGCTCTCGATCCTGATTTCCGGGCATCGAATCTCGGGTCCCCAGNGCAGGCCATCCGGTGAAAAGCGAACCAGCTGCATGTAGCCGACCTGCGAGGCGTAGAACGCCTTGTAGCGGCGTTCNGGGTTCGGATCGCGNGCNTCCTTGTANACTCCCGCGCCGGATGGGCCNCGNNCGACAATGTTGTTCTTCCTGTTGCCGCCGANCTCGATGATNCCGAGCTCGGGCTTCTGCCANTGAATACCGTCTCTGGANGTGGCGTAGAGNAGAGCCTCTTCGCGGCGATTGGGCCTGGCGNTCATNTAGTNCGTCGAGGCGGGATTGCGCTTCCCGGCCGGCGTGCGGGTGGTCCTCTCGTCGATGATGAANGGNCAGTACCAGCACTTNTAGAGCCTGTCCTCTTCGTCGTAGATGACGTTGGGGTACATATTGTCGTAGCGGGCCTCCCACGGNTTGTCGGCGCCAAAGAGGGGGTTGTTCCCGGACTTCACCNCCGTGCCGAGCGTCAGCCTGGCGTTGTCGGTCTTNGTCGACGANACGTGAGTCNAGNAGNTGGTAGCGNACGCATTCGNCGCCCGNCTTTTTCTNCTCGACCGGATCCGNGATGACCGCCCNGTAGACGATGGGTTTGATGGCCTGTCCNANCTGGCGCATCGGCANCTGCTGGCTCAGGGTGATGACCACCAGGNNCTCGCGCGGCGAGAGCCAGAACTCGGTGCCGGCNCCNCCAAGCCATTCGTATTCGCCNATGGATGANGGCTCTGAATCGATCTTCCTGATNCGGACGGCGAAGCCGAGGCCGAAGCCGCGTCCGCTCGGCCTGCGGCTGATCTCTCCGACTCCCGGCGGCAGCTGATCGCGGGTCATCTCTGCGACCGTTTCCGCTTTCAGCAGTCGGACTCCATCGAATTCACCTTTTCCCGAGAGCATCAGACAGAAGCGCATATAGTCGGTCGCCGTGGAGACCAGCCCGCCGCCGCCGGAGAGAAATTTCGGCATTTTCCTGAAGCTGAAGGGGCCCGATGTGCCGGGCTGGGGGGCGCTGGTTACCCGCAGGCCGTTGTCGTAGACGACTGCGAATCGATCGAGCTTTTCTTCTGGAACATAGAAGCCGGTGTCTTTCATTCGAAGTGGCTTGAAAAGTCGTTCGGAGAGAAACCCGTCGAGCGGTTGCCCTGAAACGGCCTCGATGAGCCGGGCAAGGAGATCGGCGGAGAAACTGTAATGCCAGTCCTTGCCGGGGGGGTAGATCAGCGGCACGGTGGTGAGTCGCTCGGTCATCTCCTTGAGGCTGGAATCGGCCAGGGACGGCAGGCCTGCCTGGCGCATCGTTCGATCGACGGTGGAGTTGTTTGGCAACCCGGAGGTGTGCCGCAGCAGGTCGCGTACCGTCATTTCGGGTTTTGCCACGCCCCCCCTGAATTTCATCCCCCTGGTGCCGGGCAGGTACTTCGAAACCGGCGCGTCGAGCTCGAGCTTCCCTTCTTCATCGAGGATCATTGCCGCGACGCTGATGATCGCCTTGGTCATCGAGTAGATGCGGAAGATCGTGTCCTTGCGCATCGGCTTCTTCGCTGCGATGTCCATGAGCCCGTGAGCCTTGAAGTGGGCGACCTTGCCGTGGCGGGCGACGATGGTGACTGCGCCGGCCAGCTGTTTTTTGTCGAGGAACTTCTGAACTTCCGCATCGATCTTCGCGAGACCCTCGGCCGAAAGCCCCACCTCCTGGGGGGCGGCGAGGGGCAGGTCCTGTCCGGCAGCCTGGAGGACGGTCAGGAGCAGGGCTGTGAAGAGCAGCGGTTTCATTTGCCTTCGGCTTTGATGTGCGTGGTTTTCAGAGAAAACGAACTAGAACACCTCCGGCGGCCTGAGGCAAGAGTATGGCGGGGCAATGGTGGGTACTCCTGCGCAACCACAAGGGTCTGCACTTCTGCATTGCGGTGGAGAACCTGTGCGGTACGCTTGCGTTTCACAGGGGACCTTCTTTTGAGGGAGAGGGCGTTTGAGCGAGCCCGAGATCGGGAAAGCAGGACAAGGCGGGAAGCCGCCGGATGATTCCGGCGAGCTCGAGCGCTCGATGGGACCTGCGATGGCGATCTCCGTGGTCGTGGGTTGTGTTGTCGGAGTCGGGATCTTTTTCATTCCTGGCCGGATCGCGGCTACCGGGGCCAGCTTTCCCCTGATCATCTCGACATGGGTGGTGGTGGGGATAGCCTGTTTTCTCGCAGCGCTCTGTTTTGCCGAGATGGCGCTGATGTACCCCCGCTCCGGCGGGCAGTATGTTTACCTCGGTGAGGCCTATGGACGCCCGGTCGCCTTCATGCTGGGCTGGGCCGCGGTTCTGATCATCGCACCCTCTGCTGCGGCCTCTCTCTCGGTTGCTTTTGTCGAGACCTTCGCCGGGCTGTTCAAGGTAGATCTTTCCATTGTGGGTAAAACCGCCGCAGCCGCTGTGGTGCTGGTTGTCGTTGTCGGGATCAACCTGCGTGGAGCCCGGTGGGGTGGTGGCTTCCAGACGGCCACGACACTGGTGAAGGTGGTGTCACTCTGCGGTCTCGCGATTCTTCCGTTTCTGATGGGGTTTTTTTCAGACAAGGGAATCGACAGCACGAACTATTCTTCCTCGGTTGATGCCGGGGACAAGAGCCCCTTCGCTCTCTTCGCCCTGGTGATGGTGTCGGTGATGTTCGCTTATGAAGGATGGCAGAATGTCACTACCGTGGCGGGGGAGATTCGCCAGCCGCAGCGAAATATTCCCTGGGCTCTTTTTGCAGGGCTTGCACTTGTGACTCTTCTCTATGCGGCTGCCAACTTCGCTTTTCACGGAGTATTGAGCGTCGAGGAGGTTGCCGCCAGCAAGGGTGGCGTAGCACAGGACATGGCGAAAAGGCTACTCGGTCCCGCTGCGGGGGGAGCGATTGTCCTGGTCATATTGTTCAGCACCATCGGCAGCCTGAATGGTGTGGTGCTTGCCAATCCGAGGGTGCTCTTCGCGATGGGAAAGGACTATCCGCTCATCGGCAGGATGGCCAGGATCCATCCGCTCTACGGGACGCCTGCTACAGCGCTTCTTACGCTCTTCGTAGTTTCCGGGCTTTACCTCGTCGCTGCCGGGATGTTCGTCGTATTCAACCCTGGAAAAGATCTCTTCGGCATCCTCTCGAAGTACATGGTCTTCGCCACGAGCATTTTCTATTTCCTGAGCGTGCTGGCCTCGGTTGTGCTTCGGGTCCGCCGTCCCGAGGTGGAGCGGCCTTTTCGCATACCATTGTTTCCCTTGGTACCTCTTCTCTTCCTGTCGCTCTACGGCTGGTTTCTCTGGAACATCGGATTTGAGCAACCGGTAGAGGCCGGTATCGGCCTGGGAGTTATTTTTGCCGGCCTGGTCGTCTATTTTCTCGTCTTCAGCCGGGGAGGCCGGGAGGGCCCAGGCTGACCAGGACCCGCTCATCTCTTGACACACTCGAAGATGTTTGCCAGATTAGCGCCTCGACCAGGAGAGGTGCCGGAGTGGCCGAACGGGCCGGTTTCGAAAACCGGTGAACCTGCAAGGGTTCCGGGGGTTCAAATCCCCCCCTCTCCGCCAGATTTGAG
>PAOC01000006.1 GCA_002708465.1 Planctomycetota bacterium
CAATAACGAATCTTCACCTTCATGCCTCGCCCTCCAGAGGAAGCTCCCGGACCCCGCTGTCTTCCATCACCAGGAGCATATCACAGAGAGACCTCGCCTCCTGCAGGCTGTGGGTGATGTGAAGCGTCGTCACTCCTGTTTCCTCCCGGACCTTGCCGAGCAAATCGACAAGTCCCACCTTGGTCTCATCGTCGAGGGCGCTGAGNGGCTCATCGAGGCAGAGGATGCCGGGCTCNAAGGCNAGNGCNCTTCCNAGCGCTACCCGCTGCTTTTCNCCTCCGCTGAGTCCCTGGANNCNNCGNTCGAGAAGNNNGGCTATTCCCAGGAGCTCCGCCANNTGCTTCACACGCTCNGNGACAACTCCCNTCGGNCTGNNCCTCACCTCCAGCGAGAAACCCAGGTTTTGCTCAACCGTCATGCTGGAAAAAAGTGCGCCGTCCTGCGGAACNAAGCCGATTCCCCGCCGGGACGGCGGCAGNTNGGTAACCTCCCGCGACATCAGCTCGATGCTCCCCGATGNCACATCACGCAGTCCGCAGACCGCCTCCAGGATGGTGGTCTTGCCGCAGCCGGTTCTCCCCATCAGGGCGCAATAGGCCCTGGTGGGAATCTCGAAGCTCACGTCCTCCAGAGCAAACTCCCCTACCGCCAAGCTGAGGTTTTTGACTGATATCATCTTCTCAGATCACCCTCCCCATGGCCCTGTCGCTGCCATAATGCCTGATCGCGAACAACACTCCGACNGCGCAGACGACCATGAGAATCGAAACCGCCACGGCGGCCTCCAGGCTCCCGGTGGTCAGCTCGAGGTGAACGGTGGTCGGCAGGACCTCGGTCTTCATGCGCGTCGCGCCGGAAAAGACCAGGATCGGCCCGAATTCGCCCAGCGAACGCGCCCAGGCGAGCGTCAGCGCGGTGATGAGCCCGTTGCGCGCCTCCGGCAGGGTGACCCGCCAGAAGGCCTGGAAGCGGCTGCAGCCAAGCGTCAGAGCGACATCCTCCTGCCGCACCGAGATCTGGTCAAAGGTGGTCCGCATGGTGCGCACGGCGAAGGCGCAGGCGACCATGAACTGGGCGAGAACGACNCTGGGGATCTGGTAGGTGATCCTTGTGCCGAAGACAGATTCAAACAGATCCTCGACCCAGTCCCCTGCGGCTGTAGAGAAAAGAATGAGCAGGCTGAGCCCGACCACCAGCGGCGGCAGAACGATCGGGATGTCGAGTATGGCATCGATGAACCCCTTGCCGAAGAAGTTGAAGCGCGACATCAGGTAGCCGATCGGCACAGCGACCCAGACCGAAAGGATCGCCGCAACGGTACAGGACATCAGGCTCAGGCGAATCGAATACTGGATCTCTTCGGAAGAGAGGGCCTTGATAAAATCCCCCGGCGAGGTCCAGGTCAGGTCGGCCGCCAGCATGCCCAGCAGCATCAGCACATAGAAGGAGCCGATCAGGATGAGAGCCGCGAGAAAGCCCCGGTCACCGTACCAGCGCGAGAATCTCCCGCCCGGAGAGCTCTTCTTCACCGCATCCGAACCCCTGCTCGCAACCTCCGGATCGCTCACTCGCTTCCTTCCTTTCCCCCGGCTTGCCAGCGAAAGCCCACCTTCTCGAAGCGCTCCTGGGAGGCGGGCGAAAGAATCTTATCGATAAAGCGCCGGGCAAGCCGGGAACGCGTCGAGATGCGGCTGATGGCGATCGGTTGCTCGGCATGGGCGGCAGGATGATCAATCTTCACTAGGACCGCCTTATCACCCACCTCGGCGGTATTAGCGCGATACACAACCACGGCATCGAGATTCTTCCCCCCCGAAATGACAAGCTGGTGGACCAGGGTATCAGCAGTCGCGGCCTTGAGCCCCACCTTGCTGTAGACCTTCTCATAGAGCCCGGCCTTCTCCAGCAACGCGACGGTCAAACGGCCAAGGGCGCTCTTGTCCGGATCGGCGACCCCGAGTCGCATCCCAGCGGCGCCGAGATCCTCGAGGCCGCGAATCTTGCGGGGATTATCCTTCGGGACCAGGATGACCATGTCGGTCTCGGAAACATCCTCGCTCGATCGATACCAGTCGTTGACGTTGTCCATGTAGACGCGATCGCAGGCGAAATAAACATCCGGAAAGCGCGGTGTGTTCCAGATGGTCTTCATCTGGGCGGTAAGAGATCCGCAACCCCCGAAGACGGTCGTGACCCGGATTCCTTCGCGTTCCTTGAACTCCTTGACGCTCTCCTCGATCGCCAGGCGATTCACACCGCCGCTCCAGATGAGCAGCTCGGGCATTTCCTCCCAGGGATCACCCCCGGGGGTTTCGAATCCGCTCTCCCTGAAAACCGGCAGGCCCACATTTTCAGATGCCAGGAAGCGGGCAAAACGCAGCGCCGAGGAGGGGCTGCGGGATGAGCTCACGATGCCCAGGGTGACGTTAACGCGTTCCTTATCCAGCAATGGATCGCGAATGGCTTCGAGCTCCGGATACATCGCCACCGTCGAATCCCAGACAATCGCGGCATCCACGGTTCCCAGCTTCACATCATTGGCGAGATCGGTCACCTTCGGCTTCATCACCTCCGCCACCTTCACGAGACGATCCCAGTGATCGCTCCCCTCGAGCGCCCTGCGGGCGCTGCGGCCCACGGCAGCCTGCTCCGGGTTGCAGACCGCCACCTTGAGACCTTCGCCCAGGAGATCCTCGACCTTGCTGATTCCCTTCGGATTGCCTTTCTGAACCGCAATGACCGGACTCATGTAGGCAACGGGCAGGCTTTCAGCGACAAGCCCTTTCTCCCGAGCCTTGAGAATGTAGAAATCATCGGCGGCGAGATAGAGATCNGCGTGCTTTTCCGCAAGCTGCAGCCTGGCCAGGAGGNTCCCGGACCCATCGTAGTCGGCCTCGATGGTGACCTTGTACNTTTTGTAATACTCTTTCGCGAGCNCCTCCACGGACTTGCGCATATTCGCGGCGCAGAAGATACGAAGCGTACCGATACTCTCGCCCCTATTGTCGCCACGCGACATCAGGTAGATGAGCGCGAAGAGCACAAGGCCTGAAACAAGGAATACTCTGCTACTTTTCATGTTGTCTACCCGGAAAGAAACAAGGCTGCCTGGCGATAAAACGTGAAGATCTTCCCAGTGAGCCAATATAGGACAATAAGACCATTCAATACAATACGAGACCACCCGTTAAGGTGGCGCGCAGGAATCCAAACCGCTAATATGACCGTCGAGGCAGAAGAGATTTCTCCTGCGGCTACACGCCCACGACCTGAGAACACGCAAACGGATGGAGCCCCCATGAAAACGCTGAGACTCCCGCTACCGGCGATCACCGCGGCGGCCTGCATCCTCTGCGCAAACGTCCTGGTGGCCTGCCCCTACTCGATCCGGGATTCGGCCTTCATCGGAAGGGGCTCCAGGGTTCCTTTCCGGCTGGTCTTCCTGTCGAGCTCCGGCACTCCCGGAAACGATAAACTCGGCGAAGCCGTCAAGACCGCCTCCGCCGCCTGGCTGCGGGACTCGAACGTCGTCGCCCGGGTCGTAGAGCTTGATGGNCCTGAAAAAAACGAGGTGGGAACCGAGTTCCAGGAGCGCTACAGCGACGACTCTCTCCTGCCGGCGGTCATCCTGGTCTCGCCATCGGGCGACACCCTCGACCTCGGCCAGGTTGACATCTCCGGGAAACCGCTCGACGCCGTCATGGNGGTGATGGNATCCGTTGCGGAATCTCCCATCCGAAGGGGNCTGCAGGAAAAGCTCATCAAGCACTGGTGCGTGATTCTCTTCATGCCCGGCACCGACGAGAANCGCAACGCCGCNGCCCTCGCCGGCATCNAAGCCTCGGCNAAGGCGATCGCAGGCANAAAAACCGAGCTGAACAAATCGATCGACACAGCTCCGCTTATTCTCACCCTTGACCCGAANCAGCCGGAGGAGAAGATCGTTCTCTGGAGCCTTGGCCTTGCCGCCCCCGNCGGCGAAGAGGAAAGACCCGCGCGCGCCCTCGCGCTCGCCGGCCGGGGAGAGACCCGCGGGCCGACCCTGGAGGGCGAAAACGTCGACAGGGNAAAAATGAGCGAGCTGCTCGAGATGCTCGGCAGGAGCTGCTCCTGCACAACCTCCCCGGTCTGGCTCATCGGCAAGGCGATCCCGCTCACCTGGAGCCCGGAGATTCGCTCCATGGCTACCCTCCAGCTGGGCTTCGATCCTCTCGACCCGGAGGTTCTGCGCAGCATCAAGGGGGAGAAGAAGAAGCCGAAGGAGCTTGCCGGCCTGGGCGGCTTCGAAGAATTCGAGCTTGGCTACAGCGAGGTGACCATCGACCCGGTCCCTGTAGAAGAGAAACCCAGCGCCGCTCCCGAAGCGAAGATCGTCTCTAAGGTTGAAAACACCGGGNAGGAAAGCACGGAGCCCGGCTCTGGCTCCGAAGGCTCGACNACGAAGAGCCTGGTGATCGCCCTGGGCGCCCTCCTGCTGGTTGTCCTGGCGACCGGCTCGGCGATCGCACGCAAAGGCGCCGGAAGTTNAACAAATGACAGCGGCCCTCTCGGTAGAAAATCTCAGCAAGTCGTTTCCGGACGCAGCCGAGGAGGTCCACGCCGTCATCGACGTAACCCTGGAAATAGCCGGCGGCGAATTCGTCGCCTTGCGAGGCCCCAGCGGCTGCGGCAAGTCAACCCTCCTCATGGCGGCCGGCGGGCTCCTCGAGCCTAGCGGCGGGTCGGTCAGCGTTTTGGGAACCGATCTCTACTCTCTGAACCAGGATGGCAGGGCCCGATTCCGGGCGGAAAACATCGGCTTCGTTTTTCAGCAATTTCATCTCATCCCCTACCTCGATGTCCGTGACAACATCCTCGCAGCCTCACTGGCAACCGGGGCTGGAGACGAGGAAAGGGCCAACAAGCTGCTTGAGCACTTCGGACTCNCCCACCGGGCGCGCCACGTGCCCGCGGCGCTCAGCACTGGAGAGAAACAGCGCGCCGCTATGGCCCGAGCGCTCTTTAACAACCCGAAGCTCATCCTGGCGGACGAGCCGACTGGCAACCTCGACCGCGACAACGCCGAGAGCCTGCTCGAACAGCTCTCAACCTTCACCAACGACGGCGGGTCTGTGCTGCTGGTTACGCACGACGCAAGGGTCGAAGGACACACCGACCGAACGGTGGAGATCTCAGAAGGGCGCCTCGTCGGCTAAGNCCCATCGGCTCCCGGAGATCACTTCGCCGAGATGTCGTAGCAGGANATGTTGTCCTGGTCTCGCAGGAAGAGCTTGCCGCCGGCGACCACGGGATGCGTCCAGCAGGGCTTNNNNTCNTCCTCNCGAATCCCGCCNGTCTTGAANNGCTTNTANTTCTTGAANACNAANGANCTNACNAGNTCATANCCNGCNGGGCTNANCNTNGCNATNCCCATCTTNCCNTCCTCGGTNAGNCAGTAGAACAGATCCATCGGCCCAGNCGANCGAGCACTTGCCNAGNCCNTTNNCCTNCCAGANAACCTTNCCNGTCTTGAAATCCATNCAGACAAATTTGTGCCGAAGAGTCGAATTGCCGCCGGAATGCCCGTAGATCTTCCCATCGAGATAGATGACTCCCCCGTGATGATTCTGCAGGTCCTTGTTTGAATAAACCTGCTTGGCAGCGCCGGAAGTGACAGCGCCGACCGTATACTTCCAACCATCGCTTGAAGCGGCAATCACCGGTGCAGGGGCTCCCTCGGCATCGAGTTGCAGGTCGAGAAATGCGTCACTTGAGCCGCCATTATTGTTCACCCGAACCGCGATCAGGTTGCCCTCTTTCTTCAGTATCTCTGCGGCAACCTCGACCGTACGATTCCAGTACAATGGCTCGTGATCAACATCTTCCTTGTCAACCTCCTGACCGTTAATCCATACTGTCGCCGAATTATCGGATGCAACCGACAATTTGAAGGCGGCCTTCGAATCAATCAACTCCTGGGCAACTGCAAAGGTTCTCCGAAAGAGTAATGGCTTACCCATCAAGCCTTCGCCAACGATGGTTCCCTCCTTTTCGCCGATAGCGCTCTCGCCATAGCCCACGGGCGCTTTGCCCGAGGCCCACTTGGCATCAACAAAATCAAGCTTGAGCCACTCATTCCCATCCCCCTTGGGAATGTAGTTCAGGTTGAGCAAAGCGCAACCCGCTCCGTAATCGCTGGTCAGAAAGACGTGATCCCCAACGACCACCGGGGTGGCGCAATTGGCGATCCCGTTGTTGACTCTGGTGTATCGCCAGAGAGTGCCGCCATCAGCGGCTGATACGCCCACCGCGGACCTGTGGTTAAAATGGATGACCTGCATCTTGCCCGCGATCGTGGCAGCAACAGCCGAGGCGTAGCCTGCCCTGTCACTCAGCCCCTCCGATTTCCAGACAGTTTCACCAGTCTTTCGATCAAGTGCGACCACGGTCGAGTCCTCCCCCCCGGGGCCACAGATCAGCAAGTTTCCCTCGATGAGAACGGACTCCGCAAGTCCCCAGTTGATATTCTTCGATCCAAAACGTTCAAGTATGCTGAACTTCCAGACCTCAGCCCCATCTGCCGCCTTGTAGCAACCAAGCCAACCGCTGGTACCGAGAGTGTAGACCATGCCATCCACCAGCGTTGGAGTACCACGCGGCCCCCCACCGCGGCCGCTCTTGAAATGATCCCCAAGCTTCACACTCCAGAGGAGCTTACCAGTAGCCAGTTCAAAGGCGTGCAGCTTCTCATCGGCTCCCACGCTACCCATGGTGTAGAGACGGCCGTTCAAGATCGAAAAGGACGAATAGCCGGCCCCTGCTCCCTCAGCCTTCCATAGCAACTTCGGGCCGCCCTCTGGCCACTTTTTCAGAAGACCTGTCTCGGTGGATTTCCCATCACGCTTAGCCCCCCTCCACTGCGGCCATTCACCGGAGGAATCAGCCTCGACAGCGGCTCGGGGGAAAAAGATGGCGGCAAAACAAAGCGCCAGAAAAAATCGCCGCGGCTCAATATCGATAGAAGGTGAAAACATGGTCAGGCTCCATGAACTGGTCAGGATGCGGGGAAAAAGCAGTGCAGGCCAAGCTGACCATCATAGCTGAAAATTCATCTTCACGCATTAATACGGAAGGACATCTAATCGAAAAAGTGTCCGATCCAGCGGCCGAGACAAAGGGCGACCAGGCTGAAAAAAAACAGGCCGCGAGCCGTTGGAGAGAGACGATTCCAGAGAGACCTGCTGGCGGTCGGGAAAAAACCCACGCCAACCGCCAGGGCCACCAGGAAAAAGGAAAAGGGGTGGAAATTCCATGCGGAAACAAACTCACCCTGCACCAGGGAAAGGCAGGAACGCGTCATGCCGCAGCCGGGGCATTCGAGGTCGGTGACCAGGCGGAAGGGACAAGGGATGATGGCCAGCTCTTCGCCGGAAGAGCTTGAGAAGGCCATGTAGAGACCAACCCCCCCTAGTCCGAGAAGAAACAGCCTTGCGAGGCGTGTGTGAGTAAACATCGAGCGTCACTAGGCTGGATTATAGAACTTGTTGATCTCTTCCTGCTGGATGGCCATCGAGGCTAGAGGACTCCCAAAAACGAAATCGCAACACATATCGTTCCCAGGTTCGGGTTGGTGTGCCAGCCCCTCGTACGCTGGATTTCGTTGATGCTGTTGGACATCTGATATTCAGTGTAAATACCGTAAATTCCGCAGGTCAAAAGACTGAGCAGAAACCATTTCGCGAAACTGTACTCCTTCCTGCCCAGCCAGGCATTCAGGGTCCTGAATTGCCGAGCCTGCCAAAACAAGGAATAAATAAAGCAGGTAATGATACTCAGAAAAATTCCCATACCTATGCCCACAAAAGCCTCTTCTCTCGGGACAGGCACGGGATTTCTGTAGGAAGAACCGCCAGCGCTTTGACCGCCGCCGCCCCCGGACACTTTTTCCCCGCAATAGTCACAAAACTCCGCGGCCTCAACAAGGCCTTCGCCGCAAGCTGGACAATTAGCCATCTCTCAATACCTCCAATTAAGACCCAAGTTCGCTCTGCAGAGTAACAGACGCGGCCGTATTGGAAAAGAGCCGGGTCTGCCGGCCAGGGGAAAACCACGCCCGGGCAGGAACAGCCGAACGAGATTCGGTTAACGTAACCATCAATTCAGCTCCTTATTTCCGGCGAAGTGTAGAATTTGTTGATCGCCTCCTGTTGAAGAACGACCGACAGGAGTCCAGCTCCAAACAGGGTAGCGAGGAGACTCAGGATTCCCAGGCCGGGGTCTTCCGGCCAACCCATCCTGCGCTGGATCTCGTTGATGTCGCGGCCCGTCTTGTATTCGTGATAAAGCATGTAGAGGCCGCAGCTAAGCAGGCCCAACAGCAGCCACTTCCAGAAGCTGTGCTCCTGTCGGCCAAGCCAGGAGTTCAGCACCTTCATCTGATGGCGTTTCCAGAAAAAAAGGTAGAGGCCGAAAGTAGCGATGCTCAGCAGGACTCCCCTCCATATGTTGAAACGACCAGCCGACTCCGGCAGCGGCCGATCGCCTGACAGCCCGGGCCAGTCAGAATAGGAAAACCTCTCCCCCGAATACGGTGAAGGTTTCGAGCCTCTTACCGCCTGGACTGCGACCTTCGCCACAAAGCCTGAAAGAAAACCCCCTATAAGGCTGCCATAGATGATGATGCCCAATAACTCACCGGGGTCTCCCCCGTCGCCGACAAAATAAACAAGCGAGGCGCCGGTGAGAAGAGCCCCAAGGAGGGCGCAAAACATGACAAGAAAGGCGGGACCCCGTGAAGATGGCTTCTCCTCTGCCCTTGCGAAAATCCTCGCGGGCGCATCGCCGGGAGATTCTTCCCGCCCCGGTTGACCCTGCGGCAGATCACCACCGCAATAATCGCAGAAGGTCGCGTTCTTGGGAGCCTGCTCGCCGCATCCAGGACAGTAGACCATGATCATCACCCGTACTTTGTTTCAGCCCGACAGGAATCTACAGCCGCTCACCGGGCCTGAACCGATTCAGCGTCGCCTCGCAATCCCCGGCTGAAAATCTGCCGCGTATCGGGATGCCGGTAGACCAGCAGCGCCCAGAGGCCCAGGGGCAAAGTCAACGGGGTGAGAAAATCAAGCGCTCCCAGGCATTGCCCAAGCCTGCGCGACCAGGGGAATGGGCGAGCGGCGGCCAGCAGTTGGGCCGCCCTGAGCAGCCCCAGGAGCACCAGGGCTCCTCCAAGAACGAAGAAGGCCCCCCGGTCCCCCGGCTCCGGACGAGCCGAAGAATGATAGGTAGGCAACCACCCACCGGCTTCCCCNGCCCACCCNNCCGCGACAAGCGTAATCCAGACNCCGAGGCCCAGNTCGAGCAGGAGCCTGANAAAAGTNACNCAATGAATAGCCTTNAGATGTCGTTGCAAAAACAGGANCCTCGCAGGAGAGAGACGGNAAACCGNGNNGNCCGCGAGAGCCTATTGTCTTGAATCNGGAGNGATCCCGCAAGCNGCTAAAATGATGAAGGCGGNCGCTGGAAGCGGATACCGGGCCGGCNGGCGATCCGGTATGCTTCACCCATGCGAAANGAGGCGCCGCTAATCAGGCTGATAGAGGTTGAGGCCTTCATCCACGANATCTCCACGCGGATGCCTTTTCGCTACGGTATCGCCTGCATGACAGCGGCTCCAGCCCTCCACATACGCCTCACGNTCGANGACTCCAATGGAAAAACCGCCCNAGGAGTCGCCGCCGATGGCCTGCCGCCGCGCTGGTTCGACAAGGATCCGGAAAAGAGCCTGCGGCGGAACGTCGAGGACCAGGTGAAGGCGATGGTCCTGGCCCGGGACGTCTACCTCGACTGCGGAGCCCGCGCCGCGACCGCGGCCGAGCACTGGCAGGCCGCCCTTCCCCGGGTCTACGAGGATTGCTCCAGGGCCGGACTCAACGCGCTGACCTCGGCCTTCGGCAGCTCTTTCTTCGAGCGGGCGATGCTCGATGCTCTCGCCAGACTCCGCGGTCTGTCCTTCTTCGAGCTGCTGAAAAATGATCTCACGGGACTCGAGACCGCCACCATACTTCCTGACCAGCCGCTCGAACGGCTCCACTGCCGGCATACCGTAGGTCTGGGCGACCCGATCCGCGCCAGCGACATCTCCAGTGAGGACCGCCTGCGCGACGGGCTGCCGCAGGCTCTCGAGGAATGCATCGACGAATACGGCCTGAGCTATTTCAAGGTGAAAGTCTGCGGCGATGATGACACCGACCTCGAACGCATCGGAGAGCTGACCCGCCTCTTCGAGGAGCGCTGCGTCGATGGCTACTCCATCACCCTCGATGGGAACGAGCAATACAAGGACCCCCGCCAGCTGATCGAGCTGCTCGACAGGCTCTCCCGGGAGGCCTCAACGGGACGCTTCTGCGAACGAATCCTCTTTATCGAGCAGCCACTCAGCCGGGAAACCGCGCTCTCCTGCGACCAGGAGGCGGGACTGCGTGAGCTGGCAGGAACCAGGCCGATCATCATCGATGAATCCGACGACAGTCTCGACAGCTTCAAGAAGGCCGTGGCCCTCGGCTACAGCGGCACCTCGCATAAGAACTGCAAGGGAATCTTCAAGAGCCTCCACAACCGGCGGATCGTCTGCGAGCTCAACCGGGAGGCTGGCGAAGAACGCTATTTCCAGAGCGCCGAGGATCTCGCTAACCTTCCCATCATTCCTCTCCAGCAGGATCTCGCCGCAGTGGCGGCCCTGGGAATTCCCCATGTGGAGCGCAATGGCCACCACTACTTCCGGGGACTCGATCACCTGCCCCCGGCCGAGGCGGCGGCGGTCCTGAAAGCCCATCCGGACCTCTACCAGCCCTTTGCAAACTCCGCCCGTCTGCTGATCCGAAACGGCAGCCTCAATGTAGCCTCCCTGCAAGGCGAGGGCTTCGGCTATGCCTGCGAGCTCAGCCTCGAAGAGCGCCTGCCCCTCGAGGACTGGTCCTGCTCCATGTAAGATCTTGTCGCAAGGTGTAGCAAGCGTGGCAGCGGTCCTTTTCTTCAACCAGGCTTGCTGCTATGCTGAATGTTCGTCGCGGCGACCAGCCGTGAAACACCAACCCCTTATGCCCCCTTATGCAAGGAGCAGACATGCGCAGAAAATATCTCGTCCTCGGTCTTGCGCTCCTCGCCGGTGGATTCACGGCGAGAGCCGTGGCTGATGATGCCGGGAAGAACGCGAAAGCGCCGAATTCNCTTTTTGAATTCAAGGCGAAGGACATCGACGGAAAGGCCGTAGCCCTCGACAAATTCAGAAACCAGATCCTTCTCGTCGTCAACGTCGCCAGCAGGTGAGGCCTCACCGGACCACAGTACTCGAGTCTCGAGTCACTCCAGAAAAAGTACAAGTCCAGAGGCTTCCAGGTTCTCGCGTTTCCGGCCAACAACTTCAACGGACAGGAACCCGGCACCGACCTGGAGATCAAGTCCTTCTGCAGGAAAGAGAAGAAGGCGACCTTCCCTCTCTTTTCCAAGATCTCCGTCAAGGGAGCGGACATGCACCCCATCTACAGGTTCCTCACCGACAAAAAGAATNCCAAGCTCGGTGGAGCCGTAAAATGGAACTTCCAGAAATACCTCGTCAATCATGAGGGAAAGATCCTGGCGAAATTCTCGCCCAGGGAGGACCCCATGGGCGCGAAGGTAACGGCGGCGCTGGACAAGGCCCTGGCCGCTCGCGGCGCCTACAAGAAGCCCGCGGGATCGAAGAAGAAGGGATAGGGACGCGCACAGGAAGCGAACCGCGGCCCGGGGTTCCCCCGGGGAACTGCAGGGCCGCGGACCGCCCTTCCCTTCCCGCAGGCGCGGGACTCTCAGTCCTCTTCGAGGAGAGCCCTCCAGTCCATGGAATCATCTCCATAGGCCAGGACGGAAGGGTTGCGCAGGTCGTCCTTATTGTAGAGCAGCCTGCGCCCAGAGAGATCGACCAGGTAGCCCCCGGCCGTCTCGAGAATGCATTGGGCCGCGGCGGTGTCCCACTCCATGGTCGGGACGAGACGCGGATAGAAATCCGCCTTCCCCTCCGCCACCAGGCAGAACTTCAGCGAGCTCCCCATGCTGACGCACTCGGCCCCATCGAGACGCTCGAGCAGAGCCTCCACCTGCGGGCCCGCGTGATCCTTGCTCGCCACGATTCTCAGGCCCGGAGGATCAGCCGGACTCACGATGATCTCGTCGACGGATCCATCCGCGCGGATAGCGAAGGCTCCATCGCCGCGCGAGGCGTAATAGTATTCACCTGTGGCTGGCGCGTGAACAACACCCAGCACCGGCTCGTCTCCCTGGATCCGCGCAATATTCACCGTAAACTGGCCGCTCTGCTTGATGAACTCCTTGCTCCCGTCAAGAGGGTCGACGACCCAGAAATCATGCCAGCTCTTACGGTCGGCTATTTCATCCTTGTCCGACTCCTCCGACAGCACCGGCAGCCAGGGATCCAGCACCTGCAACGAGTTCACGATCACGAAGTGGGCCGCCTTGTCGGCAAGCGTAAGCGGTGAATTNTCCTCCTTGTACTCCACCGGGGCATCGCTTCCGTAATGTTCCATCGCGGCGCGCCCGGCCNNCGCCGCGATCTCCANTACCTGTTCCAGCAGNTGGTTGTTCATNTNTTACTCCNTGAGATCCGCNGCCTGATCATCTTGAACCATCGGCCCNGCGGAACTANTATGCNCNANGATATGCTAACCGAGCTTGAAAAAGTGATCAACGCGCGGCGAAGAATCTACCTTCTTCGCCACGGCGAGGTCAGCTACTTTNACCCCAGCGGNGNNCCCTACCNGNAGGCNGAGGTNCCGCTGAACGGNGAGGGCCGGAACCAGGCCNGCGCCGCCGGCAAAGCTCTCAGCGAANCGAAAATCGACCTGGNAATAACCAGCGGNCTGCCGCGANCCCTGCAGACCGCCGAGCTGGCCCTGGAGCAGATCGNCTCCAGGCCGNAGACTGAAATTATCGAGGNNCTGCGCGAGATCANGCCCGGCNANACCTTCAAGAACACNGGCAAAGGCGCNGATCTCGCCTTCGCCAATTCGCTGCGGAAGTCCCTCACTCGGGACACCGAGTTTCTCGGCGGGGAGACCTTCGGTTCACTGGAGGACAGGGTGATCCCAGCCCTCGAAAGCCTGGCNGCGCGCGGCGACTGGAAAGAGCTTCTCCTGGTGGCGCACGGGGGCACCAACCGGATGATCCTGTCNAGAGCCCTCGGNGGNGGCCTCGATACCTTCGGCCGAATCGAGCAGGATGCCGGCTGCNTCAACATCATCGACCTGGACGCGGATGGATCCTTTCTCCTGCGGCTCGTCAACTACACCCCGGAATCGCCCGTGAAGGCCGACATACGCCTGAGTACGATGGAGCAGATCTACATGACCTCCCTGCGGCCAGGACGCAAGGCGGAGCCCCCCTCGGGCAAGGCCTGAGCACTGCCCTCAGCCGCCGAGTAGCTCCTCGAGGGCCGCAACCAGGCGATCTACCTCGCCGGAGGTATTGTAGTGCAACAGTCCAACCCTCAGTGCCCCATCGGGCTCGAGACCCAGAGCCTCCGAGAGCGGCAGGGCGTAGAAATTGCCGCTCCAGGCGAAGATGCCGCGGGCGGCC
>PAOC01000023.1 GCA_002708465.1 Planctomycetota bacterium
TCGCCCTCTGCTCTCAGAATGAGGCCAGGTGAGCCGCCAGCTTCCACATGCCCAGCACATCCGTCTTAGGATAGACCTCGGCCGTGTAGTTCAGATTGAGCGGCTGCAGACGCACCTTGCCGCCGGGGTCGAAAAAGACCTGCCGGAAGGTGACCTCTCCTTGTCCTTCAGAGGAAGGGCTCTTCCTGACCAGGGCGAAGTCACGGCTGCGCAGGGGGCTGTCGGAAAAAACGGCCAGGTCGCCTTCGGCGAAGCTCGGCCTGACAGGAGCCTCCATACTGTCACCGATGACATGGACCGCGAAGGCGCCCTCATCCTGAACCGAGGGAAGGTGGAGGAACTCCTCCGGCTCCCCCACCGGCCGGCCATCCTGGCCGAATTCAAACGAGTAGCCATCAGCTACCGAACCGAAAATGGGAATCCCGGAACGCTCCCCGGCTGCATCATCGGGAGCCTGGCCGCGCTGGGTCTCGGCCAGGGCCAGGTTCAGGCGCGCCACCTGCGTCTCGAGAGCCTGGATCTGTCCCTCCTGGAAGGCCAGGAAGTGATTCGTCGGCAGCTTCAGGAGCCTGGCGACCTTCTCGGCCAGTCCGGGCTCGAGACTCTTTTTTCCCGCCTCGATATCCCGAACCTGGTATTTCTGAATACCGAGCTTCAACGCGACATCCTCCACCGAGAGATGCCGTTTCCGGCGCTGGCTGCGGATCTCCTTACCCAGGGAGCCGGGAAGGCTCGGCTGGATAACGCCCTCGGAGGGAGCCGTCTCGCCGCGAAAGAAATAGGAGGGCTCGACGCCCAGGGCTTCGGCGATCCGGGCAAGCACCTTGGTGTCGATACGACGCTGCCCCTTCTCCAGCCGCGACATCTGCGACTGCGAGAGTCCGATCGTCTCGGCCAGATCCTTGGCCGACATCTTGATACGCTCGCGTAGGATCTTTACCTCGAGACCGATGTCGAGCATGCGCCTGGCGCTCCAATGAGTAAAATGAAACTGCCCCTGCTACATCTTACCAAAAACGCAATTTCTTGCAATCTGCCCAAGTCTCTACAGCGTTACCGGAAGCTCCGGGGCCGAAAAAGGTCAGGACCCGACCAAAATGAACTGAACAGCCATGCTCAACCCGTTAAAAAGCGCGTGAAAGAAGATCGCGAAATAGAGGCTGCGGGTCCTGTAATAAACGTAGCCGACCGCCATGCCGACGACAAACAGCGGCAGGAAAGCCGCCAGGCTGAAGTGGGAGAAAGAAAAGACCGCGCTAGAAAAAACCAGGGCGGGAAATACCCCCCACCGGCTCTTGAGCAGCCCGAAAAAGAAGCCCCTGTAGAGCAACTCCTCCCAGAGAGGCGCCAGGATGACAGCATTGAACACGAGCAGGGAGAGCTCGAGAGGGTCTCCCCTGGCCACCGCATCGCCAAACATTTTGACGACCTCCTGGGGCATTGACTCGTAGCCAAGGTACTCGATCAATTCAGTCCAGAGATGGGCGCATAAACCGAGAGGGACGATAAAAAATACATAGACCAGGACAACGGGTAAAAGGTTGGTCAGCGATGCCCCGCGTAAACCGAGGGTCGCGGGCGACTGTCTCAAGCCGACAACGACGAAATACCAGATCAAAAACGCGATCAGGCCGCCCCCCAGGAGGTAGCCGCCTGTCACGCTGCTTGCCCTCGGCTGAATTTCACTCGAATAGAGACCGGTGTCCCAGCTCTCCTCCAGGATCCCCATGATAATCCCGGGAAAGAGCAGAAAGGCGACAAGCGCCAGCAGCACGGAGATGCCGGTCCAGCGAGGAGCCTCACAAGCGGGAGCCGTCCTGAATAACCTGCTCGAATCGAGCTTTTTCAGACCGAAGAGCGACAGGTTGGCAATAAGCGCCAGCAGCAACAATCCAAAGTTACCCAATTGCGCATCCTGCATGAAGCCCGCCCCCTCAGGCCGACCTGGTTCCGTCGACCATGCCCTCGGTGGGACTTGATGCGTTGGCGTAGAGCTTACGCTCGATCCGGCCTGCGAAATACGCCTCGCGGCCTGCCAGCAAGGCGTTCTTCATCGCGCGGGCCATTCGGACCGGGTCCCGGGCCAGCGCGATACCGCTGTTGAGAAGGACGCCTTCCACCCCGAGCTCCATGGCGATCGCCACATCGGAGGCCGTGCCGACTCCCGCATCGACGATGACGGGGGTGTCGATGGTCTCGAGAATGATCCGGATATTGTTGGGATTGAGGATCCCCTGCCCGGAGCCGATCGGAGAGCCTGCCGGCATGACGCTGGCCGCTCCCGCCTCGGCCAGATGCCGGGCAAGAATCGGATCATCCGAGGTGTAGGTGAGCACGGTGAAGCCCTCGGAGACCAGGGTGGCTGTCGCCTCAAGGGTGGCCACGGGGTCGGGGAGAAGGGTGCTCTCGTCGCCGAGCACCTCGAGCTTGATCAGGTCCGTCTCCAGCAATTCCCGGCCCAGGCGGGCGTAGCGGCAGGCATCCTCGGCCGTGTAGCAGCCGGCCGTATTCGGCAGGAGCGTGTATTTAGAGCGGTCGAGGTGCCTGACGAGGCTCTTCTCGGGATCATCGAGGTTGGCCCGGCGAATGGCCACCGTGACCACCTCGCAGCCTGAGACCTCGAGGCATTCGTTCATCTCTTCATTGCTGGAGTACTTCCCCGTACCCACAAACAATCGCGAGCTGAAACGATGCCCGCCCAGAACGAGCGCATCATCACTGGAGTCGGAGGGTACTTCCTGCCGCTCGATGTCTCGCGTTTCAACGCCTTGTGACATGGATTCTCAACCTCCACCGACAAAAGTCACCACTTCCACCTCGTCTCCATCCGAGAGGAGCACCTCCTGGTGCGTACGCCTGGGAACAATGCCCCGGTTGACCTCAACAGCCACTCCCTCACGCGGCAGCTCGAGAGCCTCGATCATCTGCCCTACTGTCGTTCCAACAGCGAAAGAATGGGTCTCACCGTTAATCGTAATTCGCAGCATTCTGCCAAGCAGTGGGCCGCAGGCGCCAGCCTGGCCCCGTCCTCGTTCGAGACTGTCCAGAAAGATGGAATAGCCACGAGGAGAGTAGCACAGGAACGCCCCGGGGAGAAAGCAATTGCCACCCGGGGCGCGAGGCGGAAAGGGGAAGAGCGGGGCGCGCCACCAGCACGCCCCGGAGACTCACTCCTTCTCCTGAGCGGAAGTCTCTGTGTCGACCTCGACCCCGAGTTTCTCAAGATAGAACAGGGCGTTAGACCTGTACTGGCGGCCGCCGCGAGCGAGATACTCGCGGAAGTGCTTTACTGCATCATCCTTCTTTCCCTGGAGGTCATAGATCGCTCCGAGGAAGTAGTAAGATTCCGGGTTGTCCGGCTCAGCGACGAGGGCCTTACGAAAGGCCGCCTCCGCTCCGGGCAGGTCCTTCTTCAATGCGAGAACATAGCCCAGCGCGGCGTTGATACCGCTGTAACGCTGCGCATCGGTCAGCTCCGCCGCCTTGCGAAAGTTGATCTCGGCGTTGTCGATCTCCCCCATCTTCAGGTAGATACGCCCGAGATGGTAACGATACCTGGGGATGTCGGGCCGCAGACCGATCGCCTCTTCGAGACTGCTTACGGCGAGGTTGAAGTCACCCTTTTCAAAATGGACGCTGGCGATCTGGTAGTGGTAGTCATCCCGCTTGGGATACTCCTCGACTCTCGCCCGAAGAAAATCCAGGCGGCTATCGAGATACGAGTGAGTCGTTTCCTCTGAAAGAGAATACTGCTCCCTCTCATCGACAATCGATTCACAGGCGCAAAGCGACAAACAGAAAATCGAAACCAATGCCAGTGGACCCCTGGAAGGGGTATTTTTAATCTTTTCAGACATGTCCTTTTTCCTCCGAGACGGGACGTGTATACCCTTCATCGGTATTCCAGCGGAAAAACTTGCCTGTGAACCTGCNGCGGAACCGATAATCCCAAAGAGCTCTCCTGCGGTCCCTGGAGCCCCGCAGAGCCCCTCCCGATTCGCATTATCAGTCGATGGTTCCGCCGGTCTACTGAATCGGCTGATCAGGGTCNCACCAGGTCGAGNTCGGTGTCCTCGCCGAGTCCGGCCAGNTCCCGCTGCCCGAGCAGNATCCTNCCCAGNACCGTCACCCGGCCCTCCCACTCGGGCAGGGGCCGNCCGGCGATAAAGAGNCGGCCGCCGCCNCCNTGCAGCGGATGAGAAATNACCGTACCGCGCAAGATNCTCCTGGAGGAGAGCTCCGGAGCGAGAGCGCAGCCNGCGGCGGGNTCGGCATCCTCGACGACGGGATCGATCAGCAGGCCGNCAGGTTCAACCAGCCTCCTGGGACGCANCCCGGCGAAGGCTCCGCGCTCGACGAGATGCAGGACCGCNGACGCGTGGTTCGGAGCGGAAGANAGNAACAGCTCGAGGTAGATCTTCTCNCCTCCTTTCGCCAGCAGGCAGAGCCTNGGCGGCCGCAGNCGGGCCAGGCGAAAGGAAGAATACNGCCGAAAGGGCGGCATCGTATCAACCGGGGGCGCNGCTGGAATGGCATCGAGGCTCCGNGCCCCGCCGCCGAGCAGCTCCNCCGCCCCCGCNCCGCGNCCGNCAGCCGNCAGGNNCNCGCCGGNCNGGNCCCGGAGCTTCTCCACCAGNTCCCGGGCNGGCCTTCCCCGGCACAGGAAGAGNCAGCGCAGCCANTCCCGGCGCAGGGCCGNCCGGGAAANCCNGCCGCTCAGCNCCTCTGCCGCTTTTTCAACNACNAGCTTCTCCAGGCGGTTTCCCCTCNCCCTGCCAANAANCTTCNCTCCCTCTCCAGCCCCCTCGAGCCAGGANCCCACCGCCTGGGCNGCTCCAAGACGGGCCANCCAGGNNGCTCCCNGNGCGNCCGCCANCTCNAGCACCTCGTCNAAACAAGGCTGGNCCTGCAGNCTCGCNNCGGCCGCCCTGCTCGCGGCCATCGAAACCAGGAAATTCTCGTCCAGGATGAGCGAGCAGAAATGTCCGGACCATTCGCCCCCTCCGCAAAGCCTGAGAGCCTCGGCAAGGACCCACCGAACACGTTCATCCTTCTCCACGGCAAGTGCGGNGGCCACCCTGGATGCCTGGGCCGCGGCGGGATAACGAGTGAGCGACAATGCGGCGGCGAGCCGCCTGCCAGGCACTGGCGAAGCAAGCGCCGCGCCAAGAGCCGCGTGGTCTTCTTTCCTGCTCCCGATATTCGCCAGCGCCAGGGCAGACTCCTCTCCGGCCTCCTCCGAAGAGGCCATCCGCAGGAGCGCGCCGCGAGAGGTCTCGGTGTCCAGCCTTCCGAGAGCCGAGACGATCTCCCGGCGAACAAGCGGATCCCCCTCCAGCTCGAGCCGGTCCAGCAGCGCACGGTCGGCGCCGGGAGGAGCCTTCCTGCCGAGCAGACCCGCCGCCCTCAGGCGAACCTCGGAGCTGGCGTCTCCCAGAGCTCCGGCCGCGAGCCCGAGCACATCGACAGCCTTCGTGCCCGGCCAGCAGCGCCACTCGGCCGCCTCCATTTCATCTACCAGGACGGTATTCACCGCCGGCGGCTTGCTCGTCGAGGAGCAGGACCACAGAGATGACAGGAGAACTGTGGCGGTGATCGCCGCGGTCCTGCTGGTCGAAGCAGATGAGAGCACCCTTCATTCCCCCGCCGGAGTTTCAGCTTTGCCNCGTTTCAGAACCTCTATCTCCTCAACGGGAAAGAGCTTCCCCTGTCCTATGCCGGGGCATTCATCCGCGATCTCATCCCAGGCTCTCTCGCTCTTGAGGTTGCTGCGCCAGAAGGGAAAGGTCCGGCACTGCGTCGGACGCGCGGGATAGACAGAGCAGCCCTTGTCGAAGAAAACACAATCTCCACCAGGCTTCTCGATGAGAGAATAGCGTCTTCCCACCTTGCGAAGATAGCGCTCGCCGAAGCTGTCTACCGAAAGACCGAGGTGCTTCGCGAGCGCCTCGATCTCCGTTGGCTCAACCCACACATAGCCGGGAACCCCCGTACAGCAATCCCCGCAGCGTGTGCAGGAAAAGCTCAAACCCTCTCGATACCACGGTTTTGACGACATAAAGAGAGGTTTAGCCTCCTCGGCGGTAACTGTCAATAAATCAAACGGAAGAGGTAATCAGAGCCTATGTGAGCGAGACCCTTTCCTAGCCCGGCGTATTTTCATTATAATCCCGCTGTATGGACCGATGGATCACCCGCCTCATAGCTGTCTTCATGCTCCTGCTCCTGTCAGGCTGCGCCCAGCGCATCCTGCACATTGAAACGCGGCCGCCGGGCGCCGACGTCTACATCAACGGTGAGGCCGCCGGCAAGACCCCTCTCGATCACCCCTTCGACTTCTACGGAAAGTTCGAGATCGTGCTCCGCCACACCGACCATCAATCCAGGCGAATCATCCACGAGGCCTCGCCGCCATGGTACGCCTACTTCCCGATGGATATCATCGTGGAATTCATCCTGCCCGTCTTTCCCCTCCGCGATGTTCACCGAATCGAGGCTTCATTGCAGAAGGCCGGCAAGATTGATGAGGCCCTGCGCAAGGACCTCGATGAAAAGGTACAGGCCGAGAGCCCGGAGGGCGGCGGCAAGGAAAAGTGAAAGGGGCTGGCGGACCGCCGGGCGACACTCCCGTGACGGCAGCCCGCAGACAATAGATGTTCTCAAATACCATCCAGCCCCGACTGTGGTTCCGGGACAAGAAGGTCACCGTGGTCGGCCTCGGATCCTTCGGCGGCGGCGCCGGAGTGACCCACTTTCTTGACTCACAGGGAGCCCATGTCACGGTAACGGATCTCAAGACCGACAAGGAGCTGGAGAACGAGCTTGCCGGCCTGGCGGATCTTGACATCAACTGGGTACTTGGAGAACACAGAGATGAGGATCTACTGGAAGCCGACCTGGTGGTGCTCAACCCGGCCATCCCCAGGTGTAGTCCCCTGGTCGAACGCTGCGTGGGCGCGGGAGTGCNGCTTGAGACCGAGATGAACCTGTTCTTCAAATATTGCAGAGGAAAGATCTGCGCGATCACGGGNTCGAACGGCAAGACCACCACCACCAGCCTGGCCGGCGCCATGGCCAGGCAGCGCTGGCCGGNACTGCTGATCGGCGGCAACATCGGCCGNTCCCTCCTGCCGNAGGTNGATGAAATCTCCGAAGAAGACTGGNTCCTGCTCGAGCTCTCCAGCTTCCANCTGNATGANCTNGCCTCCATCGACAGGCGCCCGAATATTTCGGTGATCACGAATNTCTCGGAAAACCACATCGACTGGCACGGCAGCTACGACAANTATCTCGCGGCNAAGCGGCAGATCCTGCGGACAGGNCCGGCGCCCGACATCGCGGTCCTNAACCTCTTTGATCCGCTCCTGCGGAAATGGGCCGGAGAGAGCTCGCGGGAGCTGCGAGCTGTCTCGGCCCCCGCAGGGGGCACAGCCGGGGTCATCGCAGATATGGATGCAGGAGATGTTCGCTCCATCAGCGGCGGAAGGGAAACGAGCCTGTTTTCCCGCGAGGACCTCCAGCTTCGGGGAGATTTCAATCTTATCAACGCGGCGACCGCCGCCGCCACGGCGGCGGCGATGGGAGTCGAGCCGCCCGAGATTCTCGAGGCGGTCCGGTCTTTCAAGGGCGTCAAACACCGGCTACAGCTCGTCGGCACCTTCAGCGAGATCGAATATTTCAATGACTCGATCGCCACCACCCAGGAATCGACCGTCGCCGCCCTCCAGACCCTGGGGCCTGCGGTCATCCTCATCTGCGGCGGCAAGAGCAAGGGGTGCGGGTTCGACCAGCTGGCCGCGACAGCCTCGAAAGAGGCCAGGCACGTGGTCCTGATTGGAGAAACAGCAGGGGAAATCGAAACGGCTATCAGGGCCGCGGGAGCCGGCGCCCCCGAGCTGACCCACGCCGCCNACCTCCGCNCCGCGGTCGAANCAGCCNCTCGTTCNGCGCNNCCNGGAGANCGGNTCCTNCTCTCNCCNGCCTGCCCCAGCTATGACCAGTTCAAAAATTTCAAGGANCGCGGCAACGAGTTCTGCAGNCTTATCNANGANCGATNCGGNGAATAAATACCCCGAAATGCTGCAACCCTCCCGCTGAGCAGTTAAAATGCTGGCTCGACACTCACGATTGAACGACCAGGAGACAGGCATGAAACCTACCAGATTTTTCGCGGGCACCGCCCTTTTGCTGGCCATCACCCTGGCAGTGGTTTTCTTCTCGCTGCACTCCGCGCCTGGCGGAGGGAGCCACCAGGTCAACGCCCAGGAAGAAAAGCATGGGGGAGACATCATCTTCGAGGTGAAGANGAACAAGCAGAAGCTCGGGCACTCGATCTTCAGCCACCAGCTCCATCTCGACGCCGGCTCGACCTGNAAAAATTGTCANAANGACAAGGTCTTCAAGCGCGAGCGCAAGCTCGGCAACAACAAGTTCACCATGAAGGACATCATGGAGGGCAAGGCCTGCGGAGCCTGCCACAATGGGCGTACCGTGATCAAGAACAAGACCATCTTCCATCCCAAGAACAACTGCAAGCGCTGTCATTCGGCCACGTTCCGCAAGAAACGACGCTGAAAACAGCGGGATCTGAAACCGTCAAGGTTCTGGGCGGGCGTTCCGCATACGGCACGCTCCGCGCCCCGGCTCTGCCCGGTTTATTTTTCGTTATCCCTTACACAGATAATACTTAGAGAAATACTCCGGGTCCGGCACGAGTATTGAATAGTCTCTTACCGAAAGCGAATGCCGACTTCATTCGTGACGAGCTGAAAGAAGCTGACAATACAAAGAGGAGCGAGACGGCGAAAGCCCCGCATTCCACGATCACCAGGCCCTCCCCGACCTACGCCTGGTCTGCCGCGCGACCCGATACGACAACCTCCTGTCCTCCCCGCGCCGCCTCGCTCCTCCCTCCCCTTCCTCCCCGNNCAACCNGCCAAGGTNAAAAAGATGGATCGAGAANCCCTCCCAACCGGACAGAGCCGNGNCTTCATCATCGGCTTCGAAAACTTCTCCTTCTACTACCTGCCCAGGAGAGCTCGGATCGTCTCCCGCCGACAGGCGCCGACCCCCAACTGGACACCGCCTTCAAAAAATTCCCGGGCCGAAGGAGAAGACGCGCCGCCCACAGGCGCCTAGANCTCTCAGNCCCCGCTGCCAGACTCTTCAGCAGGTCCCTGCTCATCCTCGTTCCGGTCCGCCGCCGCGGCAGCTGANNCGGCACGGGAAGAATNGATGCCGTATTTGCGCAAGCGNCGATAGAGCGCCTTGCGAGTGATGCTGAGCCATTGGGCCGNTCGNGACTTGTTGCCCCCAAAGCGCTTCAGGGCGGCCTCGACCGCCTCGCGTTCAGCCTCATTGACGATGCGTTCNAGNGAANCCCGCGCCCCTCCCACGGCCAGGCCCGGGCCTCCCCGCCCGACAAGCTCCGGAGAAACATCATCTATCGAGATTTCATGGATTCCGAGGGTGGCCAGGCGGCGCATCTCATTNTCGAGCTCCCGGACATTTCCCGGCCAGTGATACCTGGCCAGCAGCTCAACGACACCTTCGGCGAATTGCGGCGCGCGCTTNAGNTCATCGTGGCGGGAGAAGAGCAGCCCGGCGAGGGCCGGTATGTCCTCCCANCGTTCCCGCAGCGCAGANACATCAAGCTGCANCCCCTTGATCCTGTAGTAGAGATCCTGGCGAAAGGNNCCCTTCCTCACCAGGCGCTCGAGGTCCGCCCGGGCGGCCGAGATCACCCGGATATCAACCAGCAGGGTTCGCTTGCTCCCCAGCGGCCGNACCTTGCCATCCTCCAGCACACGCAGCAGGCGTGTCTGCATATCGATGCTCATATCCTCGATATTGTCGAGAAAGAAGGTGCCTCCATCCGCCTGGGATANCAGCCCCTCCCTCTCCGACTCCGCCCCGGTAAAGGCTCCCTTCNCATGCCCTAGNAGCTCGCTCTCGATCAGGGTATCTGGAANNGNTCCGCAGCTGAGGGTNACNAAGGGCGCCGCGGCCCGCGACGAGGCCNGGTGGATGNCNNGCGCNAGGATCGTCTTGCCCGTACCTGACTCCCCGTAGATCAAGACAGGNATATTGGANCCGCTGACCCCCCTGATCGTGTCAAAGAGNTCCANCATGTCGGGATTCGCCGAGGCCAGGCCGAANAAATCNTCAAGCTCCCGGGCNAACTCNGTNCGGCTCTCCGCNNCNGGCCCGGCCTCCCTCGCCGGCGGGGCGGNGNCGGCTNTCNCCCTGGANCCGCGCAGGCNGGCCTCCTGCTCNCGAAGCCTGATCGCNACNGCGCAGAGNNNCGCCCAGNCGGGCAGCCGGTCCTTTGCCGCGGCGGGAACGTCGAGAATGACAAAACGATGGTCAANATAGATTCCGCCNACGATCTCTTCACCGGANAAAACCGGGCAGATCCTGATAGAGAGAGGTGANTTCAATCCCTCCTTCGAATCCTCGGTNCGNAAGCGGCGGTCGNTGCGGGCATCATCGACGGCCCAGCACTCTCCCGCGGANAGCATCCGGCTGATGGCGAAGTGGCTCATCCTNCTCAGCGGATCCTGGATATCCTCACTNTCCCTGTTGCGGGCNGCGAGAACATGGAACCCCCCGGGCTTCCCCAGCAGGAACAGGAAGGCTCTCTCCGCATCGGTNTCAGAGATTACCGAGTCGAGAATGTCCGAGAGGGTTTTACGCCCCGGCCCGCCTGCGCCAAGCCCAGCNAGAGCTCGCAGGAAACGATCATCATTGCCTTCTTCCCTGGCCATAGCATCCATCCTACCACCCACGCGCCGACCGATGGCNATCTTCCCCCCGCAGACAGNCTCANCTCAGCCGCCGATGATCTTCCGCGANAGCACCTCGGCAAAGCCCATGTTCTCAGCCCTCAACAAGGTGATGCGCCTCGCCGAATCNAGCACCTCNACCCTGGANGCTCCATCGAGGGGGCGGCCGTCAGCCACCAGCCGCATACCNCGCTTGGGCAGATCCTCCGCGACGAAAACCAGCGAACGGTCAAGGGGCACCGCGAGCGAGAACCGGACGGAGCTGAAGGGAACCGCCTGGTGCGGATAGAGCGGNGTCACNACCATGGCCGCCAGCTCGGGATGTACCGCGGGTCCGCCGGCGGCGAGGTTGTAGGCGGTCGATCCCGCCGCCGTCGCCACCACGAAACCATCACCGGCAAATTTGTTGAAGAGNACTCCATCAAGGAAGACGCTGAAGCGTACGCTCTGGCGGGTCTGCCGCTCGAGCAGGACGTCNTTGAAGGCGAAGAGCTCCTCCTGCCGGCCATCTTCAAGCTCGGCGTTAACTCTCAGCACCGGATGCTCATCTGCCTGGTAATTTCCCGAGGTCAGAANCTCAACGACATCATCCAGGCAGGACTGGGGATTCATATGGAAACCGACTGTTCCGAAGTTCACGCCGAAGATGGGCTGCTNGGGAAAATCGTAGCGGTGCAGGCNCTCCATCAGGAAACCATCGCCNCCGAGCACCAGCAGANCCTGGGCGCCGTCTTCGACCGTACCGGGCTCATCCACGATCTCGTAGCCGCCCTCCCTGAGGCTGTCCTCGAGCCNCNCGAGGCTCTCAGCGCACTCCGGCGCCTGCGTATTGGCAAGACAACAGACCCTGGANAGATNCCGCCCGCTCACGANGTCACCCTGGCGCCTTCCCTCGCCGCGAAAAAGAGCCACTCGGCAAGCTCATCCTTNCCNCGGCCATCGAGAACCTTGTAGTTCCNGCCGGCTNCANCNCCGNTCTCCTCGCGATCNCGNTCGCTTCGAAAACGCTTGTAGCTGATCTCNCGNAAATCGTTGTCGAANTCGTAGGNCCGCGAGCCGGAGAAACGCGCCAGGATCACCCCGATCTCATCCCGNGTGAGCAGCCCCTCCTCGTTGTAGCTGACCANGACGCTCCGCGCCTTTGTCGACAGNACGAGATCGAGCATGGCCGAGAAGACNTCGCCNANGGCCCCGCNGCCATTGGTTTCTTTCGNTCGCCGNCGGCCCCTGCGAACGCAATACGCCGACTTGAGATGNTCGTAGGGNCTGAGCCCGGTCTTCCCGTAGAGAGACGCCTCGAACTTTCCAATGTCATCGTAGAGATGGTAGCCGGAGAGGATATCCAGCACGTGATAGTTCGCCGCGTACTGGCGCTGGTTGTAGGGCGGATCGAGGTAGAGCACATCACCCTTCAGTCTTCCGACCAGGGCGTTGGCATCTTCACTGTAGGCCCTGTTTCTCTGCGAGCTCTCGATCACCTCGGGCAAGGTCAGCCAGAGGGTCTTCTTTGCAGATGCCTGCCAGCTCTTGAGATAGGCCCCATAGGTGCCGGAGATGTTCGCCACGCGGTCCGCCGCATCGACCAGCGCGCTCAACAGGAGATAGAACTCGCCCCTGGTAAAGAGCTCCTCGCGATATCCCTCGCGCAGGAAGCCGAGAATGCCATCAAGCCGCCGACCATTCTCGTCGGTAAAATAGCGCCGGTCGGCGCCGCCGCCCGGGCAATAATTTCGATAAACAAGTCCCTCCAACGGCTCGATGCAGGTATTGAGATAATGCACCGCCCGGGCAAGCGGCAGCCTTCTCGCCACCCGCCGGGGGGACTCCTGCCCATCATCGTGCTCCAGGATGTCGCCCTGGACATGCATCCCCTCGATGAAAGCCTTCGAGCTGAGAGCGTCCCGGTAGCGACCGGAGAATTTCCTGTAGGCCGGCCACCTGCTGACCTCGACAGCCGCTACCGCCTGCGCGTAGCAGGACGGCAGGATGTCGTTAGCAAGCACCTTGTAGCCCCGGCGCTTGAAATGCTTACCAACGCTGGAGGAGCCGGCGAAGATGTCGATGAGCGTTCCTCCCTCGACACCCCGGTCTAGGAGCAGGCTCTCTATCTGGCCAAGGAGTTTTTTCTTATTGCCGATGAGACGCATCTTTTGCCGCTGGCTGGTGGCGGGAATAAAAGTCGATTACATTCGATCCCCGGGAAGAAGACAAGCGACAAACCGGCCCTCCAGAAGGGAGGAGGACCTCCGGGGTATCCAAAAAAACCGGGCTCGCATCCCTTGGAACACGAACCCGGTTTTCCTGGTAGACGATATCGCGGAACGGACGCTCGGCCTGTCCCCCGCTATCGGCTGGATCAGTACATGCCGCCGCCCATGCCACCTCCGCCGCCAGGAGCGGCTTCCTTGCTGTCATCAGCTATCTCGCTGATGATGGCCTCGGTGGTAAGCAGCAGCCCGGCAATACTCGCGGCATTCTCGAGAGCGGAGCGCGTGACCTTGGCGGGATCGATAACACCCGCCTCGACCATGTCGACATGCTCATTGGTGAGCGCGTTGAAGCCCTGGTTGCCTTTAGCCTTCTTCACCTGCTCCGAGATCACGGCGCCGTCAAGGCCCGCGTTCTCGGCGATCTGGCGAATGGGCGCCTCAATGGCGCGACGCACGATATCGACACCGATAGCCTCCTCGGTGTCTCCCTCGATCTCGAGGTCGTCGAGCGCGCTGACGCAGCGCAACAGGGCGACTCCGCCGCCGGGAACGATTCCATCCTCGGTCGCCGCGCGAACGGCGTGAAGCGCATCCTCTACGCGCGCCTTCTTCTCCTTCATCTCGATCTCGGTGGCCGCCCCGACGTTAATCTGGGCTACACCGCCGACCAGCTTCGCCAGGCGCTCCTGGAGCTTTTCCTTGTCGTAGTCGGAAGAGGAGTTCTCGAGCTCTTTCTTGATCTGGGCGATACGGCCCTTGATGGCGTCAGCCGTTCCGGCGCCCTCGATGATCGTGCATTGGTCTTTCTCTATCACGACCTTCTTGGCGCGACCGAGATCGGTGACCTGGATATTGCTGAGATCGACGCCCAGGTCCTAGAAGATAGCCCTGCCGCCGGTGAGGGTGGCGAGATCCTCGAGCATGGCCTTGCGACGGTCGCCGAACCCAGGCGCCTTGAC
>PAOC01000024.1 GCA_002708465.1 Planctomycetota bacterium
CGGCTCGCGGCGGCGATACCGGCTCCAATGGGCGTTTCCTCGACCCCGACGGAGAACCGGTCCTCTGCCAGCACGGTGACCGCCGGGTCTCCCGGCTGAGAAAGAACTGGAGCTTCGAGCCGCTGGCGACCCATTACGATGGCAAGCGCCTCAACAGCCCCAACGATGCGGTTTACCACTCAAACGGCGACCTCTATTTCACCGACCCNCCCTACGGCCTNGAGAAGCGCATGGATGANCCGGCCAAGGAGCTNNCCTTCCANGGAGTCTATCGTCTGCCNAAGGGCGCCNNNGCGCCNGTNCTTCTGACAAANGATGTAACCCGNCCCAANGGNATCGGCTTCTCNCCCGATGAGAAGAAGCTCTACGTGGCNAGCTCGGATCCTGACAAGGCCATCTGGATGGTCTACGACGTACAGAACGATGGCTCGATCGCCAACGGCAAGGTCTTCTTCGATTCGACCGCCNGGTTCAAGGAGGGGCGTCCCGGCCTGCCGGATGGCCTGAAGGTCGACCAGCAGGGCAACATCTTCGCCACAGGGCCCGGTGGAGTCCTGGTTTTCGCCCCCGATGGAACCCATCTTGGAACCATCGAAACAGGCCAGAAGACGGCGAATTGCGGCTTCGGGAATGACGGCTCAGTCCTCTATATGACGGCCGATATGTTCTTCTGCCGAATCAAGCTCAACACGAAGGGCCTTGGCTTCTGACCGCCAGGCCTACTCGAACAGCTTTTCCCGATTCCAGGGTCCGCGCTCGATCGCCGGCAGGTCTTCTTCGAGAAGATACCGCTCCTGAACCAGCCTCTTCGACCAGGCGAGATATTGCTCAAGATAGAGCTCGAAGCCGCGGTAGCGCTCCAGCAGGGAGAGGCGAGGGTCTTTGGCCTCCGTTCTCGCATCCTTGTCTCGCAGNAGCGGGATGTAGCCGCCCTGGAGGCTCAGCAGCTCGCCGGGAGCTCCGATCGATTTGTCCCGCAGATTCCAGCTGGTAAAGGTCGCCACCGGCACCGCGACCGCGGGNANCATCAGGCAGCCTTTCTCGTTGTTNTCAGGTCCAAGGGCCGGCACCAGGACCTTGTAGGATGGNCCCACGCGCGGCGGCTCGATCGATGCCCGCCTCTTGCCGATGAAGTCGGGTCCGCGCTCCAGCAGNGCGGGCTGCTGGATGACGCCCGGATAGGCNACCCCGGGCAGGGCNCTCCAGCCACTCTTCTCCTCCTCCCAGGAGACGAGCGTCCCGGAGGCGATGGTCGGATAGACACTCGGAGGGGGCTCCGTGCCTTCTCGAACCCAGGCATCCATCGCCTTGACGAGNGCTCGCAAGAGAGGCCTGAAATTCGTCGGGTTCGATGGCAGCTGGCCGCTGGACCGAGGCTTTGNAAGGCCGTTTCCGGGGCCATGCTGCGAGCCGCCAAAGGTATAGATCCTAACCTCCGGGGGCAGCGCGGCATCTTTCCCGCCAGCCGTGTCGGTGTGAACCAGGGAGGCGCTTCGATGCCAGTATTCCGAGGAAGACTGGGTGTGCAAGACCTTCGGCACAACGCCCGCGGCCCGGGCCCGGCGAAGAATCCCATCCGTTCTGCCGCTGAGATGGTCTCTCTGCTCTCCGTAGGAAAANGGGAAATAGTCGGTAGGGTAGAGATGGCTTTCGTGCTGGGTNCCGTAGCGNGTCGGGGAGGCGAAGCGGTGGTTAAAAAAGCCCAGGCCGCCGCCGGCGACATGCGGCATCACCGCATCGAACACCTTGCGGCCCTTCTCATCCGCGTTAAAACCATCGTAGAGGAACATCTTCAGCAATCGCCCGCTCTGCGAGGTGCCGAAGCCGTAGGCATAACGCGCCGCCGGGAGGCCTGAGTCCAGCAGCAGAGGGTTCGCCTTCGCCNTGGAGTGCTTCAGGAAAGAGATGAGGTCGCGGATACCTGCCATCCCGAGCCCCTGCACCACGGGATTCCGGCCCTCGTAGACCAGCTCGTAGATCGCTCCTGGNTCNAACCCTCCCTCGAGCAACANCTCAACCTTCGGCATNACGCTCTTCGAGCCCTGGAAAACCGGCCAGCTTTTTTCGAGCTTCCANCTTGAACGCTCCACCACGANACGCGGNTCGCTCTCCAGCAAGCGCCGGGTGAGCACCCCCTCTTTTTCGCCGCGGGCCGTCGGCTCGTAGCTGGCGTGCCCCGAGTTGCCGGAGAGTGANCGCCGCGAAGCCCGCTGGCTGACAACAATCTCGGACCTCACCAGCCCCGTGAGCGCCTTTCCNCNNTCACNGGCAANCGGCGCATCGAGAACCAGGTTCTTGCCATTCGGCAGGAGCTCGGCAATCCAGCCGCTGTAGACCAGGATAAAGCCCTCCCGCATAAGAAAATGTTCGCCNCCAGCTGAGATCGTTCCAAGNCAGGTAGGATANCCCCGGTTGTTCACGTCGTAGAAAACCGCGCCGCAAGANNTCGAGAGGTCGNCCGGCGCGAGAATTTCAATGTCCGCGGCGAACTCAACCTTGCCGGCCTTGTTCCGCGACGCCAGCTCGAGGTCGACCACTGTCCGGTTCGCTGCCGCCTCCGGATCAACCTCAAACCAGGCCTTGCCCCGCAGGCGCTCGTAGGCGCCCCTCTTGCCAAACTCCCGGCCCCCAGCCCAGGGCTCGCGCTGCGTAATCTCAAGCCGAGCCAGCTCGGCGAAGAGGGGCCGCGGGGCGGACAAAACGAGCGCGGCAAGGATGGCGAGAGGCAACCAGCCGGATAACCTTCTCCATCCCGGCAAGCTCATTTCTTTGCCGCCTTCTTCCTCGGCNCCTTNGGCGCNGGCGCCCCGGTNCGCTGACGCCACTCCTCGTAAGCCTTCTTCAGCTCTGCAACCTTCTCGGGGTGTTTTGCCGAGAGNTCGNTGGTCTCCGTCCGATCCTCCCCGATGTGGTAGAGCGCCCAGCGNTTCTCGGTTTTTTCCCACACCAGCTTCCANGGNCCCTGCCGAGCCGCGTGGCTGCCGCCCCAGTACCAGCAGAGCACCTCGTGNCCTTTACGGGTGCCGCCCTTCAGCACCGGCAGCAGGCTGATCCCTTCCAGCGGGATGATGCTCTTGCCGTTCTGCTTGTCGGGATACCCGGCCCCGGCGATCTCAAGAAAGGTCGGCAGGAAGTCGATGATGTGCCCCACCTCATTGGTCAGGCCTCCCGCCTTGATCTTTCCGGGCCAGCGCGCGACCAGGGGCGTCGAGATGCCNCCCTCCTGGGTCCAGGCCTTGTAACGCCGGAAGGGGGTGTTCTGCGCCCAGGCCCAGGCGGGGCCGCAGGCCGTATAGTTTTCCTTCGGCCCCGGCTGAATCGAAGGCTTGTCATCGGGAAATTGCTCGCTGCAGCCNCCGTTGTCAGAAAGAAAGAGCACCAGGGTCTCGTCGGCCACCCCTGAATCGTCNAGCGCCTTCAGNATCCGGCCGATGCCCTGNTCCATCGAATCAATCATCGCNGCGTAGACCGCCATGCGGAGCGCCTGCCATTCNTTGTGTTTCTCTTTTTCCCANGGGCCGACCCGCGTCTCGCGCCCGGGCCGCTTCCACTTCGGGTCCACCAGCCCCATGCTGACCATNCGCTGATANCGCTCATCCCTGAGCTTCTCCCAGCCGCCAAGATAGCGCTCCTTGTAGCGAGCNATATCTTCCGGCCTGGCGTGAAGCGGGTAATGCGGCGCGGTGTAACAGACATGAACCAGGAAGGGCTCGGGTCCCTTCGAAAAATCCCGGATCGNTTCAACGGCATGGTCGGTGATGCCATCGGTCATGTAGAAGTCTTCGGGAAAACTTTTGACGTATTTCCGGCCGTCACCGAAGGCCCGCACCCTGGAGCCTTTGAACAGCGGGTCGCGCTGTGCCGGGTTGAAGAANTTGCAGCANCCGTCCAGNAGCCCCCAATACCGNTCGAAGCCTCGCTCCATTGGNTGCTGGTCTTTGCCGCGACCGAGATGCCACTTGCCGCTGAGAGCGCAGCGATAGCCCGCCTTGCCCAGCGCCTCGCCGATCGTCACCATATTGCGGGTGAGCCCCGCTCGAAAACGCGGATGCAGCCCGGTCAGGATGGAGGCCCGGGTCGTATTGCACTTGGCACAATTGTAGAACTGGGTGAAGCGCAGGCCCTCCTTCGCCAGGCGATCGATGTTCGGCGTGCGGACCTCGCCTCCGTAGCAGCCGATGTCGGAATAGCCCATGTCATCGCAGAGGATGAGGACGATGTTCGTACGCGCCGCGAACCCGGGCGCGCACAGAAATAAAAAGATCGGGAGCCAGCGGCCGAATGCCGCGAGATGAATCGGATTTTTCATGGCAGGCCATACTACCATCAGCTGGCTGCGCCACAAACCGCTCTNCTGAAGACCCGNCGCGACTCTCGTCTCTTATTTGACAGGAGGCCGCNGGGCTCCTAAACTCGGGATGTCGGACCTGCGCGCTTCGTGCTTTCGAGCNGCTCACCGCCAGTGGCGNCTGCCGTAACGAAGCNNNCGGACCAATTCTATTCATAGAGGCCTATTTCATGACCCTCCTCTCACGACGGGACAAAGCTTCCCTGTCAACCATCCTGCTGATTCTCTGTGCTTCCCTGGCAACGATCTCTACAGGCGCGGCCTGGGCCTGCAGNTGTATCGCTCCGCCGCCACCGCCGCTGGATGCCCTGGCCGAAGCGGACCATGTCTTCCACGGCACAGTGGTCGCCATCGCCGTCGAAGATGAAGGCTTTGAGCATTTCGTCGAGTTCGAGGTGCATGAAGTATGGAAAGGCTCCGCCCGCCCTGGGCTGATCGTTAGAACGGCCAGCTCCAGCGCCGCCTGCGGTGTCAACTTCGTGGTCGGCGAAGATTACGTCGTCTACGCCTTTGATTCCAACCCGGGCGACGACCTCAACACCAACTCCTGCACGCGAACCCGCCCATTTACCGCGGAAGANGGAGAGGCCCTTGGAGAAGGCGTCGTGGTCGGAGGCCCGGCCTGTGAGGCCACCTTCCGCAGGGGCGACAGCAACGCCGATGGCACGGTCGACATCACCGACGGAGTCGTTCTTCTTTCGGCGCTCTTCCAGGGCGGCACCATGCCCAGCTGCATGGACTCCTCAGACACCAACGATGATGGCACCATGGATATCGCCGACCCGATCTTTATCTTTCAATATCTTTTCATTGGCGGCGACGCGCCNCCGGCGCCCGGCCCGGGCGAATGCGGCGCCGACCCAACCAAGGATGCTCTTGACTGCCAGGTCTACGACGGGTGCCCCTCAGGGGTCGCTCCTGGAGAAGTCTGCGAGGAAGGCGACTGCTGCCCTCCTGGATATTACTGTGCCCGGCCCATTGGGGATTGCGACGGNCCCGGCGTCTGCACGGCGNTCCCGGAGATGTGCACCAGGGAGCTGAACCCGGTTTGCGGCTGCGACGGAGAAACCTACTCCAACCCGTGCATGGCGGCGGCGGCCGGGGTCAACATCTCCCGCATGGGCGCCTGCGAGGACGAGCCCGGCGAGGGCTGTAGCGACAACGCCGATTGCCCACGCGGCGCCTTNTGCCGCAAGGAAGAGGGCGAATGCGATGCGGTCGGGGAATGCATCGATCGACCCGACTTCTGTCCCGAAATATTTGATCCGGTCTGCGGCTGCGATGGACAAACCTATGGAAATGCCTGCATGGCNGCCCGGTCCGGCACCAGCGTAGACCATGTCGGCGTGTGTGATGNCGAGCTNGCTGAAGACTGCGAAGGCANCGCCGACTGCCCGCGCGGAACTTTTTGCCAGAAACGAGATGGCGAGTGTGATGCGGTCGGGGAATGCGCGATTTCGCCCGAGGCCTGTGTCGCCTTGTTCGATCCGGTCTGCGGCTGCGATGGGCGAACCTATTCGAATGCCTGCATGGCCGCCAGCGTTGGGATCAGCGTGGACCATGTCGGCGAATGTGAAGACGAGCCCGTCATAGGCTGTGAAAACAACGGGGACTGCGACCGAGGCAGCTATTGCTCGAAGGAACAGGGTGATTGCGATAGCGTCGGCGAGTGCGTTGACCGCCCCCAGGCGTGCACCCGGGAGTTTCGCCCGGTCTGCGGCTGCGATGGCGTCACCTATTCGAACGCCTGCGTCGCGGCCTCCCAGGGCGCCACCATTGACTATGTTGGCGAATGCGAAGACGNCGCTGAAGAAGGCTGCGAAACCAACCGGGACTGCGATGCGGTCAGCTATTGCGCCAAGGATGACGGCGACTGTGATAGCGTTGGAGAGTGCCGCGCGCGACCCCAGATCTGCCCCTTTATTTTCGACCCGGTCTGCGGTTGCGACGGACAGACCTATTCAAATGCTTGCGTGGCGGCAGCCCAGGGAGTCAACGTCGCCGCAAGGGGGGACTGCCTGCGGAACCCCGCCAGGCCGGTTATTAATCCCAGGGAATAATCGATGCCCCGGAAGCTGCCGGGCTCTTTTTCCTTCCAGGCAGGGGAGAGGGCGTGTCTTGGCCCATCCNTCGTAAGCTGTTTTTTAACAAGAGCTTTCGTAAAACCCCGCGCGCCGCGAAGCAGGATTTTTGCCTTGACGCATCGGTGGCAGGTTCGTACACTTCGGCGCCAAATTTCAGGGTGGCCTTTCAGTGATCTGGACATGATGCAAAGCCCCTGAAAAACACGGTTCACAGGACAGCCCAGGAGTGAGCGAGATGGCTCAAGCCAAGAAGAAGACCGGCAAGGCGGCCAAAAAGAAGACGCCTGCAAAGAAGAAAACGGCCCCCAAAAAGAAGNCGGCGGTAAAAAAGACGNCGACTCCCAAAAAGAAGNCGNCGGTAAAAAAGACGNCGATCCCAAAAAAGAAGACGCCGGTAAAAAAGACGNCGATCCCAAAAAAGAAGACGCCGGTAAAAAAGACGACGGCCCCAAAGAAAGAAGCGCCAGCCAAGAAGAAGGTCGTGGCAAAGAAGGCCGCGCCGCCGGCAGCGCCGCCCCTGGATAAGAAAACCATCATCGAGGAAGCGATGAAGCGGCTCCCGCCGCTCGCGAAAAGAATCAATAAAACCGACCTCCGCCTGATTCGCAAGAAGCTGCTGGGGCGAAGAGGAGAGCTCGCCGGCACTCTCGAGTCTATCGAAGACGAACACCTTGGAACGGACGAAAACCGTACGACCTCCGGTGGAGACGAAGCCGACCAGGCCAACAACGCCCAGACCGCCGATATTTCTTTACGGCTGGCGGAGACCGGCGCCCGCGAGCTCCAGGAGATTGATGCCGCCCTCGGCAAGCTCGGCGATGGCAGCTACGGGATCTGCGAGGCTACCGGGGAGCCCATCGGGCTCCCTCGCCTTAAATATATTCCCTGGATTCGCCTCAGCCTGGAAGCCCAGGAAAAGGTCGAACGTAACCAGCTGCGCTACGATGAGTCCGAAGGCTGGGTCTTTCCCTGAAGCCGCGGCGTGCCCGCCCGCCGGCGCCGCCCCCTGAAAAGAGCCTGGAACATGACTCGCTCGTTCTTTCTCCTTCTTTTCGTCACCCCGCTGACCGCAGGGTTCTCCTGCGACCTGCTGCCAACGCCCTCGGGACCACCGACTTTCGAGCCTCTCTTCGATGGCAATAGTCTCGCCGGGTGGGAGGGCGACACCCGCTTCTTCCGGGTTGAAGATGGAACCCTCATCGCCGGGCGCCTCGACTCGCCACTCCCCCGGAACGAGTTCCTCGCAACGAAAGAATCTTTCGGAGACTTTGATCTCCGCTTCGAGGCCCGCCTCCTCGGCACGGGCCGCAACGCCGGGGTCCAGTTCAGAAGCGAACGGGTCGCCGGCAGCCGCGAGATGATCGGCTACCAATGCGACATCGGGGAATGGAGCGCTGGCCTCATCTGGGGCCTGCTCTATGACGAGTCGCGCCGCGCAAGAATGCTCGACGAGCCCGAACAGGAGCCCCTTCTCAAGGCGGTGAAGCAGGACGGGTGGAACCGCCTCCGGGTGCTCGCCACGGGGCCGCGGGTCCGGATCTGGGTCAACGACTTCCCAACGGTGGACTATACGGAGACCGACCCCACGGTTAAGCCGAAGGGCCGGATCGGACTGCAGATCCACGGCGGGCCGCCCGCAGAGTGCCACTACAGAAACATAGAGATTCGGCGGCTGAACCCGATTCCCCACGGGATCGGCGAGCTCGACAACTGAAAAGTCGACCCCTGCCGAAGCGGGCTCGTAGCGCCATCACCGGAATAGCTGCACCGGCCCCGTCAGGACAGGTATTAAAACAGTGTCTAACGCCACGGTGGGAATAAAGTCCAGAATCCTGAAAAGGGTTCCCCACCACCCGGTTTCTGGATCTTCTATCTCGCGGAGGGAGGCCGCGGTGCCCCCGTAAATGGAGATTTCTTCTTTTGGATCCATAAGGTGATCGAGGGTCATGCAGCCCGGCTGAGCGGCCAGGAAGCCCAGCAACGCCACAACCCACACGAACTTTGCACACGTCTTCATCCTGCTCTCCTTCATCGACAAACAAAGAGCCGGCTCGGTTGCTCTCGCCCCCGCCACGCACTCTTCCAGCTCCTCTGCACTTAGAGGCTCGAGATCAACGCCCCCTGGAAAAGATAAACCAGCACTGTAACAGGATCTGTTATATCGACATTGCCGTCCCGGTTGCAATCAGCGACTGGAAGACAAATCGGTGGCTCTCCCTCACTGAAGAGATATCCAAGAAGGCCGATCGCAGCGCTGATATCAACCTGGCCGCTCCCGTCGCTGTCCCCACGCCCCCTCTCGGCCGCCCGAAGGCCCTCGCCGCCTCCCCATAGACCCTGGCGTAAACAGGAATCCAGCCCAATAAAGACTCCCCATCGCCTACAATGCGGGCTTCAACATCCCGCCTGTTTTTAACGAGGTTAAAGATGAACGCTCGCGTCCTCGCCGCCCTGACTTTGCTCTTCAGCCTTCTCTTCCTCTCGTCGCAAACCAGCGCGCAGACCGGCAAGAAGTGGCTTGATATGAATTATGGCCCCTTCTTTTCAGGCTCTGTGCAGGCCCCCGGACCCGGCAAAAACCTGACCTATAAAGGACTGGTCCTCCGGGTCGATGGCAAATGGACCTCGGCGGCGGGATCGGCCGACAGCGCCTCGATGCTGTTCGACACCGATCTCCTGCGTTTCTCTGCAGGCTGGACCGGCGGGCTCCTCAACATGCGCAACATCTCATGGGACGGATCACATGGCACACATTCGACGATCTCGGGGACCCCGGTCTTCCTCAACCCGCAGGCTCCGGGCTGGGCCCGGCCCGAGGACGGTTCCTTCAAGGACCCAAGAGCGCTGCCCTACGGCCCCCTTCCCAGGAAGTGGGCCCACTTCAAGGGCCTCTACCTGAACAAGGACCAGGTCGTTCTTTCCTATTCCGTTGGCAACGCCAACCTGCTCGAGCTTGCATCCTATCGCAAAACNGCCGGTGGNCAGGAAATGAACCGGACCCTGAACATCAAGGATGCCGACCGCGCCCTGACCATGCTGGCCTGTGCCCTCGGCGGAGAGCCCCTGTCTCTGTTGGACCGCGGCAGCCTCAAAAAAGGAGCGGGCGACCGCCCTGCCGCTTCAACCCTTGTCCTCCTGGGGGACCGCGCCAGGGGAGACNCGGCCCTGGTTACGCTTGTAAGCCTCTCCGGCGGAGGCAAGGGNCTCTCCTCACGCTGGCAACCGGAAGATTCGCAGCTCCGGCTGAAGCTCACCCCCTCAGGCNACAAGGCCGGGGGGCGNCTCAAGCTCTCGATCTGGAAGGGGNCGGCNGCGGANCTTGAAAAATACGCCGCGTCCCTCGATGCGGGCGAGCCCCCCGACCTTTCGCCCCTGACGAAAGGCGGACCGCCGCGCTGGAAAGAAAAACTCGAGACCGAGACCCGGCTCGGCGCCGACAACGGCGCCTTTGCAGTCGACATCCTGACCGCGCCCATGGAGAACCCCTGGAAATCCTGGATGCGCCTGGGCGGCTTTGACTTCTTTGCCGATGGCCGGCGCGCCGCTGCCTGCACCTGGATGGGCGACGTGTGGCTGGTTGACGGCATGGGAACAAAGTCCGGAAAGCTCTCCTGGCAAAGAATCGCAACCGGCCTGTTCCAGCCTCTCGGGCTCAAGATCGTAGATGAAACCATCTATGTGCTGGGCCGCGACCAGATCACTGTTCTCCGGGACCTGAACGGCGATGGAGAGGCCGACCATTACGAAAATTTCAACAATGATGCGGAGGTTACCGAGCACTTCCATGAATTCGCCATGGACCTCCAGACCGATGCCGCTGGCAATTTCTACTACACCAAGGGTGGGCGCCATGCGAAGGATTCGGTCGTTCCCCAGCACGGCAGCATCCTCCGCGTCAGCAAGGACGGGTCAAAAACAGAGATCCTCGCCAACGGTTTTCGCGCCCCGAACGGCCTCTGCGTAAATCCGGATGGAACCTTTTTCACCAGCGACCAGGAGGGCCACTGGACCCCCGCCAACCGAATCAACTGGGTCAAGAAGGGCGGCTTCTATGGCTACATGTGGTCCTTCCACAAGGGCAAGAAACCCACCTCGTACGATCCGCCGCTTTGCTGGCTTCACCCGCGCTATGACCGCTCGCCGGCTGAACAGCTCTGGGTCCCCAAGGGCAGCTGGGGGCCGCTGGGCGGACATCTGATCTCCCTGTCCTATGGAACCGGCGCTATCTCGCACATCCTCCACGAACAGGCCGGCGACCTGATGCAGGGCGGCGCTACCAAGCTCAACATCCCGATCTTTCCCACCGGCATCATGCGCGGACGCTTTCACCCCGGCGACAAGCACCTGTATCTCTGTGGGCTCTTCGGCTGGGCCGGCAACCGGACCCGGGCGGGCGGCCTCTATCGCATACGCCATACCGGCAAGCCCATGCACACTCCGCTCAAGCTCCACGCCACCACCAGAGGCCTCGTCCTTACCTTCTCAGACCCCCTGGAGCGAAAGCGCGCCGCGAGCGCCGACCGCTATTCCATCGAGAGATGGAATTACCTCTGGCGCCAGCAATATGGCTCAAAGGACTACAAGCTCTCCGATGGCAAGATCGGCCGAGACAAGGTCTCCGTCAAATCGGCCGTCGTCTCAAAAGATGGGCGCTCAGTTTTCCTGGAGATCGAGGATATGAAACCCTGCATGCAGATGCTCATTCGCTACAAGCTCACCGGAGCAGATGGAGCCCGGGTCTCACAGGAAATCTATAATACCATCCACAAGCTCGGCGACCACTCGGAGGCCGCGAAGCTCTTTGATTAACCACCCGGCTCAGGGAAAGAGATACCGCGCGTTCTTTGCCGCCGCCCGCCGCTTGTAGCCTTCCAGCTCAGCCCGCATGGCGACCACCAGCGGCGAACCCGGATGCCCTTTCTCAAGAGCCTTGATCCACTTCTCGGTGACCGCGTAATACACCGCGATGCGATTCCGCACCATCTCGCGAACACGGCGCTGCTGAACGGGCTGCGCAGCTCCGGGAAGGTTGTCCAGGGCCTTACCGATCCACTCGAACGCGACCTCTTTTTTGAGCGCGGCATCGTAGCTGCCCGCCACGGCGATGGCCCAGGCGGCCCGCTCCGCCCCCGTGACGCTCCGCGTGTAGGCCTGCGCCTGGGATGCCAGCTGGGCTGGGTCCGGAACCCGAAAGAAGGCCAGGGCGCGCGCGCGCTCTCTCTCCAGCTCGCCCGCAAGGGCGGCATCGAGCGGCGGATTGAAATAGGCCGAGAGAGAAGTGAAGGGGCTGAGCCGTAAGGCGGCAAAGGCCAGCGGTGAAAGCGCCGGCCCGCGGTAGAGGCGCAGCAGCTCACGGTCGCCGCTGGAATAGCTCAGTCGCTGGGTGTCATCTTCGTACAGCATCGGCGCCTTGAGGCCCGAGACCTCCTCCGGCCCCATGACCACCGTCGACAGCACGCCCTCGAGGGAGGACATCTCGTGGCGACAGAGAGCCGTCCAGCGCGAGCCGGATATCTTGTTTTCCCGGGCGAAGGTCCGGCAGCGCTGACGCAGCGCCTCCAGCTCAAATTGCGGCCTCGATGGGTAGCTCAGAACCATGAAGTCATCTCGGCCGACCTTGACCACGAAGGTAAAAGGAAACTCCGCCGCCTGGGTTTTCACGATGCCCAGGGTGTCCGCGGGGGTAATCCTGTAGAGCGGAAGCCACTGCATGAAGACGCCTCCCGGACGCAAAATGCGGCGGACCCCGGAATAGAACTCCCGGGAATACAGGCTGCACACTCCATCCGCCGTTGGCGGCGGCGGTTCCATCGAGATGATGTCATAGGAGCTCGCGGGGGCACGGTCAACATAATGGCGCCCATCGTCGAGATGGACCCTGACCCGGCCGTCTTTTCCAAGGCCGTGGTTGTATTCGCCGTAGTTCCGTAGCGAGAGCTCTATCATCTCCTCCGAGATGTCGACCACGTCCAGGCGGCCGTCTTCCGGCAGATACATCAGGAGCGCGCCGAAGGACTGGCCGGAGCCAAGGCAAATCCCCAGGCAATCGCCCGGCCGGCCCGTGCCGGGATAAAAAAGCATCGGCACATGGCCCTGGATGGCCTGGGTCGACCAGGACTTCTTATAGGTTACCGCCAGCGAGACATGCCCCGCTCCCACCTGGATGCTGTCAGGCCCATCAAAAATCCAGGAGGTCGTAAGCGGCCCCTCGTTGATCTCGACCAGCCTGGTTTCGCCCCGGGCAGGATTCTTGCCATACCCATCCTCGAGTATCGTCTGCCGGGTGATGTCTTCGGAAAAACTGAAATAGAGAACGCTGGCCAGCCCGAGCAGGGGGGCCGCGGCGGCAAAGATGCCTCCGCGGCTCCTGGGCAAGGGCGCCTCGCCCCCTGCCTGCTGAAGAGCCCTGGCCTTCAGCAGGCAGGCGCCCGACAGGACCAGTGAGCCCGCGCCCAGCAGGACGAGCGTCGCATGCAGGCCAAGGAGATGAAGGAAAACGTAGCCTGCGAGGAAGCCGCCAATGCTCGAGCCGATGGTGTTCCAGAACACAAGCCGGCCGGAAACCGGGCGCAGAGTGGAGGCGCTCCGGGCCGCCGCCGCGATCAGGGCCGGCAGCCCTGTACCCATCAAGGCCACCGGGATGAAAATACACAGGGCGATCTGGAAAAGCGGGGCGAAAAATATCGCGTCCGCCTTCTCGCTCCAGAACATCAGATATGACGGGTTCAGGTGGTCGATCTCGAGAGTTTCCAGCGGCACCACCCGGAGGCTCCCATCGGGAAGGGTGATCCGCTTGCCCTGCAAAGCCACGCTGTGCTCCGCTGACCGCCACCAGTAGATCATCGTAAGAGCGAAGAACGGCACCAGCCCCTGCAATCCCCCGAGAACTTTGAGCGGACTCCCGCGCGTACGAAGCACGGGGGAGAGGGCCAGGCTCCCCGCCGCCAGAGCCAGCAGGTACACCGCCAGGAGCATCGCCGTGAAATAAACGCTGGTTGTGTGAAAGAGAGAAAAATAACGCGACCAGGCGACCTGGTAGGCGATCGCAACCAGGCCGGAAAGAAAGGCCGCCGCGGGGAAAAACCACCCCAGCCGAACCTTCCCGGCAATAGCGTGGGTCGGAGCCGATTGGCGAAAGAAAAGAAACGCCGCGCCGGCGATCAACAGGTTGCCAATGCCCCCGGCCACGCTGGTCCCGTTCATGCCAAGCGCCGGGATGGCAAAATAGGCGGTGCACAGGACCCCGGCCACCGCACCCAGGATATTGACGCCGTAGAGGAAGCTGGTCCGCGAGCCAATCGCGCGGTCTTCGGCCACCAGCCCATCCAGCAGAAGAGGAAGCGTGCCTCCCATAAAAAAGGTCGGGATGAGCACAAGGGCGAACAGTAGCCCGAAACGCAGCGCGAAGAGGCCTCCGCTAACCCCCGCCGCGACGGGATAGAGCGCGCCGTAGGTCTGCTCCAGCAGGGAGAAGAGAAAAGGGAAGGCCAGGGCAAAGAGACCGATCACCAGCTCAAAGATGCCGTAAATGAAAAGCGGGGAGCGGCGAGTGGAGCGAAGCCGGCTTCCGACAAAATATCCGCCAAGCGCGATTCCCAGGAAAAACGAGGTCAGCACCGTAGAGAGGGCGATCTGGCTCGCGCCGACCACCAGGGCTGCCTTCTTGATCCAGACCAGCTCGTAGCCGAGCCCGAGCGCGCCTGAAAAGAAAAACAGGGCCGTCGCCCGGCCAAAAGTCTTTGGCCGGAGCCCCGGCTTTCCGGATTGTTCTGGAGCGGTCTTCTTCGCCACGCTGTCGTCTTCGCCTCCGCGCTGGACACCTTTATTCCCTGGCGGCTTTCGCCTCTTCTGTTATCGGCCTCTGGCCCTCATGGCTGAAAAAAATTGTTCCAATCGCTCCCGTGGCGTTAGGATGCCTACATGACTGCAAAATGCTCTTTTTACCCTTATCTGCTGGCCCTGACGCTTCTCCTCCCTGCTGGAACCCTTGCTGCCGAGGTAGTAAAAAAAGTTGGCCCGGCAGCTAAAAAGGCTCCGGCCGGCAAGAAGGCTCCGGGCCAGGCCAAGCCAGCGGCCGAAGACCTGGCCCGAATAGAAAAGATTCGCCTCCGCCTGGCGGACTGGGAAAGAAGCGCCGCCTCCCTCTCTCTTCACGGCCTCGACGTCAAAGGGTTCCTCGCGCCCGATGCCGTCGCCTACAAGGCCGCCTCCACCTATCTCAGGCTGCGCAAATCCGGCCTTCCCCACGAGGAGGCCATCCGCAGGCTCGCCTCCTCTCTGCCGCGCTGGAAACGATACGAAGGACAGGGGCTTTTTCTACTCAGGATCGCCAACCCCCTCTACCAGCAGGGAAAAAAACAACGCCGCGTCTTCACCCAATCAAAGGGTCTGGGACATGAAACCCTTCAGCTTCGGGACGCCCGCAACCGCAGGCTCAAAGGTAAGCTGGCCGGCCTGCCGGCCAATCTCCGCCTGGCGACCCTGAGAGTAAAGAAATTCTGGCAGACCGGCGATGGGGTCACCCGGCTGGTCCGTCCTGGAACTCGGGGCGAGCTCCTGCGCAATCCCGGCTCCATCGGCCGCAAGGCCAAGCTCTCGAAGCCCTTCAAGGCCTGGGTTCTAGAGGCCGGACCGGCTGAGCTCGAGGTTCTCGTTAAGCAGTCACAGCTCGCCGGCTCCAAGAGCCGGACCTTCAGGGTCTCTCTGGCCGGCTGGAAAC
>PAOC01000103.1 GCA_002708465.1 Planctomycetota bacterium
TCGGAGGCGTCAGTCCCGCAATCCGCGGTCGAATAGCCCGGACTCATGGGAGAGGGCTCCGCCGGAGCCGCTCCTCCAGTGAAGAGCCAACTGAAGATAATGATCGCGTCGGTGATCTCGATATTCCCGGTATCGTTGGTGTCCGCCGCGTCGGCGCAGGCCGGAGCTGTGCCTCCTGAGAACAGGAAGAGCAGCGGAATCACTCCATCTGTCAGGTTGATGCTGCCGTCGGAGTTCGCATCTCCTCGCACGAAGCGCTCACCGACAGCCACCTGGCAGGCGGCATCCTCGGAGCAGTCACCGTCATCGCAATCGATCGCTCCATCCCGGTCGTCATCGATCCCATTGCCGCAGAGCTCGGCCGGGGGAGGCGGAGGGGCGTCACCGCTCTGGCGAATGGCGATGCCGTTGATCGCCGCCCTGTTGGGACGAAAGGTCGTTCCGCCGGGAAGATCGCCTACACGAACAGTGATCTGGTCCACTCCCTCGAGCGTATACGGTCCCCTGGCAACGGCCACCCCGTATTCCGAGTTGGGGAGCTCATTGCCGAGCGCGCGCTGGGCCTCAACGTGCATCGAGAACTGATCGGCCACCAGCTCATCGTTGAGGTAGAGGTCCGAAACTCGGCAATATCTCGCCGACAGGGCCGGATCCTCGAGATCCTCACAGCCCTGGCTGTTGGCTCCCTCGGCGAAGAGCAGGGTCACCTCGTAGTCGCCCGGCGGCAACGCGACGCTATAGACAATGTCCGCGTTGTTTTCACGAATGGTAGCGAAGAGCGCGCTGCGTTCCGCGTTATCCACGTAGGCCGGCGCGACAAACTGGGTGTCAACCACCTGGAAGGGCGGGTTCCTGATGGTCGTATAGTCAACTGCGGCCGCTCGCGCCGTCAACAGGAAGGGACTCGGGTTGTCTTCGCTGTCGCCCAACCAGGTCCGGCCATCACCGAGGGGATTACCTCCCGCCTCGGAGAGGGTCTCGCCGCCGCAATTGATATACAGCTCGGTGCCGGAAAACACGCCGCAGCAGGCGCTCAGGCCGCTGGGGTTGGTAACACACACCTGGCTGCCCAGAGCGGAAATGACATCAGCCGATATCAGCGCGCTGGTCGAAGCGCCCGGGACCACGCCGGCCTCGACTCCATCAACCGTGATAACGATCGAGCCCTCGAGATCGGCCTGGTCGGGGTTGACCCAGCGTAGAGAAACCCCATCGTCGCCGAGCCTGCAGCCCAGCGAGGCCACAGGACCCTCGCAGGGAGAAACGCCCGCATCGAAGACCCCCAGTATGCTGCGCTGGCCGATCCAGCCGCCGAAATCAAAGGAGCCGTCCTCCGTATCGATCTCGTAGACGACCCCCGTATCGAGAACGCCGCGGGTAGTTTCCCAGACGATATCGACGCCAATGGGATCCCATTCGCAGGGAGCCTGCTCTGGTGAGAAGCAGACCTCGATCCCCTCGGTGATGGGCTCACCGGTGAAGGAATCCTGGAAACGCAGCCGGAAGCAGTTCCCGCCGCCTCCATCGAAAATCTTCAGCATGAGAGTGTGCACGCCCGCCTCGACCGGTCCGAAGTCGGTGCTCAGCAACGCAATATCCTGCACCTGGTTCGCGCCGCCGCAGCCCCGGGAAATATCGTTGATGTAGATTTCCTCGGAATCAAAGAGTACCTGGACCGAGTCATCGCTACCGAGGCCGATGTCGACCTCCATGTCATCCTCGAAGATGACATAGGCAAAGGCGTACATCATCTGGTTGTCCTGGTTGCCTCCGTAAAAATCATCGAAGTTGATGGTGTCATCCGGATCCAGCCAGGGATTCCACGTCGGCACGCCGCCGGGATTGATATTCGGAGCTCCTGGAGTAATCAGCAGACCGCTGCTGGCGGCGCTGGCTCCGAAATCCGTCTCGATCTGGTCGCCGGAAGCCGGCTCTACGTTCATCTCTGTCGCATCTCCATCGGTGAGATAATCGAGGCGAATGGTATCGACCCCGGGAGCCGGTCCGCCAGCCTGGCCCAGGGGGCCCAGCAGCAGCCAGTTCTGGATAAACCCCTGCTCGCTCAGGCCGGAGGCGACCCGGTTCTCGACGGTCGCTCCCTCGGCCGTGATCATATCGACGGATATCGGACCGGTGATAAACTCGTTGATGACCACCGTCTCGTCCGGATCGCCATCGCCTAGCTCCTGGCTGATGGTAACCTCAATCGGTCCGCCGCCGGCCGGCGGACAGGGACGCACCCTGCCCGGGCTCGAGACGCTGCGTTCCGGGGCGAAGGTGTCGGTAATCACCGGCTCGGCAAAAACGCCGTGCGCGCAGCCGATGCCCCCATCCGCGGCGCCTGTGGCCAGGGTGAGGTAGAGAGCCTCCTCGGGAATCTCGANNGAGATGAACTCTCCCTGGTTAGGGCCGATGGGGCCGATGCTGACGGCATCGAGCACCTCGAAATCATCGCTTGCGATCACGTGCAGGCTGATTCGCATACCGCCGCATTGGTCGCTCCCGGCAAAGCTCTGGAAATAGCGAACCGTCTCCGGGCCGTACTCGCTGCGGATCTCCTCGAGGTCAAAGGTGACTCCCGCGGAAGCGTGGATCCCGACCGCTCCGCGCCAGAAGTTCATTCCACCAGCCCAGACGTCCTCGATCCCCTTGTCAATGTCGTGAGTCACATCGGAGATGATATGGTTCCAGGTATTTCCCGAAGCATCCTGTCCGCCGAAAGTAAACGANACCCCCTCCTGGTTGATCTGCTGCGTAACCGCCTCGATGATGAANACGCTGTCGAGAAAGGTCGACTCTTCTACATACTGGGGATTCTCACCGGTGTTGGTGATATTGCCGTTGTTGTGTCCCAGCTCGAAGATCCCCGTGTCGGCGTTGATTCCNACGTTTTCCTCAGGGGCGCTTCCCCNGCCATCTCCGCCNGCGACAATATCGCCCAGGTAGACCTCATCAGCCCAAACGGCCTCGCCTGANACTACACTCCCAATAACGACTGTCGGCACCAACAAAAGCGCCGCCANGANCTNGCATGACCCCATGACATATCCTCCGCTACGATGAATCTATAGATACAGGTTCTTCAGTTGACCTGATCGGCCGCTACCCAAAACGCGAACGACGTATATTCCAGCACCAGAACCGGGCCGGCGCAAGCCTGAAGGNCCACGGCCCNGCCGGGTCCGCANCCGCATACGGATACGGACANGGAAAGACCGAGCACTCCCCAGGNGGGCATCTAGCCAAGNTTCCAGGGCTTCCGGTAGGCGCGGCTGAGCANCTCGGTGGCGCTCTTGTCGCCGGCAATCTGCTCCCTGGCCGGATCCCATTTCAGATCCCTGCCAAGACGCATGGAGATATTTCCGAGATGCGCCAGAGAGATCGACCTGTGCGCGACCTCGATCGGAGCGACCGTCTCCTTGCGGGAGAACATGCAGTCGATGAAGTTTNTGACNTGGTTNTNACTCTGGTAGAGATGCGTCTCGTCCGGCCCGATCTCCNCCTNGANAATCTCCTTGGAGCTCGCATNGTGACGNCCCCTGTCCGCCCAGACCCAGCCATCTTCGCCGATAAAGGTCACGCCGCCGCGCCAGNGAACCTCCCGCTCATCGGCGGGACGATGGTCNCGGTTGGCTATGATCATCTTGACGCCGCTGGCGTAATGACACTCGAAGTAATACTCGGTCGCCGTATTGTAGACCGGGTGCTTTGCCCAGGTCGCCTTCTGGTTCTTGATGGCGACCGGCCCGGAGCGCTCGGTTCCAAGACCCCATTGGGCGCAATCGGGATGATGGCCTCCCCAGTCTGTCANCTGNCCTCCTGAATANTCGAGGATCCAGCGGAAGTTCACTCCAACCCTCGCCGGNCAGAACTCGNCCTCCGGGGCGGGNCCCAGCCACATATTAAAATTGAANCCATCGGGAACNGGAACGGTCTTGGTCTGGTTGGCTGTCCTGCCGTAATCAGGTATCCCACCCGGCAGGCCGCANAGCACNGTATGGACCTTGCCGATCCTGCCGTTTCGAACCAGCTCGCAGGCGCGGCGGAAATTCCTGTCCGAACGCTGCTGGCTGCCCGTCTGCCACACNACCTTGTTTGCCTCGACAGCCTTGACCATGGCCCGGCCCTCGGCAATCGTCAGCGAGAGAGGCTTCTGCCCGTAGATGTTCTTCTTCGCCCGCGCAGCATACACGGCNACCAGGGCNTGCCAGTGGTCAGGGGTACCGATGTAGATCGAGTCGATGTCCTTGCGGGCGATGACATCGCGAAAATCTTCGTAGCCCTTACAGCCCTTGTCCTTGTAGTGCCCGTTGACCTTGCGAACAGCCGGCTCACGCCCGCGGACAGAGCCGCCCCAATAGCCCGGNCCCTCCTTGNTTACATCGCAGACGGCGACGNCACNCATCCTCTTGTCGCCCAGGAAGCGNCCCATCCAGTTGGTNCCGTTATTNCCGGTGCCGACAAANCCGATCGTCGCCTTATTGCTCGGGGCATCCTCNCCCATGAGAGGAACGGTGGCGATCGTCGGAACCGCGACTGCGGCTCCGGCAGTCTTCTTCAAAAAGCTACGGCGGGTATTCGTACGCNGGCTCATGATGTTCTCCTGTCGTTGATCGTTAATGGACCAGGCACGCTCTATCGTAAATCGACGACCCTGCTCAGGGAAGAGCCCTGTCGGTGTTTTATAAAAACAGGTTCCGCCGCTTGTTAAGAACCTCTTGAGTGAATATGCTCGTGAGGCGAATCGAGAGCTGAAAAGAACCGCTGTGAAACGGAGCGAAACAACATGTTGAANCGAATCATCCCCTNCCTGGNCCTCCTCTCGCTGGTCCTGCTCCAGGCCCCCACCCAATGCCTCGCGCAGGAAGAAGAAGGCAAGATCCGCGTGCTGGTCTGGGACTCGCAACAGCCCGCNCAGAAATCCTCCTATAAGAACTTCCTGGGAAACCACATCGCCGAACACCTGAAGGGCTTCAAGGACTTCGAGGTCAAGTCGGTGAGACTGGATGACCCCGGGCAGGGACTCTCCAACGCCCTGCTCGATAAGACCGATGTCCTGGTCATGTGGGTGCATGGCCGAAAGGGCGAGGTCTCCCCCGCCAGGGGCAAGGCGGTCCTTGAAAAAATCAAGGCCGGCAAGCTCCAGTTCATAGCTCTCCACTCGGCCCACTGGGCGACCCCNTTCGTCGAGGCGATGAACTACAGGACCATCCAGAACGCGAAGAAGGCCTTCCCTGCCCCCGAGGGCGAAACGGTTGAGTTCAAGATCGTCCCGCCGCCGCGGCGCTACACGACACCAAAAAAGAACTCCCTGCCGACGCCGAGGTTCTATCCGCGCAAATATCCCGGCGGAAAAACGGTGGTGACCATCCACCTGCCGAATTGTTGCTTCCCGGGCTACCGGCCAGATGGAAAGCCGAGCCACTTCAATGTCCTGAAGCCCGACCATCCCGTCGCTCNGGATCTNCCCCCGAGCTTCACCATTCCCAATACAGAGATGTACAACGAGCCCTTTAACGTACCCGACCCCGACGAGGTCATCATCGAGGAGCGCTGGCCGACCGGAGAGTGGTTCCGCACCGCGGCGGTCTGGAACATCGACAAGGGCAAGGTCTTCTATTTTCGGCCCGGGCACGAGACCTACAAGGTCTTCCACGAGAAGAGCATGCTGAAGGTCATCGAAAATGCCGCCCGCTGGCTTGGCGGAATGAAGAAATAACGAATCCCCGGCAGGCGCTCCAGGTTGCTTCAACTCCTTCCGCATCGAAACACCAGGACAGCAAGCTCGCGATGAGCGAATCAGCTGACATCATCATCATCGGCGGAGGCGCGGCCGGCTGCAGCGCGGCNATGCAGCTGTCGGTTCGCGGAANGAAGGTCCTGGTATTGGAGAGGTCCCTGCTCGGCTCAGGTTCNACCGGACGGGCGGCAGGACTCGGAGCCCAGCTCCGTGAGAGCCCNGAGGAGACCAGCCTCCTGATGAAAGGCATCGAGGTCGTCAAGGATATTGAGCGGAAGGTGAAGAAGGAGATCTTCACCAGAACTGGCTCGCTGCATGTCGCGGCCGATCCTGAGCGAGCCAGAGAGCTCCGTGACTTCGTAAAGATGGGAAAGGAGATCGGCTTCGAGATCGATCTCGTCGATGCCGACTTCGCCCGGCGGCGTCTGCCCTGCATGCGCGCCGACGATCTTATCGAATACTGCTACTGCCCCACCGATGGTCACTTCGACCCCAGTGAGCTCCTGAACGCCTATATCGAGCTCGCCCGGGCGGGGGGCGCGACCTTCATTACCGACACTCCCGTCACGAAGCTCCTGGTCGAGGGAGGCTCCATCAAGGGAGTCGGCACCCCCCGGGGCGAACACCATGCTCCCATCGTGATTAATGCCGCAGGGCCCTGGTCCTACCTCCTGGCCGGGCTGACGANCACCTCNATGGCCACGGCGGCNATGGGACATGCCTACCTTGTCACGCGCCCCCTTCCGGNGGTCCCGATCGGGACCGCCGAAGCGGCCCTCCGTGACAGGAAGAACCGCATCTACTCGCGCCCGGAAGCCGGCGGGATGCTGGTAGGCACCTACGAAGAGCTGCCCACGGAATACGACATGGAAGACCTTCCGGAGGACTTCCAGATGTCGCAGATGAGCGCGCCCAGAGACAGCCTGCAGATCGCTACGCTCATCGACTCCGCCTCAAGACGGTTTCCCTTTATAGATGAGCGCACCCCGATGACCGTAACGAGCGGCATCATGACGTTCACCCCCGACGGACACGCCCTCTGCGGCCCGGTCCGGGAGGTGGGAGGACTCTATCACTGCACCGGGTTCAACGGCCGAGGAGTGTTCCAAAGCACCTCGGTCGGAATCCTGCTCGCNGACCTGGTCTGCGATGGAATCTTCGGACCCGGAGTAGAGCACCTCCGGGCTGATCGATTCGACGACGACCCGGGACTCAAATGCCGTGAAGACATCAAGGCGCGATGCCGGGAGCGCTACTCAGGACACTATTCGATCAGCAGGGAGAAAGACTGAAGACCGCCGGNCCTCAGACCAGCTCCCCGATGGGCTGGACGCCTGAATCGACAAGATAGTGCGGGCGNCCGCTGTTATCCGTAACGGTAGCCGTCTGAACATTGATGCCGAGATTGTGATAGAGGGTGGCGAACATCTCCTGGAAGGTCACGGGACGGTCCTTGGCATGTTCGCCGAACCTGTTCGTGGATCCGATCACCTGGCCATTGCGCATTCCGCCTCCGGCTACGAGAGCGCAGGAGACCTGCGGCCAGTGGTCACGGCTGTTGTTCTTGTTGATCTTCGGAGTCCTGCCAAACTCCCCCCAGACCACGACCGAGACATCCTTATCGAGACCGCGCTCGTGCAGGTCCGTGATCAGGGCGGAGAGACCCTGGTCAAGCAGGGGGAATTCCTGGCGTGAACGGGGAAAATTCATCCCGTCTCCGCCATGCCAGTCCCAGCGGCTGTAGTTCAGCGAGACCACCCTCGCCCCGGCCTCCACCAGCCGGCGGGCGACGAGGAAGTTGCGAATCATCTTGGGAGCTCCATCTCGCTGATATTTCGTATCGTTCTCCCCGTAGCGCTTCACCACATCGGGGTCTTCTTTCGAGAGATCGAGAGCCTCTGCAAGTCCCGAGGATGTGAGGATGTTGAAGGCCTGGAGGTTGTAGCTGTCGATCCCTTTCATCACGCCCTTCTGGTCGGTCGAACGCCTGAAGCCGTCGAGGCTCCGCCGCAGCCGCTCCCTGTCTCGCAGACGCTCCAGGGGCATGTCCTTGAGAACCATGTCGACACTGGGGCCGGAGGTCTGTCCCTTGCGGGCGACCAGCCCAATGGGCGCGTGGGCCGCGCCGATGAAACCGCCCGTACCGGGCTCGCCCCAGGTCCTGTTGCCCGTCGAGTACATCAGTGAAAGATGCGGGGGAACACCAGGAGCGGCGGNACCCTGCACCTTGGANACCCAGGCGCCNAGGGCTGGCCANCCGCCCAGNGGCGGCNNCTCCTTATGAGTCCGCCCGGTCATACACTGGAATCCATCGTGAGCGCCATGCGCCCCGACAATCGAGCGGACAATAGAAAACTTGTCTGCCATCTTCGCCAGCCGCGGAAAGAGCTCGCAGATCTCCATGCCGGGAACGTTCGTCTTGATAGGACGAAATTCCCCGCGTATTTCGCTGGGCGCATCCGGCTTGAGATCCCAGAGGTCGATATGCGATGGACCGCCGGGAAGGTAGATGTTGATGACCGCCTTGTGAGAGCTCCCGGTACCGGCCGCCGCCTCCAGCTCAAGCAATTGCCCAAGCGAGAGACCTCCAAGGGCCATTCCTCCAACCTTCAGGAAGGCCCGCCTGGANACACCATCGCACTGCCGATCTTTATTCGACCCGGAGCCGCCAAGGATGTTTAGCATGATTACACGCTCCCCTACCTGTCAGTTCTTTTCGTCTAGTCAGCAACTCTTATCAATCAAGAACAAGCTTCTCTTCTTCCAGTACAATATATCCGGCTCCATNGGTAAATTCAAAAATAACCGTCCCCGGCAAATGGATTCCAGGCGGAATAACTACTGAAGCATCATGGACAAAATACGGAGAAAACGCAGAATACGGATACAATACGGCCATAACCATCAAGACTGCTTTTTGTCGTTCCCCGTCGAGATATGAATCCCATTTCCTTGAAAAACCGCCTTTGCCTGCTCTGCCTCGGTATCCTGCCGTTGGTTCTCAGCGCCTGCACAGACCGGGTAGATTCCGGCCTGGTTAAAGAAGAGACAATGAAACAACCCGAAAAAGAAGTTCCCGGTAAAGCTGAACCCGAAAAGAATCCCGAACCTCCTCCTGCCGAAACCGCGAAGCCCGATTCGGCCTCCGCTCCNCCTGGCGGCGAGGTCGCTACATTGGGGGCCGGCTGCTTCTGGTGCATCGAGGCTGTCCTCGAACAGATCAAGGGCGTCAGCGACGTGACCTCCGGCTACATGGGCGGGGCCGTACCGGACCCGACCTACGAGCAGATCTGCACAGGCCTCACCGGACATGCCGAGGTCGTACAGATCACCTTCAACCCCGCGGTCATCGACTTCGCCGGAGTCCTCGAGCATTTCTGGANGCTGCACGATCCAACCACCCTCAATCAACAAGGTAACGATGTCGGAACCCAGTACCGGTCAGCCATCTTCTACCACTCGGAAAAGCAGAAAGAGATTGCCGAGGCGGCGATCAAAAAGAAGGACGAGGCCGGGGTTTTCCACTCACCCATCGTCACCGAGGTNANCGCGNTNGANAAGTTCTACGAGGCGGAGAAATACCACCAGGACTACTACCGCAACAACAAGGCGGTTCCCTACTGCCAGTTCGTCATCACCCCGAAGCTCGACAAGCTGGGACTCGAGAAATAGGCTCGGCCTCAATCCCCGGGCGTCTGCCTGCCTCGGCGGAGAACCGAGGGATCCTCGGCATCGAGGCTTGAGCAATTACCTGGAGCCGTGATGGGATTGCAGCGCGACGGCGTCCCCCCCGGCATCTCGAACCAATAGCTCCGTCCCTTTACAGGCGCTGGNAAATCTCCGGTCAGAAGATGGCTNCCGCTTCGAAGNCCGGCCCGCAGCTTCCGCAGNTTGCCATCGTCTGAGCGTGAGGCTGAGCCGATATTGCTTCCGACGATGATTCCCTTCGCCAGGGCGACAGGTATGTGCCGACTGGATGGGTCATCGATCTTCGCAACCGCCGCGAAGGGTGCATCGAAATCAGCGGGGTTGGCGTGAACAAAGAGCACTCGCCCGTCCAGCGCGCCAGGCCCCCTCTCTCCTCGCAGGTAGGCATCGCGTTGACGGCCGCGGTCAAGGAGCATGAACATCGCCCGGCCTCGAACCTGGCCAAGCGTCGGCCAGCCCTCCTCTACAATGGCCTCGCGCACCGAGCCATGGCCGCCCTTGACCAGCGAGGGCGTCACGAGGCGCTCCTCGGGCCAGACCGAGAGGATCTCGGCATCGAGTGCGTCCATATCGAAGATTCCTCCGCCAAGCTCATCCTTAGGCTCAATCCAGATAAAGAGAGGATGATGCCCCGGGTTCGAATCAGACCACCTCTTGAGAACCTTCAGGCAATCGACCAGCAGGGCGCAGGTGCTGCGCGAATCAATCAAGGGAAGGTGGTAGACCTCGTAGCCCCTGGAGGACGGATGGATATCCAATTCGACCGCCCGGACCCCNTACTCGCCGAGCTGCACATCCAGGGGAGCCTGTTCATAATTATGTTCGCCAACGAGAGAAAAGGCGGGACGGCGATGGTAGCTGTTGTGGGTCCCCTTGACCTGGAGATGATTCAGCCTCAGCTTGTCATCACGTGAGTAGCCATAGTCCACGGGCCCGGCTGGGCGCGCGGCCTCCTCCGCGGCGGGAGGTTCCTTTCGCACGGAAACCCGGCGCTCCATCCCGCANCCGNACAGCAGGTTCGACAGGATCACCAGCAGCAGNANCCGCGCATCACGACCCACTGNGTTTCTTCTTTGCTCCGGATTTNCGATAAGTTCCATCAGGAAGCACCCCGGGAAATTTGTATTTTGGATTNTTGAGAAGGGAATAGATTCCCGGGTCGCCCGCCTTGAGCGCCCTGGGCGTNCACAGCCTCCATTCCCTGGAGATCTCCTCGCACCGGCCAGGGTTCTGCTGGGCGCCCAGCAGCGATGTCAATGCCCAGTAGATGTACTCCTGGGTCTGGCAGCGGTACTCGCAGCTTCGATCATCGTAGGTAAACCAGGCTCCGCGAGGATAGCGCTTTGGAACACGGGTAAAATGTCCGCCCCTCGCCTTGTCAAGACACCTCGCCAGCTCCGTACCCTTGCGGTCGCCGAAGACCCTCGGATAGGCATTGCCGTAGCCATGCTGGGTGATGAGATGGAGAACCTCCTCCAGGCTGGAATCGAAGCGNCCCCGGCCCGGGTTCGTCTCCTCCGCGTGCTGNAACTGGCCGGCATGAAAGCCCTCCTTGCGCCATCCCTCAGGGTCGATNCGATCGAGCCCCCTGTCAGTAGCGGTCATCATCAGGAAGGCATCTCTCGCCGCGAGGGCCTCTACCACAAGGGGATTGTCCGGCTTGCCATCCTCGTCATTGTCGAGATACTCCGCCATGATGGTAGCTGCGTGGAGCACCTTCGAATCCGGAGTCTTCTCTGTAGCGAAGACATGGACGCCGAAAACATTGACGTATTTCCTGAAGCTCTTGCGAAAGGGATCCAGTCTTCCGGCGGGNACGCCGCGCACGATGAGCNCCACCCCCGAGCTCTTCCCNTCCTGGGTAAAGACCAGTGAAGGCAGCAGACCGATCACCATGAGCGCGGCGGCTGNCAAACGNAAAGAGAAGACCTTTTGGNGCATGAGTGGGACCTCCCTCNGCGGCTTGGCGGAAAGTTGGAAAANAATCTCTTCCGGACGATTATAGGCGAGCGCGCGGAAACCCTCCAACGCTCAGTTGCCGCGCNGNCTTTTATCTTATCTCCCTCGCCNCGGAACAATTTCATTTGACCGGCCCCCCATCTTCTTTTCACATCAGGGTGCACCAGCGAAGCCTCCGCGAGCATCGATTTACCAGGCGCCTCTCATNATGAAAGAATCCCCAGGCAACCACCCCACAACNCTCCCCGGAAGATATTTTACCGACCAGGAGATCTACGACCGCGAGAGCGAAAGGATCTTCGCCAGGGAGTGGATCTANGTTGGAAGAGAATCGACCATCAGGGAACCCGGAGAATTCTTCATCCACACCCAGGGAAACGAGAGAATCATCATCGTCCGGGATACGGCTGGACAGATCCGCGCCTTTTTCGACCTCTGCAGGCATCGCGGAACCGGACTCTGCTCGAGCGACGAGGGNAAATTCGGCAAGTACATCACCTGCCCCTACCACGCCTGGTCNTACGCGCTCGACGGGGAGCTTGTCAGCGCTCCCAATATGGATGAGACCGATGGGTTTCAAAAAGATGACTATCCGCTCAAGTCTGCGGCCTGCGAAACGCTGTTGGGGGCGATCTTCATCAATCTCTCCGATGATCCAGNCCATTTCGAAACCCACTTCGCCCCGCTGGAGAAGAGATTCCGGCCCTGGGAAATCGGCGGCCTGCAGACCGCCCACCAGATCGAATACGACGTTGCCGCCAATTGGAAGCTGATCGTTCAGAATTATTCCGAGTGCTACCACTGCCCCACAGTCCACCCCGCCCTGAACGAGCTCAGCCACTTCCGGGCGACCTCGAACGACCTCGATGAGGGACCGTTTCTCGGCGGCCCCATGGAGATCAGCCGGCCCGGCGGCGGAATGACGACCACCGGCGAGCGCTGCGCGGCCCACCTCCCCGGCCTCGAGGGGCCGGATCTGCAGCGGGCCTACTACTACGTCATCTTCCCGAACATGCTGGTCAGCCTGCAGCCGGACTTCGTNCTTGTCCATCGCCTCACCAGNCGCGGCCCGCACAGGAGCCTCATCACCTGCGAATGGCTCTACCATCCGGACGCGGTCTCGGAAGCAGGCTTTGACCCGGGGCCGGCAGTTGAGTTCTGGGATGAGACCAACAGGCAGGATTGGNCGATCTGCGAACGGTCACANCGGGGAGTCTCCTCGCAGGCCTACACCCCGGGCCCCTACTCGAGCTTAGAAACGATGCTGGCCACCATCGACAGGCAGTATCTCCAGACTATGTCCTGAACCAACCTTCCAGGGACGATCCTGGTCATCAGAATCATGGACAGGANCCCGTCTCACAGCCAAGATCCTGGTCCGTCTCCAGGAAAGAAACATCGCAGGCCAGCGGGGCCGGGGGCTCCTGCCCGCCGTAGAAGTGCCAGTTGAGGGTATAGGTGGCGTCCACAATATTGACGCGACCATCGGCATTGGAATCAGCGCTCGCAATACACTCCGGCGCCCGGNCGCCNCGGAACAACCAGCTGAGAGTAAAACTTACATCCGAGATATTCAGACGCCCATCGCCNTTCGCATCCGTACGCTGGAAGGGGCCNACCTGGTCACAGGCATCACCGATACCATCNCCATCACGATCCTCCTGGGANAGATTCGCGTGGNCCGGGCAATTGTCGCAGCCATCCGCGATCCCATCNCCATCTTGATCGACGGCGTCATCATGNCCCGCGCAGGCGTCATNCGCATCGCTGACGCCATCATTNTCATCNTCGGGATCNCAGGAATCTCCCAGGCCATCGGAGTCGAGNTCNGCCTGCATGGNATTGGAAAGGAGCGGNCAATTNTCCTCCCCATCTACNATGCCATCNGCGTCATCGTCCGCATCGCAGGCGTTTCCGAGTGAATCACCATCGGTGTTCTCCTGNGNNGCGTTGGCNGTGAGCGGGCAGTTGTCCTCNTCATCCGANCTGCCATCTCCATCATCATCCTGGTCGCAGGCATCCCCAAGCTCATCCCCATCGGTATTCAGCTGGCGAGGATTGGCCAGGAGTCGGCAATTGTCCACGACATCGTCAACTCCATCACCATCATCATCAAGGTCACAGGCGTCGCCGGCGTCATCACCGTCAGAATCAAGCTGGGTCGCATTCGTCAAACGAGGGCAATTATCCAGGGCATCTTCTATTCCATCGTTATCGTCATCGCTGTCACAGAGATCACCGAGATCATCCAGGTCAAGATCACCCTGGCCGCTATTTGAGACCCGCGGACAATTGTCCACGGCGTCGGAGATACCGTCGTTGTCGTCATCATCGTCACAGGCATCTCCCACCTCGTCTTCGTCGTTGTCCGACTGCGCGTTATTCTCCACCAGCGGACAATTATCGAACTGATCAACCACCCCATCTCCATCATCGTCGTTATCGCAGGCATCCCCACTCAGATCTCCGTCCGTATCCACCTGGTTCCGATTTGCCAGCAAGGGACAATTGTCTGATATGTCGGCCTGGCCATCTCCATCGTCGTCGGAATCACAGGGGTCGCCAGCTCCGTCACCATCGGTATCCAGCTGGCCCGGATTGGCCAACAGGACGCAGTTATCTGAGGCATCATCGATGCCGTCTCCATCGTCATCCTCATCGCAGGAATTACCCAGCCCATCGCTGTCGGTATCTTCCTGGGCTGAATTCGAGATCAGCGGACAATTGTCCACCAGGTCCCCGACCCCATCTTCATCATCATCGAGATCGCAGGAGTCCCCCTGCCCGTCCCCATCTGTGTCGACCTGCATCGGATTGGCTCGCACCGGACAGTTGTCCCCTGCATCAGGGATTCCATCGTCATCATCGTCGCTGTCACAGGCATCTCCCAGGTTGTCTTGATCGGTATCAACCTGGCCGGGATTGGCCTGCCAAGGACAATTGTCGAGCTCGTTCTCTACCCCATCATCATCGAAGTCCGGGTCAAGGCTCAGGTTCAGCACAAAGGCGCCGGAATCTTTGGCTCCGTAACCATAAACAACGATGAAATACTCAACCCCGGGCTCGGATCGGAAGCTGAGATGACTCTGGTAGTCAGGGCACCCACCACCATCATCGTTACCCGCCACGCAGACGAGCTCCTCGCAGGCTCCGGAAAAGACGCTCAGCTTCGTATCGAAAACCGTCTCCGGCCCGCAGGTATCGACAACCAGCTCGTCGCCGGTACCGACCAGCCTGTACCAGAGCCCTGAGGAGATCGCGCTGGCCCCGCAGTCTATCTCGACACGCGGCAGCAGTCCGGTTGTATCACCGAGGGTGGCGCTGACCGGGTCGATAGAGATCGCATCTTCGCAGNGACTCAGCGGCGCCGGGTCGCCATCGCAGACATCTCCCAGGCCATCGTCATCGGTGTCGGCCTGGTCGGGATTGAACACCGGGGGACAGTTGTCTTCCTCATCGTAGATCCCGTCGCCATCGGTATCATTTCGAGGGAAGGCCTCCTCGACATTGAGAACGAAGGGGCCAAAGTCGTCCGGACCGGCTCCGTGTACCAGCACCCGGTACTCGACTCCCCTATCCGACCGGAAGGCCGTATAGGACTGCCCATCGGGACAGCCGGCCCCGTCATCATTACTTGAGAGACAGACAAGCTCATCACAGCCGCCCTCGAAAACGCTGAGCCTGGTATCAAAAGAGGTCCCCCTGCTGCAGGTATTTACAATCATCCAGTTCCCTGTTCCAACAAGCCTGAACCAGGAACCTGGAGAACGCCCCCCCGATCCGCAATCGACATTAAACAGCGCGCCNCCGGTCGAATCGGCGATCACGCTATCGGTGGGAGAGAGATCCAAAGCCGCTTCGCAGGCGGCGGCCACCTCCGGAGGAAGCTGGCAGGCATCGCCTATACCATCTTTATTTTCATCGACCTGCTCCGGGTTGGCCACCGAGGGACAGTTGTCCTCCGCATCGGAGATGCCATCTCCATCGCGGTCCGGTGGAGGGGGAGGCTCAACCGGAGCGAACTCCCAATAGCCGCTGAGATTACCGTAATTGCCCGTGCCGACCAGGTTGGTCTCCACCAGGAATACATTGAAATCCCTGCCGACAAATTGCACGGTTCCACTCACGCCGTCGAATGGAGTTCCGGTCGCGTGAACCATGATCACGCCTCCCTCTTCGAGCTCACTGGGTATCCCGTCCGAATAGATCCAGATGGCCGTTCCCCCCGCCGCGGCGATCTCGAGAATCCCCCAGCTGCTGGCTCTACCGGGAACCACGGCGGGTGAATCGATCCTCAATCTGATCGCCGGCCGCGAGTAGTGAAAGCCGCTCACGCTGAAGAGAACGCCATCCAGCCTGGAGCTGACCTCGATTTCAGGATCGAGACGAAGGGGTTCCTCGTCTGCTGAAACGCTGTATACCGTGACCATTCCAGACTCGACATCGTCCACGGAATCAAAGGCAAACATCTGCGGATCGGTAAGAACACGGCCGGGGATGAAGGCCTGGAAGCTCCCCAGGTTGCGNGTCGTTCCATCANTGAGAAAAGAGGGCGCCTCGACAGGGAAATCGTAGGAACGGTCGAGCCTGTTGTAGAACGGGGTCCCCCAACGCGAGGCGTTGGTGGCTGTCCAGATNCCATGAACATAACGTCCCGAGGCGCTCCAGCTTGAGCCGGGCGGAAGCCTCGACAGGGTGCCCCAGAAGCTCGCCTCGATGTCTCGCGCCGAGAGATCGGGATCATTCTCCTGGAAGTAGGTGGTCGATACGGGTCTTCCTTCGATGACGACCCTCCCCCCCGTCTCATTCCAGCTGAAGCCCTGGATGGAGGCACACATCGTCAGCAGGGAGACAGGCCAGCCGGGAACGACAAATTCCATCCTGACCAGACTGTCCGTGGTAATTCCATAGGGCGCGAGCTCCTCGTCTCCCCCGAGACCTTCGAGGCCAACCCTGATAGAGTGGCTGCCCTGGGGGCCGGGGGCGAGCGAGACCCGCAGGATGTTCCCTTCCGGATCGGTAAAGCTCGAGTAGTCCTCTCCATCGATGGTAACTCCGATGAGCAGGGGCTCNCCGGACTCCGGCGCCANGCCCGGGGCGAACTGCCAATACCCCGCCAGGTTGCCGTAATTTCGCGCCTCGGCAGCGGAAGTTTCAATCAGGAAAGAGCTCCNGCTGCGGTCGAGGTCGATCACCAGGGCCCTGACACCGTCATAGGCCGTGTCGGTATTGCCAAGCTCCACGTAACGGCCTATCTCCAATTGCCTCGGCAGNTTCGCGGACTGGACCCAGCTGGAGAGTGGGCTGNACGCGGTAAGACGGGTTACCGGCCANCGCCCGACCGGGCCCGCCGGCTGGGGCGTCTCATCNCAGATGTCTCCAAGTCCATCGGCGTCCGTGTCGGTCTGNTCCGGGTTGGGAACCTCCAGGCAATTGTCGAGAAAATCGCTGANCCCATCCCCGTCGAAATCGGGAACCTCCTCGGGATCCATACAGGGAANGTAGATCTCGCAGCCNAGTCCATCCGGGGTNGGNTCCTCAGCGCATTCAGNGAAGGGNTCCGGNGGCTGGCGNCCTCCAAGAAAAAGATAGCTGAGCAGGTAGATGCCATCGGCGATATCGTTTCTTCCATCGTCGTTGNAGTCNGCCGAGTCNNGGCANAGGGGACCATTCGCACCATAGAAAAGATGGTTGAAGACAGAGATACCATCGCCGATATCACTGCGTCCGTCAGAATTGAAATCNCCNCGCCGGAACTCCGTGGCCTGCAGACAGTTACCAAAAAAAACTGTCAGGCAGANAACCACGGNCGNCANGGCTTTATCCAGGCTGGTCCAGGACCGCATCTCAATCACCCAAGTACTTTGAACAACAACAGTTCGATTCCCGCCAANCGGAAATCATCGCCTAATTACCCACATTTCAAAGATATAGGTCAAACTNCCCCGCTCCAATTGAATTGGGTAAGTTTTCGCCACTAGCGGAATTCGTAGCTCTACCTATCGAACAGATCGCTTACTTAACAGCAACATCCATCAGGCAAGCCCTGGCTTACCGTTCAGACGTCGAAGCAATCCCANCTGCCCGAGATGGTANGNTTCGTGAAAACACATNAAGCGAACAAGCCCCGCCACGGTATCCGNCCCATCAGGCATCGGCTTTTCCAGGNGNCTGTCCAGGTNNTCCTGCCCCATCNATTCGATTCGATCCACCAGCAGACGTCCCAGCAGAGTGAATTTATCCAGGAGCTCGCTGGCAGAAATTCCGGGGGAGCCCTCCACCCGGCTTCCAATGCTGAACTGGTCCTCCCAGGATTCCTCTGGAAGCTCCTCTCCCAACCTCCGCAGGAGGGTCATCCTGCCCCAGGCGAGATGCCCCAGGACCCAGAGAGCGTTGCTCAGACCTTCCGCTGGAGGGCGGAGCCAGTCTTCCTCGTTGAACCCCCGGACCAGCAGCTTGAGATAAAGCCTGTTGTGCTTCAGACGGGCCGGAATATCGGCGAGCGNGGCCGCCTGGGAACTGCTTCTCCTGATTTCAGAACTCATAGGGTTCCCCCGCTCCTTCGGTTCATCTGGATCCAAGGTCAGTCCTTCCAGTGTTTCTCCAGAACCTCCCTGATAGCCGCAGAGGTATCTTCCTCCTTCAGCTCGCCGCGAACTCTCTTCAGCTCAGCTTTGAGCTTCGTCCTGATCCGAGCGTAGGCGGGGTCGGCATAGACATTGTTCATCTCGCGCGGATCCTTCTCCATATCGTAGAGCTCCCACGCGGGAAGGGTGGCGTTCTCCTTGCCGCTGATGGGAAGACCGTAATAGAAGATGAGCTTATGCCTCTTCGTCCGGATGCCGAAATGCGCCGGGTTCCAGTGATGCGCCATGTGCATCCAGTAGCGGTAATAGGTCGCGGTGCGCCAATNCCCGGGGATGCTGCCGCGCAGCATCTCGCTGAAGCTCCGGCCCTGCATATAGGCCGGCGTCTTGACTCCNGCCAGGGCGAGGATCGTCGGCGCGAAGTCCGTGTTGTTCACCAGCTCGTTGTTGCGGCTGCCGGCCTTGATCATCGATGGGTAGCGCACCAGGAGCGGCATCCTCATCGACTCCTCGTACATCCAGCGCTTGTCGATATAGTCGTGCTCGCCGAGCATGAAGCCCTGGTCGCCGGTGTAGATGATCACCGTCTTGTCCATCAGNCCCTCGGCCTCGAGGTACCTGAACAGCCTCCCGACATTGTCATCCACTCCCTTGACGCAGCGCAGGTAGCGCTTGAGGTAGCGCTGGTAGGCGAGCTTCGTGTATTCCCGGTCGCCAAGCGACGGGTCCACCTTCATATGCTTCCCCATATTGCGCTTGATATGGCGNTTNGAAACGCTGGTGCCGATTTCACGCAGGAGGCTGTCGTTCACCCCCCGGGTCGCCACCGACCCGTGATTTCCACGCTNGTAGAGGCTCTCGGGCTCAGGAATCTCGACATCCTCCAGGTATGTATCGTAGCGCCGGGCGTTGTCAAACATATCGTGCGGAGCCTTGAAATGGTGCATGAGGAAGAAGGGCTTGCTCTTGTCCCTTGCCCGCAGCCAGGCGAGCGAGCTGTCGGTGATGGCGTCGGATGAGTGCTGGCCCTTGTGGGAAACTGTATTCTTCGGCCACTTCGCCTTGCCCTGGACCCTGAAGATAGGGTCGTGATATTTACCCTGCCCCGGCAGAACCTTGTAATAGTCAAAGGCCGCCGGCTCCTCCTTGAGATGCCATTTGCCGACCATGGCGGTCAGGTAGCCGGCCTGGCGCATGAGAGTTGGCAGGAATTGCCGAGCCGGCGGGATCCTGCCCCGGAGCGTCAGCACCCCGTTGGCCTGGCTGTACTGCCCGGTGATGATCGAAGCCCGGCTCGGGGTGCAGATGGAGTTATTGCAGAAGCAGTTTTCAAAGAGCATCCCCTCCTTCGCCAGCCGGTCGATCACCGGGGTCGGATTGAGCTTCGCCAGCCTGGAGCCGTAGGCTCCGAAGGCCTGCGAGGTGTGGTCGTCGCTCATGATGAAAAGAATGTTGGGACGTTCCAGCGCTCCAGACACGGCAGAGTTCGAGCCGGCAAAAACGAACGCCAGTAAAAAATAGAGGGGGNGGAATCTGGTCATGGCTTTCATTTCATTCACCTGGCGAGGCGGCGTCATTCTCCTTCCGCCGGTTTTGTCTGTTTCCTGTTCTTCTTATTGTTCTTCCGGTTCTTCCTGTTTCCGCCACCGCCTTTGAATTTGCCTCCGCTGGAGGCCTTGAACCATCGCTCCCACGAGGCCGCCATCTCCTGTGCGCGGCTGGCGAACTTACCGGAGAGGTCAACTAGCTCGGTGCGATCCTTGTCCATATTGTAGAGCTCCCAGGGTCCCTTGCCCGCCCAGGAGAGCTTCCACTTGCCGCTTCGAACCGCCCGGTTGCTGCTGAAGTGAAAGAAGACCGGGTCGGTCGCCTCGCGNGTCCCTCCCCTGAAGATGGGTGCCAGCGAGCTCCCCCTCATCGGCAAGACCTTCTGCCCGCGGCTGTTGGTTTTCGGGTATTTCGCTCCCGCGACCTCCAGGCAGGTGGCCATGAGATCGGTGATATGCCCCATCGCATGGGTGACGTNTCCGCCCTTGCTGATCACCCGGGGCCAGTGAACGATCAATGGGGTCGAGATTCCGCCCTCGTGCTGGTTCTGCTTGTAGAGGCGAAACGGTGTATTGCTGAGGTTGGCCCAGGGCTTGTGATAGGTAATGTAGGACTCGGGGGTGTGCCCGGGAACATCACGTTTCGTTTTCGTACGCTGGAATGGACACCCCCCATTGTCACTGAGGAACATGAAGAGGGTGTTCTCCGATGCGCCAAGGGAGTCGATCTTCTTCATCAGCCTGCCGATGTTCTGGTCGACCCGGTCGATCATGGCGGCGTAGACCTCCATCGTATAGGCCTCCCATTTGCGGTCCTTCTCGCTGAGAGAATCCCAGGAAGGAACGTCCTTCGGACGAGGGGTCAGTGGCCAGTCTCCGCCGAGAAGTCCAAGCTCCTTCACTCGCTTGTACCTCCTGCGGCGCAGGANGTCCCAGCCTTCGGAAAACCTCCCGCGATACTTCGCGATGTCCTCCTTGTGAGCCATCAGGGGATAGTGCGGCGCGTTATAGGCGATATAGAGAAAGAACGGCTTCTTGCTGTCCTTCGTCTCCTCGAGAAATTGAATCGCGTAGTCGGTATTCGCATCGGTCGTGTAGAAGCCTTCCTTCGGTACCTTGAAGGTCTCCCTGTCCAGGCGGAAGGTATTGTCGCCGTGAAAAAAATTGGTCGCCCCGCTCAGATGTCCGAAATAACGACTGAAACCCACGTCGACAGGATGGCTCTGGAGATGCCACTTTCCAGTCATCAGCGTTGTATAGCCGGCGCCGCCAAGCGCCTCAGCGATGGTCGCGCTGCCGGAGAAATTCATACCTGCCTCGGTAAAATAGCGCCCGGTCAACAGCATGCTGCGTGACTGGGAACACTTGGCGCCATTGTAGAATTGGCTGAAGCGCAGACCGGAAGACGCGAGCCTGTCAAGATTCGGGGTGTCGACCTCCCCTCCATAACACCCGAGATCTGAAAAGCCCATATCATCGACCATGATCAGAACGATATTGGGCCGCTCGTCCGCGGCGCTCAATGCGCAGCCGCAGAGCAGAACGACAAGGCCCGCAGCTGCCAACCGCCTGGAACCGAACCGGATATCGTGGTTTTTCTTCATNGGACTCTTTCCTGTCTGCTGCCTTGGTTCAGGATGGGAGCAGCCCATCGTGTCTTCAACTATTCCCTGTGAAACGCTCACCTGGGCTTCGGCTTCGCCAGGGGTCTCGGAAACGGATCGCCGGTCGACTTCCCAACCTCCTTGAGCTTAGCAAGAAGATCTCCACGCACCTTCTCGAGAGAAGGTTCCGCGGCGAGATTTTTCAATTCGTAGGGGTCTCTTTCGAGATCAACCAGCAACCGCACCTTCAGACGCGAATCGACCGCCAGCTTATACCTCGGTGTGACCAGCGTTCGCCAGGCCGAGGAGACGACCCGCCCGCCGGCGTTGCGAGTATCGGCGGCCGCCCTCACGCCCACCTGCTGCATCTTCCCCTCAAGGTAGACCCACGGCACATCCAGCTTCTCGCCGGCGACCGCAGACGACAGGTTGCGCCCCGTCATACTCGCGGGAACAGGAATGCCAGCCATGGAGAGCAGGGTCGGGGCGAAATCGATCTGCGAAGCGAGGGTCTGGCTCACCAGGCCTTTCCTGACCCCCGGACCATGAAGAATAAGAGGGATCCCGGTGGATTCCTCCTCCGGATGGCCCTTGTGCTGCAGTCCGTGAGAGCCGTGAGAGTCCCCGTGGTCGGAGGTGAAGAAGATAATCGTCTTCTCGAGGAGCCCCTCTTCTTTCATCGACTTCACCAGGCGGCCGACCTCGTGGTCGAGCATCTCGATCAGGCCGTAGTAGCCGCAGAGTCCCTTCGCGTATCGTTGTCGGATTTTCTGTGAAACGTTGGGTCGCCATTTGAGATCGGCTGGCTTGTAATGATCAAAAGGCTTCGGCGGCACGTAGGGAGAATGCGGCGTTCCATAGGAAAGAAAGAGCAGGAAGGGCTTCTCCTTGTTTTTCTTCATATAACGGATCGCCAGATCGGTCTGGTAGATCGATTCGAACTCCTCAGGCTTGATGAGCTTGCCATCATCGGTGAAATATCGCGCGCCCTGGAGCTTCTTGGACTGGTAGTACCAATGCCCTCGGTTGAAGCCCTCGAAGAACTGGTAGCCCTGGCGCCGTCCGGGCTTGACGAAGCCGGGTTTCGACTCCCCATCGAGGTGCCACTTGCCGATGTAGCCGGTCGAGTAGCCCGCCCGGGCAAAACAATGGGCCAGGCTGTCCCTTGTCTCGGGCAGATAGATAGAGTTGTTGATGACGCCTGTCTGGTGGGGATAGCGGCCTGTCTGGAAGGCCGCCTTGGCGGGAGAGCAGACCGGGTTGGTCGCGTAGCAGCGGCGAAAATTGGCGCCGCCCGCAGCCAGCCGGTCGAGATTCGGCGTCCGGGCATTGGAATCTCCATTGCAGCCCAGGGCCTGTGCTCTCCACTGGTCCGTAAAGATGATCAGCACATTCGGCTTACCCGCAGCAGCCTGGAGCTCTGGGGACATTACGGCAATGACAGAGAATAAACAGGCAGCAGCTATCCACAAGCAGGCAGGTTTCATGGTTTTTCTTTCATGATCGGGTTGGCGGGCAGGCAGAGGTCTCAACCCTCTCCTTTT
>PAOC01000145.1 GCA_002708465.1 Planctomycetota bacterium
TTGGTTACCTTGATCACCTTGGGGCTCGGCTCGGCGAGCACCAGCTGGGAGAGCTTGTGAGCCGCCTTGACAGCCGCCGCCGAAGGTCTTGTTTTGCCTTTCGGTATTTCGGCCGGGAACTTGCTGAGCGCGCTCACTGCGACCAGCCGCACGCTCTCGTGGGGCGATTCGAGGTAGGGAGTGAAGAGCTCGTAGGGTCGTGAGCCGGTATAGGCCATGATCTTACGTACGGCGTAATCGACCACGATCTGGTTGTCGGACTGGACGCTCTTGAAGAGAGAGGACAATTGCTCGGTGTCGCCCTTGAAGATGAGGCGCTCTCTCTCTTCCGTGCTGACCCATTCACCCTTGTATTTAACAAGGCCCAGGTCGAGCTGTTTTTTGCGCAGCTCTTTTTCAAGGATCCATTCATTTTCGAAGACCGTGTAGCCCAGCTCCCGTCGGGCCATCTCATGGTTGGGATCGATCTTCAGCATGAGCTTGCAGATCTTCTGCTTCTGGGGGATGAGGTATTTCTCTCGGGCCCAGGTAGCCAGGCCGGCCAGGTCGTTGAGGCTCGCGCGATCGACCGTCCCGAATCTCTTGATGAATACGTCCTGGGGCAGGGGCGCCTTGACGACTCTCTGTACATCTCTGACGGGCTTGATCACCGCGCCGCGGGTCGTCTCGATTCGGTAGGTGTTCTCCTCCTCGTTCAAGGTGATCTTGCCCTCGATGGTCTTCCCGTCGCGGAGGTAAACGATATCCGCTCGCAGGGATCCTGCCGAGAGAGCGCTGAGCAGGATGACGGTATGGAGAAGGTTGGTTTTCATAAGTGTTTGCCCAGATGGGTCTTGGCCCCATCCAGTTTAACCCCTCCGGCCCCGGATCGAAAGAAGCTGCAGGGGTCAGCCGATGCCGTTTATGAGCTCTGCCTGTTTTTTGATGATCTCGCTGATTCCCGCAGCAGCCAGGTCAAGGAGCTCATTCAACTCCTCCCGGGAGAAGGGCTCTCCCTCGGCCGTTCCCTGGACCTCGAGGAACCGGCCTCCCTCGGTCTGGACAACGTTCAGGTCGACGCCGGCCCGGGAATCTTCCGAATAGTCGAGATCGAGAAGGGTCTCGCCTCCAACGATTCCTACGCTCACGGCGCCGATGGCCTCCACCAGGGGCTGCTCACCCAGGCGGCCGTCATCGAGAGCCTGCCGGAGCGCGATGCAGGAGGCCAGGTAGGCGCCGTTGACGGAGGCCGTACGGGTTCCTCCGTCGGCTTGCAGGACATCGCAGTCGAGCTTCAGCGTCCACCCTGTGAGCTTTTCGAGATCCAGGACGGCACGCAGCGAGCGTCCGATGAGACGCTGGATTTCCTGTGTTCTTCCCGAGAGCTTTCCGCCGCGCTCGCGTCGCCGCCTGGAGCCGGTCGATGCGGGCAGCAGGTCATACTCCGCGGTGGCCCACCCCTTCGAGGTTCCATCGAGGAAGGCCGGGACTCCCTGTTCCAGCGTGGCGGCGCAGAGGACTCGGGTCATGCCGCTTGAATAGAGCACTGTGGCCGGATGCTGTTCGAGAAACCGAGTGTTGACTTCAATGGTTCTCAGGCTGTCCGCGGGTCTCTCTCTTGCCATGACTGTCCTGTCTCTCCTGGGTTTAGGTCCGAGACAGGATAAACCCGCGCGGATTATTTTTCCGCACTTCATTTGCTTCTTCGGCTCACGCATTTTTCAACGGGGAGGAAGTTTTTCCAGTCGTAAAGCGGTATATTCAGGTCCATGGAGAAACGGGTGTTCCTGACATTGTTGATCCTCCTGCTCGCGGGCTGTGGCACGAGACCGCGCAGGACGGTGGCTGATTACACGGCCGCGCGGAAGAAACCGGTAGAGTCGCCGGCGGCGGAGGGAGTGGAGGGTTTCTTCGCAAGCCGAGACTCGGCCCTCGTCCACATCAATGGCCGGGTTCTTACCCGGGGAGATTTCCTGGAGGCCGTATTTCGTCAATTCGGGGAGAAGACCCTTCTCTCCGAGGTCATCAAGGAAGAGCTCTTTCTCCAGGAGGCCGAGCGCCGGAAGATGAGCGTGGAGCCGAAGGATGTGGAGAGCGAGGTTGAGCAGGTTCTTGACGGTATGTCGAGGGACCTGGGCCGCGGCGACGAGGCGGCCGGGCGCATCAAGCTGGCAGACCTCTACGAAAAACAGGGTCTGGCCTTGAATGACGTGCGCGAGGAGCTCAGGAGGAAGCTGGTCGCCCAGATTCTCATCAAGAGGGTAACCATGGCCATGCGGGACCCGGCCGGCGTCGATCTTCGCGGGCTCTACGCGAAAAACAGGCGGTATCATACCCGCCACATTGCCTACAGCTTCCCTTCCTTTGAGGCCCAGCCTGATGCCGTCCAGCTGCAGAAGAAGAAGGATGCCAGGGCAAAGGCGGAGGGGGCCAGGGCCAAGATCGTTTCCGGCGAGCTCGATTTTGTCGCCGTGGCGCGGGCTGAGTCTGACGACCAGGTCACCCGGCCCCTGGGAGGAAGCCTCGGACCCATCACGGCGGAAACACCGATGGCCGAAGCTCTCAAGAAGGTGATCTTTTCCCTCGCACCCGGCCAGGTGAGCGAGCCGGTTGAGAACCCCCGGGGCGGATACCATATCTTCCAGGTTACGAAAATCGAACCTTCGAAGAAATATGATGAGGTTGCCGAGGAGGTGAGGAAAAACTATCTCAAGCGTGAGCCGGACATGGAGGAGATTCGTGAGGCATTCTATCGGTTGCGTGAACAGGCCCGGATCGACTGGCCTTCCGGGCGATGAAGGGAAACCGCTGGGGCGCGGCAGGCTCCGCCTGGAAGGAATTTCAGCGGATTCCGGGAGTTGGACCGAAGCTTGCCGCCAAGCTGGCTGAGCTCGGAGTCCAGGGGCTGGATGACCTGGCGGGACGTTCCCCGGAGGCGCTCTACCGGGAGCTGGTTGATTTGCGCCAGGCCCATATAGATCGCTGCGTCCTCTATGTTTTTCGTTGCGCCGTTTATTTCGCAAAGACGCCTAATCCCGATGCTGAAAAATTGAAATGGTGGGCCTGGAAGGATAAAACGGTCACCTGAGAGAAGGTTTTTCGGCCATAGGCACCGGAGCCTTGGCCAGGAGAAAGATGGAAGCAGGCCATGGAAGAAGCTGAAGTGAGCGAGACCGGAAACCAGGAGCCTGAGGTGACCGAGGCGACGGCCGCCGAGCAGGAACCCGGGGCCGCCGAGCAGAAGGGTCGAGCCGAGGCGGAGGAGGAGCTCGGTGTCCTTACGGAAGAAGATCTTCCCCGGGCCATCGAGGCTGTCCTTTTCTGCGCCGGTGAGCCGGTGACGATTCGTGAACTCGCGGAGCTTTTCGAGTTTGGCGTACACGATGTCAGGTCGGCGGTCGAACGACTTCGGGAGGAGTACATCGACTCAGGGAGAGCCTTTCGCATAGAAGACATATCCGGCGGGATCCAATTGTTAACCCTTCCCGACTTTGACCCGTGGCTACGCAGCCTGCACCAGAAGCGGCGCAGCAGCAGGCTCTCGCCGGCTGCTCTCGAGACCCTGGCGATCGTTGCCTACAAGGGACCGATTACGAAGGCTGAGCTCGAGTCGATTCGGGGAGTGCAATGCGCTCCAACCCTCAACACGCTTCTCGATCGCGAGCTCATCCGGGTCGCNGGCAAGGCTCCCGGGCTGGGGCGGCCGCTGCTCTATCATACGACGCCGATGTTCCTCGAGAGCTTTGGCCTCGGCAGNCTNAAGGATCTTCCAGAGCCCGAGACTCCTCCCTCGAGAGAAGAGCGAGAGGGGCTCGAGGCAGAAAAGGAGNAAGANCCGGATGCTTCCAAGCCTGCCATGGAGGCNGCGGATGAAGNTGCGGTCCAGGAGGAGGCNGCCCCGTTCGAGNCGNCCGAGCACGACTCGCCGCCNGNGGATGAGGCAGNAACCGGGCCTGANGTCGANCAGGAACAGGAGCCGGGCGAGCTCGAGAGCTGAGNTTCGGCCTCAGCGGTCTACCGGNCTTTTTTTTCCGAGACGCAGTAGAGATGGTGTTCGCCGCGCAGGAAGAGCTCATCTGCGATGATGGCCGGAGATGCGGAAAAAGAATCCTCCAGCTGGTTGGCCGCTACCAGGGCGTAATCTCCGCCGCTCTCGATCACAAGCATCACGCCGTTGCGGCTCATGACATAGACCTTGCCGCCCGCTCCCACCGGCGATGAGTAGATCATCTGGAANCCGGGGAGACGCCTGGGACCGAAGATCNGCGTCCCGGTCTTGGCTTCCAGGCAGCTGAGGAATGCCTGCAGGTGCCGAATGAAGAAGAGCTTTCCCTGGTAGAGGAGAGGAGATGGGACATAGGGGGTGTGGCGGTCAATTTTCCAGGTGACCGCCTTGGTNNCGGTGAGGTCGCCGCTGGCGCCCTCGAGCCTGATGGCGAACATGGACTGGAACTCGTAGCTGCTGGCGGCGTAGAGAAAGCCATCCGCGGCCACGGGGGAGGCCACGACGTTATTGGAGAGGCCGCCGCATTCCCAGATGACCTTGCCGGTGGCAAGATCATAGCTTCGAACGCGGGTCGTCGCCGCGATCACGGCCTGGGGCCTGCCTGCCTCTTCGATGATCAGCGGCGTGGACCAGGATGAGACCTCGTCGCGAGCCGCCCTCCAGATTTCTTTCCCGGTGTGCTTGTCGAGAGCGACGGCGAAGGAATCACCCTCATGGTCCCAGTTGATCACCACGGTGTCGCCGTGAAGCGCGGGAGAGCTTCCTTCGCCATGGCCGTGNTTGACCTTCATATCGCCAAGATCNTTTTTCCAGGCGAGCTCGCCATCGATGTCGAGACAGTAGATCCCTCGAGAGCCGAAGGAGGCTATGACATACTCTCCGTCGGTAACCGGGGAGTTGGAAGCCCAGCTTCCCGTTACATGGGCGCTCTCATGCGGTCTCTCCTTGTTGACGGTCTTCTCCCAGAGAATCGATCCATCAACTCGGTTGACCGCCAGGATTACCGAGCGCTGGTGGAACTCGGGGGCCATGTTGTCGTGGTCGCCGTCAGAGTGTTCGTGTTCTTCCTTCGTCGCTTCCCCGAAGGCCGATGCCGCGGTCAGGAAGATGCGATNCCCCCAGATGACGGGTGTCGAGTGTCCCTTCCCCGGAAGCGTTGTTTTCCAGCGGATGTTTTTTTTCTCGCTCCACTCGACAGGAGGTACGCTGCCGGGCGCCGCCCCCGTCCCGAGAGGGCCGCGCCAGCTGGCCCATTGCTTCGCGGCGTCGAGGTCCTCCCGGGCCTGCTCGGTTTTGGCGGCGGGCGCCGTTTCCCGCTGGCGCTCCTCGGCGGGCTCCGGCGCTGTCTGCCTGCAGCCGGAGCCCAACGCGGCCAACAGAAGAAGCGCCAGGAGGGGGCGCAGCGGCCAGCCGGGGTTGTCTTTCTTTGCGCTCATTACATTTCTCGTTTCCGGAGCTCGAGGACGCCCCTCAGGATAACCTCCTGCCCGTTCGCCTCATAGGCTCCCGGGGCAGTTGCCCGACAATTTTAGCGGTATTCGATACGCAGACCCCTCGATTGTGTGAATAATCGGTTCATTATGAATACCAAGTACCTATGGAAAACAGCCGTTCTCTTGTTTCTGGCCGTTCGTTTACCCGCCGCCGAAGGCGAACCCGCCCGTTCCCTGGTTGAAGAAATTATCGCCGAGAGCGGAGTCAGCGGCGGCCTGGTGGTTCATGCGGGCTGTGGGGATGGCAGCCTGGCCGCGGCGCTTGGCGAATCCGGCGGCTGGGTGGTTCACGGGCTCGAGAAGGACCGAAAGCTTGTCGCCGCGGCTCGCAGGAAGATCGAGGCGCTCGGGAGCTACGGACGCGTCTCCGTAGAGTCCTGGGGCGGGAAGGAGCTCCCCTACGCGGACAACCTTGTCAACCTGGTCATCAGCCGCGAAGCGGCTGGGCTGGATCTCGCCGAGGTGATGAGGGTGCTGGTGCCCCAGGGGGTTCTGCTCGTTGAAAACAGCGGGAAGTGGGAACGTAAGGTCAAGCCTTGGCCGGATGAGATCGATGACTGGACCCATTTCCTGCACGGGCCGGACAATAACGCGGTCTCCANGGACAAGCTCGTCGGGCCTCCGCGTCACATCCAGTGGATCGGAGATCCCAGGTTCTCGCGAGCGCACGAGCAGACGGCCAGCTTCAGCGCCGCGGTGACCTACCGGGGCCGCATGTTCTACATCATCGATGAGACTCCGCCGGTGGACATCAGGCTCAAGGCGCGGTGGTCACTGGTCGCTCGCGATGCCTTCAACGGCATGGTTCTCTGGAAGAGACCCATGCAGCGCTGGGTGAACCAGCTGCGCCGCTTCCGGTCGGGACCGGCAAGCCTGCCGTTCCGGCTGGTCGCCGGGGACGACCGGGTCTTCGTGACNTTTGATTTTGAGGGTCCGGTACATGTTCTCGATGCCGNCAGCGGAAAAACGCAGAAGATCATCAAGGGNAGCGAGAAGACCAAGCAGATCATCTACCGTGAGGGCTATCTCCTGCTTCTGAGCGATGATGAGGTCAACCAGATGGAGAAGATCGATGCCGCCCGCCGCCGCGGCAAGTTCCTCAAGCACCATTGCCATGTAATGAAGGTCGACGTGACGACCGGCAAGACAGTCTGGAAGAGAGACATCGAGGAGCTGGTATTCCCCTGCATGGCGCTGAAGAACAACCANGTNCTGCTGCAGTCCCCGACCCGGGTGATCGCGTTGGGGCAGGAGACGGGCAAGGATCAGTGGTCGGCGGATTTCCAGACGGAGCTGCCGATTGCCGGCAACAAGCTGAAGAACGACGAGATGCAATGGGAGGCGCCGACCCTGGTGGTCAACGACGAGGTCGTTCTCAGCTCCGACTTCAAAAAGATCCGGGCCTACGATGCCAAGTCGGGCAAGGAGCTCTGGAGCGCCAAGAGCTCCAAGGGCTACAACTCACCGGCCGATGTCTTCCTGATAGATGGTCTCCTCTGGATGGGCGGAAAAGGCGGCCGCCGGGCGTACGATCCGCGTACCGGAGAGCTGCGCAAGTCGCTTCCGAACAAGGGCGGNTATATGCACGCGCGCTGCTATCGCAACAAGGCGACCGAGCGATTTCTGTTGCTCGGGCTCATGGGTGTTCAGATGGTCGACTTCGATAAGGGCGAGGTCTGGATGAATGACTGGATTCGCGGCACCTGTCAGTACGGAGTGATGCCTGCCAATGGCCTGCTCTACATACCGCCNGATTCCTGCGCCTGTAACATGAAGACCAAGCTCAACGGGCTCTACGCTCTCGCCTCGGTCAGGGAGCCGCGGCCCGCCGGGAGAAAAGTTCTGCTGGAGAAGGGTTCCGCCTGGCAGTCTCTGGCGAAGAGCGGNGCGGAGCCTGAGGGCGGGAAGGTTCGCAAAGAACCGGCCGACTGGCCGACCTATCGCGGGAACCCNGCCCGCAGCGGACTGGTGAATTCCGTTGTCCCGGCGGAGCTCGAGCCCGGCTGGAGCAGTGAGATTGGCGGCAAGCTGTCGAGCCTTTCAGCCGCCGCCGGCCGGGTCTACGTAGCGGCGGTGGATCGNCACACGGTCTATTGCCTCGATGCNCAGACGGGCAAACCTCTCTGGAAATACATCGCCGGCGGACGGNTCGACACTCCCCCGACGATCTACCGCGGCGGGGTCTATTTCGGTTCGGCCGATGGCTGGGTCTACGCGCTGCGCGCTGAAGACGGAGAGCTCGCCTGGCGNTTCCTGGGAGCCCCGGCTGANCGCAGGATCTTCGTGCGCGGCCAGCTCGAATCGGCCTGGCCGGTGCATGGAAGCGTGCTGGTGAGCGACGGCAAGGTGATGTTCGCCGCCGGGCGTTCATCTTATGTAGATGGAGGACTTCGACTCTGTAGACTCGACGCCGCCACGGGGGCGCTGATCTCGGAGGCCACCGTCTATTCTCCCGGGCCTGACGGTAAGCAGCCCGGTGAGAAAGGGCGCGACGTGAGAGGACTGCTGAACGATATCCTCCTGGCAGACGGAAAGGACGTCTACATTCGTCACTGCAAGCTTGATTTTCAGAGCGGCTCCGAGAGCGAGGGCGGCGTACACCTCTTCTCGCCCCTGGGCTTNCTCGACGACACCTGGTGGCATCGTGCCTATTGGGTCCTGCACAACGAGTTCCAGTCTCATTGGAGCGGCTGGTGGAAGGTCGGCAACCGGGTGCCCTCGGGGAGGATTCTCTCCTACGATGACAAGGCGATCTACGGCTTCGCCCGCGACCGCTACGCTGGGGGAAATACCGGGCAGTGGCGCGGCGGAGAGAAATACCAGCTCTACGCCTATGATCGCAGCAGGCCCATCCCGGCATCTCCAGCCAGGGTGAAGAAGCCAGCGAAGCCTTCCGTTGACCGGAAGGGAAAGCCCAGGAGGCAACCCAGGAAGAAGGCGGCCGCGCTGAAGCCGTTGACCTACCAATGGACCTCCGAGGTGCCGTTGCTGGCGACCTCGCTGGCGGTGACCAGGGACGCGGTGTTTCTGGCNGGGCCTCCCGACGTGTTCAAGGCCGCAGGCAAGACCGGGCAGCAGGCGCTGGTTCTCAAGGATGCGGAGAAGGCGCTGGCCGCCTGGCAGGGAGCCGGCGGAGGGGTTCTCTACAGCGCCCGGCGAAGCGATGGGAAGAAGCTCTCCCAGCTGAAGCTCCCCNCGCCCCCGGTCTTTGATGGTTTTGCCGTCGCAGGCGGCAAGCTCTACCTGTCACTCAAAAATGGCANTGTCGTACAGCTTCGCGAAGGTAAATAGGCTAGGCTTTGCGCCCGGGGGGATTGCCGGAGCTGGCTGGCCTAGGGGTCGAGGTCAGGGTGGGGAGAGCTGAGCGACGCGATGCTCCAGCCTGTGTTCTTTTCCGGATCCGCGCCCGCNTCGAGCTCGCCTATGCGTTTCATGACCGCCGGGATGATCTCGTTCAGGATGTCCGACCCCATCGCGAAGCGCAGGCCGGCCGTCTCGAAGAGCGCCGGCAGGCTCCTGCTGCCNCCGAGGGCGAGAGCTTCCTGGTATTTTCTCACCGTTCCGGCGTGATCCCTGCTCTCGGCCAGCCAGGCCTGCAGCGCGCCGATCTGGGCGATGGCGTATTCGATATAGTAGAAGGGCTGTGAGAAGAGATGTCCCTGCCTGTGCCAGAGGTAGGCGAAGTGGTCCTCCATGCCGCTCCAGTCGATATGAGGCGAGAAGCGTGAGGCCAGCTCGACCCACTCGTCTCTACGCTCCTGCCGGGAGTGGCCGGGGTGGGTGTAGAGCCAGTGCTGGAAGGCATCGATGGTCGCGACCCAGCCGAAGAGATCGACGATGCTCTCAAGCTGCAGGTACTTGTGCTCGCGCGAGTCTTGAGGATCATAGATCTCATCGATTCGTTCGAGGCCGAAGAGCTCCATGCTCATGCTGGCGACCTCGCAGAATTCCATAGGNGCCGAACGGTAGTCGCCAATCGGCTCATCCCTGGTCGCGAGGGTGTGGAAGGCGTGGCCTCCCTCATGGAGCAGGGTCTGGATATCGGAATGGGTCCCCACCGCATTGAAGAAGATGAAGGGCAGCCGCATGTCTTCGATGGAGTACATATAGCCGCCGGGCGCCTTCCCGGGCCGGCTCATGAGGTCGAGCAGTCCGTTGCGGTCGAGGATATCGAATTCTTTTTCGAAGATGGGGTCGACCGCACGGAAGAGANCCTGCGTTTTCTCGATGTACTCTCGCTCAGTGGTGAAGGGAGTGCAGGGAGGCCGTCCGAAAGGACTGACCACCCGGTCCCAGGGACGCAGGAAGTCGATACCGAGCTTCTCGGTCCTCTTGCGGGTGAGCTCACCGACCGCGGGTACGACAACCTCCTCCACGGCGGTGTGGAAGGCCGCGCAATCTCCGGGACCGTAGTCGAAACGACAGAGCTCCTGGAACCTGTAGTCACGGTAATTCTCATAGCCGGCGTTGAGGGCGACCTGGTGGCGGATGGCGAGCTGCTGGTCGAAGAGCTCCTCGATCTTGTTCCTGTCCTGCAGGCGGCGTTCCGCCAGCTTTCTGAAGGCTTTCTCTCGAAGCTCCCGGTCAGGTTTTTCAAGCAGCGCGGCGCATTGCTCGCGTGTGAGGGTCTCTCCATCGATTTCGATCGTGATGGCTCCCTGGATTTCCATGTATTTCGCGTGGAGCTCGGTGTCCTCTGTCTCGAGCCGGGTATTTTCTTTCCGGAAGAGCTCGGCCTTCGTCTTGCGCCGCCGGTCAAAGAGCTCGTAGCGGCCGGGGAGGCTTGGGCGGGCGGGGCTGGCCAGGTATTTGCGGTCGAGGTTGTCATTGAGCTCGCTGTAGAGGGGAACCACCTCACGCTGGTAGGAGAGGAAGCTGTCCTTGATCGCCTCGTCGACCGTGTCGCAGGTCTTGGCGATATAGCGCCGGGCATTTTCAGCCTCGACTGTCGAGGTGAGCTCGCTCCAGTCCCGAAGGAAGCTCTCGAGCTCCCCAGCGGTTTCGACCGGTCTGGCCAGGAGCGCGTCGACCCGCTCCCTCAGGCTGTCGAGGTCGGCGGGATCGAAGTCGGCAGGGATGAAGTTCAGCTCAGGGGTGCCGGTGTCAGGTCTCCGGGTAAGTTGCATACGCTCGTCCTCTAGGTCACTTCCGGTTCGCCGCTCAGGTAAAAAAACAGGGGTCTCATGACTTCCGCCACGAGGCCCCTGCGGAATAAATGGCGCGCCCACCAGGGCTCGAACCTGGAACCCCCGGTTTCGTAGACCGGTACTCTATCCAATTGAGCTATGGGCGCACCTATCGTCTCGCTTCAAGTTGTAGGATATTAGGAACGGAGTAGAAGTCTATCAAGATATTTAATCGGGTCCTACGGCATTGGCCAGGATCTCAGAGGGCCGATTGCGCCGGTGTCAGCCTGGCTGATATACTCCCGGACACCCGTAACGGAGAATACCGCATGAGCGATGAGAGTTCCGCCTTCATGGAAGACCTGAGTCCCGAGCATTTTATGGGAGAGGCTCTCAAGGAGGCCCGCCGGGCCTACGAGGTTGAGGAGGTTCCCGTTGGGGCGGTGATCCTGGATGTGGCCAGCGGCCGGCTGGTTGCCCGGGCTCACAACCAGCGCGAGCTTCTGAAGGATCCGACCGCCCACGCGGAGATCCTCGCGATTACACAGGCGGCGGATTATTACAAGTCCTGGCGTTTGACGGGCTGCGTTCTCTACGTAACTCTCGAGCCCTGCCTCATGTGCGCGGGGGCGATTGTCCAGGCGAGGATTCCCGAGGTCGTCTATGGCGCGGTTGATCCGAAGGCCGGCGCCCATTGCTCGGTTTTCGAGGTCCTGGCCAATAGCGCCAACAATCATTTCCCCCGGGTCCAGGGTGGGATTCTGGCGGATGAGAGCGCCGAGCTGCTGCAGAGCTTCTTCAGGGAGAGGCGGGGGAGGGAAGGGAAGAAAGGCGATCCCGGCTCGCCCAACGGGGCCTGCGGTTGATTTCTGGCAGGTGAGCCTCCGGCTTCCCGGCCGGTCATTTTCTCTCTCTTTGCCAGCCGTTCTTGCAATGAGACGGGCAGTTTCGCACAATCCGCATTGAACGAGCCGTCGGAAAGTACTCAGCGGAGAGATGCCGGAGCGGCCGAACGGGATGGTTTTGAAAACCATTGACCTCGCAAGGGGTCCCTGGGTTCGAATCCCAGTCTCTCCGCCATTTTTTCACCCGGTTGAGCCATCTCCTTACTTTCCCGCAGAATTCGCTTCCATGCTGCCAGCCGGGCTTTTTGACGGTACAATGGAGATCCCCGCGGTTAAGAAGCCAGGTACCCAGGAGGTTCGTTCGATGCGGTCCACGCGGATTCTGTGGATTCTCGCTGCCCCCCTGCTTTTCTGCGCGGCTCCGGCTCTTCCCGCCGTTGACTGCAACGGAAACGGTACGGTCGACCGGGAGGACATAGCCTCGGGGGACAGCCGGGATTGCAATTCGAACAATATCCCCGACGAATGCGAGCTGGCTCCGCTTCCCCTGGCTTTGAGTGAAACCGTTGTCCTCGGCGGCGCCGGACAGGGTCTCGCCACAGCTGACCTGGATGGGGATGGCCTCAGCGACCTGGCGGTATCATCCGAGAACTCCGTCAGGATCCTGCTCAACCGCTCGACGGACCCCGCGGTCCCTCTTCGATTCGAGGAGGCCAATTACTTCGCGGCGGGGACGACCCGGGAGCTCTCCACGGGTGACCTCGACGGAGATGGGGACAAGGACGTGGTCTTCCTGAGCGAGGATGGCGTGGGGCTTCTGCACAATATCGGCGGAGGGGTCTTCGGCGACCCGGTACTGCTGGGGCTTCCTTTCGCCTGGAGGGTGGAGCTTGCGGATCTCAACGGTGACGGCGCGATGGACCTGGCCGTGGCCAATAGGGTGCTTGGAGCCCGGCTGTCCATTTTTCTCAGCCTTGGAGACGGCACCTTCGAGACGCCGGTTCATTTTGAGCTCGACACTGGCCTGCGCGCGATCTCAGCCGGCGACGCCGATGATGATGGCGATGTGGATGTGCTGGTGGCGGCAGATTTTTCCGTTCACCTGCTTCGAAACGATGGGCAGGGAAATCTCGCCGCGCCCAGGGAGGTTTTCGACCAGGCCTGGCGGCCGGAAAACCTGGCGTTCTCCGACATGGACGGCGATGGGAAAAAGGACATCCTGGTGATGGACGAGGATCGCGCAGCGTTCGCCGGCAATGCAGGAGGAGGCCGCTTCGTGCAGCTCTCCTACTTCCTGCGTGAGGAGAGCCTGCCGGGCTTCGCCCCCGGGATCTTTTTCCCGGCGGACATCGACGGCTCCGGCGGCAGGGATATCGTCATCGCCCATGCCGACTCCTCCCGTCTCAGCATCCTGCTTGGCGGCGGCGCGCCGCTTACCACCATCGCCAGCCTCGATCCGGGTTTTATCGCCGCTGACCTGGCCGCGGCCGACCTCGATGGCGATGGAGACCTGGACCTGGTCCTGGCACGCACGGACGAGTCGAGCCTCACTGTGTTGCGCAACGACCGAACAGTCCGCCTGAGGTCGCTGGGACCGCCCGGGC
>PAOC01000005.1 GCA_002708465.1 Planctomycetota bacterium
GGAGCCCAGCAACCCGTTCACCTCGGTAATCCAGTCCCGCTGGAAGGGCGAGAGCCGGGCAATTTTTTCAGCCGAGCCGTCCTCCAGGAGCTCGGCGAGCTCCCCGCTGAGGTCGGCCGCGGCAAGGAGGCGCGCGGCGAATCGGCGCCCCTCTTCTTCATTGGCCTGGGCGACGATGTCGGCCAGGTCAAAGAGGTTGCCCTGGAGCAGCTCCAGGGCGCCGCCCAGCTTCTTCGCATCGACTTCTTCCGTGGCGGAGGGGATCACGATCCCGGCGAGGGCCGAGCGCGCGGTCTCGAGCCGCTCGAGCTTTTCGAGCTGCCGCTCGGGAAGATAATCAAGGACACTCTCGGTCCTGGCAATGACTTCTTTGTCGAGGGCCTCGAGGCTCTGCTGCTTGCGGCGGGCTTCCTCGATGTCAGCTGCGATAAAGGCGGCGTACCAGGTGGAAAAATCGGAATCTTCGATCAGCAGGCGTTCATACTGGACGGACTCGAGCTCCTGGTTCTGTAGCTCGAGCAGGTTCGGATTGTAGGGGAGGCCCGCGAGACAGAAGAAGCCGGCGCCCGTCATGACGCCCGCTATGGTGATGACCGGCAGGGGGCGGCTGCCGGCCAGCTCGAGCAACGGTACGCGGATCGTCCGGGCGGAGGCCTTTCTTCCCGCGCGGCTATCGAAGAGAATGATCAGCGCCGGCAGGAGGGTGATCATGCTGAAGAGACAGATCAGGACCCCGCTGCCGGCGATGAAGCCGAGCTCCCGGAGCCCCTTGAAGTCGACGAAGAGGGTCATGTAGAAGGCTGCCGCGGTCGTGATTCCGCCGATGACGATCGCTCTTCCGGTTGTTCCGATGGTGTTGCGAACAGCCGCCTCAACGTCACCCTCTCGCTCGAGCTCTTCCTGGTAGCGGGCTATGAAATGGATTCCAAAGTCGATTCCAAGTCCAACGAGCATGGCCGCGAAGACGATGGACAGCAGCGTGAGATAGCCGATGGTCAGGGCCGTCAGCGCGAAGGTCAGGAGGATGGCGATGGACAGGGTCAGGATGCAGAGGAGGGGTCTTCCAAGACGCCTGAAGAAGATGACGAAGAGCGCGAAAACGCCAACCAGGGCCACCAGGGTAGCTTTTTTCATGTCCTTGTCCGTGGTCATCATTTCGTCAGCCTGGAGGACGGGCCGTCCGGTCAGGCCCAGCTCGACCTCGGGGTGGGCGCGCTGCACATCCGCGAGGACTTTGCGGATTTCAAGCAGCGGTTCACGAATGAGCTCAACGGTGCCGGTGTCTTTTTTCGGCAGGATCTCGACAAGCAGGTATTTTTCATTTTCCGTCGCCAGGTAGCCGCGCTCGCGCAGCGATCCGCCTTGTTCAGCATCGAGTTGCCGGGCCAGGCTGTCGGTCTCCCGTCCTTCCAGGGCCGCGAGGGTGGATGCGAGAGAATGCTCCAGCAGCGAGACGGCGCCGCCCGCCGCGTCCGGTCCGATGTGGTTGTCTTCTCCGGTTGCGAAGCGCCTGCCGACCTCCTCGGGATCAAGCAGTCCCGCGAAGAAGGAGAAGAGCCTCTCCAGGCGGTCGGTCTGTCCGAGCTTTTCGAGCAGGTCGCGGTTTCCTGCCAGGGCCGCGGCCAGGACTTCCAGCTCTTCAACCTCCCGGTGAAGGATGCCGTAGCGCATCGCCTTGGCCGGTATGCGATCGAGGGCCCACTCGACGTGTTCGTCCAGCTGCTCCACCCGCTCCCTGATCTCGCGGGCGGCCGCCAGGGCGGCCTGCTGGTCCTTGCCGACCTCGATCACGACATAGAGGAACTCAAGGTCGCCGAACTCTTCCAGGAAATCCAGGTACCTGCGATTGTATTCCAGGTCCGCTCCCACGAGATCGTTCTGGTCGGTCTTGAACTCGATCTTCAGCACGGCTGGAACGGTGCATACGGCCAGGGCCATGTAGAGCCCGGCGGTCAGCCAGGGCTGGCGGGTAACGAAGGTTGAGAGAAAAGTCAGCAGGCGTTTCAGCATCGACAGGTACCATCTGGGCCGGGCGGGACAACCGGGTGGGGAAAGAGAGGCCGCCAGCAGAAATACTACCCTGTTCCGGAAAGTTTTTCTTCGCCTTGAGTACGGGCGGACAGCAGGGGCGGGGCTGTTGTCCCCGTTGCGGCGTTGCGGACGAGATTTTCTGTTCCTGGCGCTGCCGGGGGGATGAAATAATCGGGGTTTCTTTTTTCCCGATGGCTACAATAGTCGGCTCCGGGCGGCTTGAAGGATTGCCGGTGGGGGTTATGCTGAGAGTTTGGAAGTCTATTGGAGAGGTTTATTGTCAGAGAATAGTTTTGCAGCGATAGAGCAGGCCATCGAAACGATCGCCGCCGGAGGGATGGTTGTCGTCGTCGATGACGAGGCTCGTGAGAACGAAGGCGACTTTATCTGCGCCGCCGAAAAGATAACCCCGGAGATGGTCAATTTCATGCTGCGCGATGGGCGAGGGGTGCTCTGTGTTCCGATGCCGCCGGACAGGGCTGCGACGCTGCAGCTGGAGCCCGCCACCCATTCAAACTCGGCTCTACACCATACGAATTTCACGGTGAGCGTGGACCTGGCGATTCTCAAGTCCGGGGTCTCGGCATCAGAACGTTGTGATACGATCCGGGCCCTCGCAGCCGAGGAGACCACCCCAGGGGAGCTCGCCCGTCCGGGGCATATCTATCCGCTGGTTGCGCACGAGGGCGGCGTCCTGCACCGCGCGGGGCATACTGAGGCGGCTGTCGACCTCGCCCGGCTGGCCGGGCTGACTCCGGTTGGAGCCCTGATTGAAATTCTCGATGAGGATGGGCAGATGGCTCGGGGAGAACGTCTCTTCGAGATTGCCAGGGAGAGCGGAACCCCTATCGTCAGCATCGAAGAGCTGATCCGCTATCGCCGCCGTACCGAGACGCTGGTGGAAAGGGTCGTCGAGACGAAGCTTCCCACCGAGGATTTCGGCACGCTGACGGTCTACGGCTACAAGGTTCATTTCGATTCCAGCGAGCCGATCGTCATTCTCAAGGGCGACCTTCAGAGCGTGGAGGCTCCCCTGGTCCGAGTCCATTCGTCGTGTTTTACGGGCGAGGTGCTTGATTCTCTGCGCTGCGACTGCGGCGGGCAGCTGCGCGGGGCGCTTGCCCGGATCGCCGGGGAAGGCGTCGGCGCGGTGGTCTACCTGCCGCAGGAGGGGAGAGGCATCGGCCTGCTGGAAAAGCTCAAGGCCTACGCGCTGCAGGATGAGGGGCTTGATACGGTGGAGGCGAACCTGGCGCTTGGCTACAGGGCCGACATGCGCGATTACGGAGTAGGGATCCAGATCCTGAAGGACCTGGGGCTCAGGAAGGTTCGCCTGCTGACCAACAATCCCAAGAAGCAGGATGCCTTTATCTACTATGGCTACAACCTCGAGGTTGTCAGCCAGGAGTCGATCATCGCCCCGGCCAATGAACACAGTGAGGCCTATATGCGCACCAAGCGCGACAAGATGGGACACCTGCTGCCGGACTCGGCTACTGAGGCGCACGGCGCGCCGGCTGCTGAGGACGACCGGGCGGAGGGCTAGGGGTTGAGTGAGAAATCGCGGCTGGCAGCCAGGAGAAAGATGACGCTGACACTGGTTCTTGGAACCTGGCTGGGGGCCAGCTTCCTGTTGCTCTGGGTGGTAGGGTCATCCTTTCCCGGAGTCGAGAGGGCCGTGGTGGAAAACGAGCAGCTGGCTGCCAGGGTCGGCTTCAAGCCCGGCGACGCCGCGGCAAAGAAGACCAGCGTAGCCTGGGTCATTACCGGGGAGCTGAACAGGCAGAATTTTTCGAGCTGGAATGCAGGCCAGCTTCTTCTTGCCGCCGCCGCCTTGTTTTGCGCGTTGCGCGCGGGTTCTCGAGGAGCCCTCCTGGGGGTCTGCGGAGCGGGCGCCCTCGTTCTTGTGCTGACCTTCTGGCTGGCGCCGGAGATCACCACGCTGGGGCGTTCCCTGGACTTCGTTCCGCGTGACCCTCCCCCGGCCGCGCTGGAACGTTTCAATGGATTGCACGGCATCTATACGAGCCTGGAGCTGGCCAAGGTGCTGCTGCTCATGCTCGCGGTATGGTTCAGCTTCCGCTCCCCGGCGGCGGCTCGAGCTGCGGACCCGGCGTGATCTCGTAGCGATCCTCTGCGAGCTCCCGTGCCCTGCCCTGCTCGACAAGGTATTCGAGCGCCGCCCGCGTCGTTCGCTCGTAGAGGGGTCTCAGCCTGGAGTCCGCCTCATCGTGGTAGATTTCACGGGAGAGCTCACGGACTTCGCCGAGGCCTTCAGCCAGCTTGTCCCGGACCTGCTCAATTCTTTTTTTGCGATGTTGGATGGTCTTATTGATCAGGCTTCGGGCCTCGGCGGTCGGCATGCCGTGGGAAGGATAGAGCAGGTTGATGTCGAGGCGCCGGATTTTTTCCAGCGACCTGAAATAGCTTTCGAGGTGGCCGCCTGGAGAGCCGACATACATGCTGANGAGGGTCGAGAGCAGGNNGCCNGCAAGNAGNGCCTGGTGACGTTCGTCGAAGAAGGCGAGATGGCCCTCTGCATGCCCCGGGGTAAAGAGACAGCGAAGGCTCCAGCCGGANTCGCCGGCCGGGCTNTCTCCCAGCTCGATGAGGTCGCCCTCGTCGAGCTCCCTGTCGAAGCTTCTCNCCAGCAGCTCGCCGGTTNTCCTGTGACCCCAGCAGGGNAGGCNCCAGCGCTCCTGTACCGCGTCGACGGCNCCAACGTGATCGGCGTGATGGTGGCTGAGGACGATGGCNTCGGGCTGGTCGCCNNCGGNCANNCGGTTTTCGATTGCCGCCAGGAGATGGGCCTGCTCCTTCTCTCCTGTTGGCGAGGGGTCGATGATGATGAACCTTCGTGAGCCGACCAGGAAGGTNCTCGAAGGTAACGTTGGCGGCAGCGGAGGACAGTGGAAAGGCAGCATCTCGATACCGGGCCCCCAGGGAATGGCGAGGCCCGAGCCCTCGAATTGACTGGGGCTGGTCCGTATTGATTCGAGCGTTGAGGCGTCGAGGCCGCCTGCCAGTTGGCGGAGGATGACAATCACGGGCGGGGCGAGGAGGAGCTCTCCTCGGCGCCAGGCTTCGATGGCTGCAGCCGGCGTCCACCAGCCGCCGCCGGCAAGCTCGCCGGGAAGAATCTCCGGTTCCTTGTCGGTCTCAAACAGGAAGAAGGTGCTCGAAAAGCGTCGCCGGGAGAACCGNGGCGTGACCAGCCGAATCGCCTCCACAAAGGTGCCGGGCTCGAGGTTGGCGCCTGANGTNCGCAGCCTGGAGAAGAACTCCCCTGCGTCGCCGTCGGCAAGCATCTCGAGGCGCAGCCTCNTGAGNTCCTCCTNCGCCGGAGCNCCGCCGCAGGTCGCCAGGATACCGGTCTCNTCGAAGAGCTCCCGTACGGCGCAGCCCAGCGTCTCGGCCTNGTCGGTGCCGAGCTCTTCAGCNAGCGGGATGGTCTCGTCGCCGGGNTCGACCTTGCCTCCGGCNAAGGCGAGATAGCCGCCGAGGAAGTTCATCTCGCTGGATCTCGTAACGAGGNAGACCTNCAGCNCGGNGCNNTGGCGGTAGATGATGATATTCGCCGTCTGACGGGTCATGGNATGTATTAGGAGTCCTGGAGGCCGNNGCTGCAAGNCCGGAGGAGCCAGGGGTCTTGTCAGAAGGCGTAGCCGATGGAGAAGGAAAAGACCTCGGGCCGGTCNCCGTCCTGCTTCGCGAGGGGCTTGGCCCAGTAGAGGTTGATNGGGACGACCTGTCCNAGGAAAGGAAATCGGAACTGGAGACCTCCGCCGGCCGCGGNCCGGAGNCGTCCGCNGGAGAAGTCGNCGGGATCANTNTCGAGCAGCCCCCAGTCAAAGAGGGCGATNGCCCTGAGCTCACGGAAAAACAGCGGCGCNGAATANTCGATGGTTCCCCTGAGCAGGGCTNCTCCTCCAAGCGGCTCTCCCTGTTCGTGGGGGCCGACCTCGCGGTATTCAAAGCCGCGAAAGCTGNGCGGCCCTCCAAGGAAGTAGTTTTCGTAGAACGGCACCCCGTCNGANCCGGNCCCGATCCANCCGGCCTCGATTCCAANGTGCAGGAGATGCCTGAGATCGGCGTAGCGATCNAAGAGAGGNNTGTAGTAATCGGCCGAGGCGCTTCCNCGGAAGAACTCGATGTCGGAGCCGGTGGCGGANCCTGCNGCATCGAGCTTCAGCTCAGCCAGNANCCCCTTCGGTCCTCCGTAGATGTTGTTTTCGAGNTCGGCGTAGCGAAGCGAGAGCCGCGGATAGCTGAGCAGGATGCTGNCGGGGGCCGNTGCGATGGTCGNCGGNGCCGANGNGCTGATGCCGNCGAGGCTGACGTCATCGAGNCGCCANGCGAGGGNGAGAGAGAGNTGGTGGTCGCTGTCGAGATATTGCCGNGCTTCGGGCTCCGTCTTCACCCTGCTCTCCTCNTAGGCNCCCCGATAGAATTTNTGCGAGCCTGCGCGCAGGGTGAAGGTCCGGTCGCTGGAGAAGAGGTAGGGTTCGNGGAAGCCGAACATGTACTGGCTCTCGACGTTTCCGGGGACGATCTCGGCATAGACGGACTGNCCNCCGCCNACGAAGGCGTCTGACCAGTCCGTCAGGCTTCGNGGCNGGGNGAAGAGATCGAAATTCGTATGCTCGAGTCTGAAGTAGCCNACCTCTCCCTCTCCGCTCGNTGCGCCNCCTCCNAGATCCCAGCGTCCGACGGCCTCCTTTTCCTTGACGTTGATCNGGACGTTTCGNAGCTCNGGCGACGTCGATTCGTCNACGCTGAAGGAGACATCATCGAAATGGCCCGANGACCGCAGNCGGTCCATCGTCTCATCCATGGCGAGCAGGCTGAGCGGCGCTCCGCTGACAAGNTTCGAGTGCCTGCGGATGACNCGGTCAAGGGTCCTGGTGTTGCCCCGGATCTCGACCTTGTCGACAAAGAGGTGNTCCCGCTCATCGATCTGGAAGACGANGGTTATGTCATTCTCTCCGGTATAGAGGAGCCGGNCGTCTACCTGCGGAATGCGGTCGGAGCGTTCCTGGTAGANTCTCACAAGGGTNCGCCGCAGCTTTTCGACCTTNGCGCCGGAATAGAAGNCTCCGGCCTCGAAGGAGAGGGTCTGCAGGAGCAGGGNATCGCCGAAGANCTGGTTCCCCTCCAGGCGAATTTCCTGGAGCCGGTAGCGGGCGCCTTCCCTGATCTCCAGCGAGATCGTGACGTCTCGGAGGGAGGGGTTGATGGAGATGTCATCGAGGCCGAGCTTCANGTCGAGGTTGCCTCTCGAGCGATAGTAGNTTCTCAGCTTGTCGAGCGANCTGTCGAGNTGGTGGGGGACAAAATAGCCCCTGTCCACGGCGCCGAAGAGACGNTCGGGGCGCAGCCCGCTGATCTCGATGATCTCATCNCGGGTCAGCTCCGAGTTTCCGATGATGAACACATCCCGTATGCTCGCCCGGAGCCCCTCCTCGATGTNGAGGAGGAGCTTCACTCGGCCCGGNNCGGGAGTTTGCAGCGCCGCGTCCACCTGGACGAAGAGAAAGCCATCTTCCTGGTAGGTTNGCCNGAGGGNTTCCCTGGCGAGCTCGAGGTCTTCTCTTCTGAAGGNCGAGCCTTCCTTGCGCGGGAGGGNNTCTTTCAGTGAGCGCCTGGAAAGCGCNGCGCTGCCGGTGATCTCTATCGCTTCAAGGAGGGGGTATTCGGTGATGGTGATTCTGATGNCCGGNGNCTTGCCGGGNACNGAGACGATGGTCGGCGGCTCGACNTTTTCGATGAACTCGAGCTTCAGCAGACCCTCNAGNGCCCTGCCGCCGGATTCNGGNNCCCATTNATCTCCGGGCCTCAACCCGCTCGCCTCGAGCAGCTTGCGNTANGGAACCCAGGTTCGCCCCGGGAATTCCACGGAGCCGATGGTCACATCCGGGGNCTCCTGCGCCCGGGCGGNACCNGNCGCATGGCAGAGCAGCCAGAGCGCCAGCGGCAGCAGAGTTNNCAGGTCGGTTNTGTGACGGATCATAGACAGGAAAGCATAGANAAAGGTGCCGGTAAGATCGAGCAGTGAGCGGGATTCAGAACAGGTGNTCAAGGNGGATTCGTTGACCGATGTGCNCNGGCTGAATACAATGGNTNCTTCGTCGCGTCGGGAATCGTTCGTNTGAGACCCTGTTTTTACGNTCCNGGNCCAGGATTGGATACCATCTATGTCGAAAGAAATTCAACGCAATCCAACCCGCTCNGTGCGTGTCGGNTCGGCCATGATNGGCCGGGAGCATGATATTCCCGTGCAGACGATGACCGCGACGCATACCCAGGAGATTGAGGAGACGCTCTCCCAGATCGCGGACATGCTGGGGGCGGGAGCGGATATCGTCCGCGTCGCCTGTGACAATAAGAAAGATGCCAGGGCGCTTGCGGAGATACGGAAGGAGACGGATGCCAATCTTGTCGTCGATCTGCAGGAGAACTATCGNCTCGTGACCGAGGTCGCTCCGAGCGTGGACAAGGTTCGCTACAATCCGGGCCATCTCTACCACGTGGAGAAGAACAAGCCGGTTCGNGACAAGGTGGCCTTCATCGCCTCGGTGGCCGGGGAGAATGACTGCGCGTTGCGGGTGGGGGTGAATTGCGGTTCCGTNGATCCNGCCTATAAGGAGAAATACCCGGANGATGGGATTGAGGCCATGGTGCGCTGCGCTGTTGACCACTGCGCCNACCTCGANGNNATNGGCTTCACCCGTTACGTGGTCTCGCTGAAGGATTCCGAACCTGAGAAGGTTGTGCGGGCAAACCGNCTCTTTGCCGAGGAGCGCCCNGATGTCCCCCTGCACCTGGGGGTGACCGAGGCCGGCCTGCCGCCNGATGGANTCATCAAGACCCGGATCGCCTTTGACCAGCTGATCACGGTCGGTATCGGGGATACGATCAGGGTGTCGNTGACGCTTCCGAACGATCGCAAGGCGGAGGAGGTCGAGGCCGGTCACAAGATNATCGANGATATCCGCGCCGGCCGGATTCGCGCAGTTCCGGAGCACTGGGGCGAGGGGTTGAATATCATCGCCTGCCCGAGCTGTTCACGGGTTGAGAACATGGCCTTCATCGATCTCGCCNAGGAGGTNAAGGAGATGACGGCCTACGCCNACGAGTACGACCTGACCATCGCCNTCATGGGTTGCCGNGTGAATGGCCCCGGCGAGACGGACGATGCCGACCTNGGGCTCTGGTGCGGGCCGCGCACCGTAAATCTCAAACGCAAGGATGNGCCCCTGGGCGCTTANACCTATGACGAGGTNCTTGGCCGGCTNANGGAAGAGCTGGACAAGCTCATCGCGGNGAAGGCCTGAGCGCGCTGGTTGAACTCNGATGGAAGANACAAGGTCCTCTCCGGGCGAAGAANAANAGCTGGCGGCNGATACTGCGNNGNCGCGGGTCGATTTTCTNGTGATCCAGGATTACAAGGAGAACCGTCGTAAATGTACNGTTCACCCGCTCGNCGGCACCGAGGGGCTGGAGATTNTGCGTCTCGGNATGCCGANNCCGGGTGAGGAGCTCGTGGAGNTNCCTTCCGGGATTCTCCTGGAGGTCGCCGCNCCCGAGCTGGTTCCTGCGGATGCCGAGNTGCTTGGCGATGGCGNAGGACGGCTGATCCTGCTGGATGCGACCTGGGTCCGNCTGGCTCCGCTGGGCCGGNGGCTGTGCTTCGAGNGCGCCCCGGAGCTTCACAGGCGNTCTCTCCCCGGAGANTTCAGGACNGCCTACCCGAGGCACTCGAAGCTTTTCGAAGANCCGGGAGGCGGCCTGGCAAGCGTAGAGGCGATGTTCGCGTCGACCGTGATCCTTGGAGCGCCCCGCAGGGANCTTCTGAGAGAGTATCGNTGGGCGCCGGATTTCCTGGAGCTCAACAGGGAGGCCTTTATTCGCTATGGCTGGGAGGAGAGCTGAGCGAGGCGGGGCGAAGGCTGNNCGCGNCGCCCCTCGATTGTCGAGAATTGTCAACCTTGCGATAGAGGGCGTGTCTNCTCGANGAGCATCGACTCTAATTTCCTGANGAAATTTACCAGTGGAGNCGGCGGTATGGCGATTTACATGGGGCTGGATTCAAGCACCCAGAGCCTGACGGCGGTGGTCATCGAGATCGATGGCGATGAACGAAAGGTTCTGGACCAGCGCTCCATCCGCTTTGATGAGGATCTGGCTTCCTACGGTTGCCAGAATGGCGTGCTCACGCATTCCGATCCCCTGGTGGCGCATTCAAACCCGGTGATGTGGGCGGAGGCGCTTGATCGGCTCTTTGCCGTGTTTGCCGGGGAAGGGCAATTTCCGCTCGATAAGCTGCGGGCGATCGCCGGTTCCGGCCAGCAACACGGGAGCGTCTATTTCAACTCGGAGGCCAGCTCTCGCCTCAGCTCTCTTGATCCGGCCAGGGAGCTGGTTGGCCAGCTCGAGGGTATCTTTTCCCGGTCCACCTCTCCGATCTGGATGGATTCGAGCACCTCGTCGGAGTGCGAGGCCATCACGGCCGCGGTTGGCGGCTCTGGCGAGCTTGCCGGCCTGACAGGCTCGAAGGCCTTTGAGCGTTTTACGGGTCCGCAGATCAGGAAATTTCACCAGGAGGATCCCGAGGGCTACGCTGCGACTCGTCGCATCCACCTGGTGAGCTCCTTCATGGCCACCCTGCTGGTGGGCACCGATGCCCCCATAGATCCGGGAGATGGGGCGGGGATGAACCTGATGAACCTGCGTGAAAAGGACTGGGCGCCGGCAGCCCTGGAGGCTACGGCGCCGGGCCTGTCGGGAAAGCTGCCCGCGATTGAAGAGTCCTGGTCCATCATAGGATCGCTGTCGAATTACTGGATTGAACGCTACGGCTTCTCGCCCGCGACCCGGGTGGTTTGCTGGTCCGGCGACAACCCCTGCAGCCTGGTTGGGGTCGGTCTCGTAAGGCCAGGCCGACTGGCGATCTCGCTCGGCACCAGCGACACGCTCTTTGGTTATCTCCCCGAGCCCAGGGTTGACCCGGCGATGGAAGGACATACCTTTGGGGCTCCCACGGGTGACTATATGAGCCTGATCTGTTTCAAGAACGGTTCCCTGGCACGGGAAAAGATCTGCAATGCCGCGGGTCTGGATTGGGGTGGTTTCTCCGCCGCGCTGAGGGAGACCCCGCCGGGAAATGGCGGCGCGATCCTGTTGCCCTGGTTTGAGCCGGAGATCACGCCGAATGTCCAGGAGCCGGGCGCCCGGCGCTATGGTCTCAGCGAGGAGGAGGGGCCGGCGAACGTCCGGGCCGTCGTTGAGGCCCAGATGATGACGATGGCGATTCACTCCCGTTGGATGGAGGTCAAGCCCGAATCGATCTATGCGACCGGCGGTGCGGCGTGCAATAAGGAGATTCTTCATATCATGGCGCAGGTCTTTGACGCGGCGGTCTACCAGTTCGAGGTCGGCAATTCCGCCGCCTTGGGGGCCGCTCTGCGCGCGTATCATGCCGCGGAGCTGGAGACTCGAGGTTCGAGCTCCTGGGAGGAGGTGATCGCGGGTTTCGCTGAGCCTGTTGCCGAGAGCAGGATCGCTCCTGAGCCGGAATTGGTGGCGCTCTACGATGAGCTGAAGGAAATCTACGAGGCCTGTGAAAACCACGCCCTCAACGGCGCCGTCGATCCCATGGAAAAGATCGAGGCCTTCGCGCGAAGATGAGCTTCCCCGCTATCCATCGCTGCTCGGCACCCTTCCTGTTTCTCGCCATGGCGCTCCTTGGTTCCTGCCAGGAGTCTAAGGGGGAGCTCTACGACAGGATCGAGGGGCTGCGCCTGGCCGGCATCAGGATCTACAGCGCAGAGGAGCTTGGCGCTGTCGAGAGGGAGGCTCTCCTGGCGGAGTTTCGCACAACGGACGTCTCCATATTCAGGATCCAGGAGAGGCGAGCCGCTTTGCTCAAGATCTACCAGAAGAAATCGAAGATCCGAGAGAAGAAGCTCGCTGAACGCAGAAGGCGAGCCCTGACTGATGATGTGAATCCAGTTAATGTCGGTGACGCGCCGATTGAACGTGACTACTGGGACCGCAGGCGCGCGCGAAGGCAGGGGGATTGAGCCGGCTCTTTACGCGCGCGGCAGGCGGGGGAAATACCGCGGGCGATTTTCAGCGGCCGTGTAGTAGACTGGCTGGGACCATCTGATTGAATTGCCGAGAAATAAGGAGGAAGCCCGTGCAGGTATACCGAGTCCAGGGTCTGATGTGTCTCGCCGTTTTGATTTTCTCCATGCAGGCCGCGTCCGCCGCCGGGAAGCAGTATCTCTGGCAGACCAACGCCTACGGAGATGATGTGCACGTCATCGAGGTCGGCACCAACAAGGTGATCAAGAGAATCGTTGTCGGGCCGGAGCCCCACGGCATCGCTGCCCCCGATGACGCAAGTGTCGTCTACATCGCGATCGAGGCGTTCAAGAAACCCCGCGGCGAGCTGGTCTGGGTCAATCCGCGCACCTACGAGGTCGAGCATCGCCTGACCATCGGCCCCAAGCCCAACCAGCTGGCCTGTACTCCCGATGGCAGGTGGGTCTACGTACCCTGCAATGATGGCCACTATTGGGTGATCGATGGTGAGAGCCGCAAGGTGGTGACAAAGATCAAGACGGGCGGGAGACCGCACAATACCCAGGCTTCCCGGGACGGCCGGTGGATGTATCTCTCGCCAATGGGAAACCCGAAGCGCGTCACCATTGTCGATGTCAAGGCGGGGCACAAGGTTGCCGGGCACATCCCGTTTTCGCACTCGGTCAGGCCGCCCGCCCTCTCGGCTGACAACAAGCGTTACTTCCAGAACATCGATGGATTGATCGGTTTCGAGGTCGCCGATATCGCCCAGCGCAAGGTGGTCGCCCGCATCGAACACAAGATCCCCGAGAAATACGCCGGCAAGTCGAGCCGCTGCCACGGCCTGGCGATTCGCCCCGACC
>PAOC01000087.1 GCA_002708465.1 Planctomycetota bacterium
CTCACGGCGGCATTTCACCTTGTAAGCTCCAAGAAGAGGACTGTAGCGGGTCAGCACCACTCCATCGGGGTGAACAACAACCGCCTGTACAATCCGTGCGAACTGACCGCTCTTGTCAAAGAGCTCGAGAAGGGCCAACGCCAAATCGACCTTGATTCTGCGAACCGTGGGCGGACTGGAGGGGGGCTTCGCCGCAGGTTCAGGCTTCTTCCTGCTCGAGGGAGGCCTCCCTTCCCTCGCAGGCAGCGGCGCGGGAGTCTCTCCCTCAACCGCCGGCTTCATCACGGCGACGGAGCGCGGCTGCCCCTGCGGCACACCAGACTCGACAGGCTCGACAGGCTGCTGAAAAAAATGAAAGAAGACCGCCGCCTGGATTCCCGCCAGCCCTGCGATGAGAACCAGCGTGTGACGCAGCCCCCAGCGCCTCTTGCCGCCGCCGACCGACTGGCCGCACTGGATACAAAAGGCCGCTCCATTCTCGTTCCAGCTTTTACAAGCCTGGCACTGTAACATGACCTGAAGAGCTCCCCCCGAAGATCGGGCGCGCCTGTGAATCTACCAGCCACTTATTCCAAGCCGCTGGTCACTGCAACCAGTATGCAGGACTCTCCCCAATGGCTCAAGAACGTCGGGAGATTTATACCGCCAGGGAAGGCTTAAAACCCGGCGACAGGGCGCAATTTGCTGGAGGCTGTGCTGAAAAAAACACGCCCATCACGCAGAGAATATCCAGAGCTGTCGCTGAAGACATCCAGGGAACGCAGCGCGCCCTCCAGGCGGGGCAAGGAGATCAGGAACGGCTTTAAAATAGCCGGCTCCCTGGAATCCGGAAGCAGGGTGCCAAGCAAGCCGCCGATCTTCAGCAGCCAGTCGCCGGGGTCGGAGAGCCCCGAGCCCACGCCCTTGTAGAAGCTGTCGATCGCAAGATCCGACTTCGGCAGCCAGTCGAGACCTCCGGCATCAGCCAGGGATGCTGACTTCCCCTCGAGAGCGGCGGCAACCTTCCTGAAAGCCTCTCTCGATGTNCCCAGCGCCAGGAAGTTCCCGCGCACTCCAAAGGCGATATCGAATCCCAGCAAGCCCGAGCTGAAANCATGAAANCCTTCCCTGGCTCCATCTTCAGTCTTGCTGCCAAGCTCCAGGTTCCACTCCCTCAGCGGCCCGGCAAGAGCCTCGACGGCTCCAGCGATCNCACTGGAAGCTCTGTCAGCATCCTTGACCTCGAAAAGAAACGCGCGTGAAGGTCGAGCGCCAGCCGAGGGAGGAAAGACCGCGGTCACCCGCCGCCCGGTAAGGTTCTGGAGAATCTCGCGCCGCAGGCGAATACCGAGCCTGGCCTGCTCACGCTCAAACCTCTCAGCTGATTCCGCATTCCCTGTAATGTTGACAAGCAGCTCCATGCAGAACTCATAGACTCCGGCCGGATCTGTCCCCGATGTGGCGCTGTAGGAGACTGCGTCGGCTGAGATTCCGGCGGCGAGTCCCTCAGCCGAGGGCTGACCGGCAACCGCCTTTCTCAGCGGATTGCCGANGGCCTCGCTGAGGACAGTGCGCGAGCTCGATTCCGTCCCANCGGGCGTAAAGCTGGCGAGATAGTGNTACTCCTCGATCACGTCGAGGATCACCACATCCTTCAGAACTCCGCGAGGTTGAAAAATAAACTCGAAACGCGCAGTTTCCTTCCCGGCGGCAGGCTTCTTGCCNATNCGCTTCTTCATCTTGCTCTGCAATTGCTCNTAGCCGGGTGTCCCGGTAAAGCCCGGAGAGAGAGTCTCGCCGGAGAGCAGCTGGAAGCTTCGGCGAAGAAGGGCGGCTGAGGTCGAAATCCCGATCACATCCCCCTGGGCGCTGACGGCGATCTGGTCAAGCAGGTCGAGACCATTCTGAAGAACCGTGGTCGCCGCGCCGTTTCGAATGCCAACCTCGAGTTCATATTCTTCACCCAGGCTGGAATAGGCGTAGAGCAGGTCCCGCAACCCCAACAGCTCCGCAGCGATCTNCTCTTTCTCTCTACGAAAGAGGAGAATAAACTCAAAGGNTCCCCGGGCTCCCACCCGTCCGCCGATCGCCACCTCGGATGAGACAAGGTGCCACCACGGCAGGCTGGAAACGATGCCTCGCCAACGCTTGATGTGAGACGTGAACGCCTTTCTCGANGCGGGAGGAAACGTTTCTTCCAGGTGGCGGAAAAATGTGTCGAGGAACCCTGAGCGCGCAATCTTCTCCTGCAAATGACCGAGATAGGTAGAGGCGAAGCCCGAATCTTTCGCGTTCTGCCAGTGCAGGAAGAGGATGGACTCCGGCGGGATTCCGGCCTCGAGGGATCCGGCCAGGGACCGTCCGGACCAGATGCACTGCCCCAGGATCAACGCGACCAACAAAGACCCGACAAGCGGAAGGCTTGCCGGCCGCCGCGAGACAAAGCTGGAGACGCGGCGTGAGTCGCTCAGGAAAAAATCCATTCAAGAATCGCCTTCTGGGCATGGAGACGGTTCTCCGCCTCCTGCAGAACAACGGACCGGTTGCTGTCGATAACTTCATCGTTGACCACGACATTCCTGCGCACCGGCAGGCAATGCATGAAATAGGCTCTGCGGGTACGGCTCATCATCTCACTGTCCACCACCCAATCCTTCAGGCTGTCGCGAAGATCCTGCTCGGCGGCCGGGTCATCGTAACGCAACAGGGAACCCCAGGACTTGGCATAGATCACATCGGCATCGGCGGCCGCCTCGAGACGATCATGGACAACCTCTACACTGCCGCCTGATTCGCCGGCAAAGTCGCCGGCCATATTCATGATTCCTTCCTGCAGCTCGAATTTCTCCGGATGAGCGAGGGTGACGTGCATCCCCATCTTCGTCATGGCCAACAGAGCCGAGTTGGCAACGGCCATCGGAAGGGCACGCGGATGGTTCGCCCAGGTGATGGTGACCTTGCGTCCCTGGAAGTCCTGGAAGAGCTCCTTGATGGTCACGAGATCGGCAAGCGCCTGGCAGGGGTGGTAAAGTGCCGACTCCATATTGAAGACCGGGATCTTCGCGTGCTCGAGAAACGTGGTAAAGGTCTTGTCCAGGAGATCCTCCTGCTGGTCCTCGCCGCGCGCGAAGGAGCGCAGGCCCAGGGCCGAGAAGTAACGTGAGAAGACGCCGATGGCCTCCTTCACATGCTCGGCTGAGGCGCCGTCCATGCGCTTGCCGAACTCGGTCTCCAGGGCGAAGAGCGTCTCGGCATCGAGGGTGCTTACATCTCCGCCCANCTCCCTGGTCGCNACCTCGAAGGANCAGCGAGTNCGCAGGGACTGGTTCAGAAAGAGGAGNGCTATCTGGCGATGGTCAAGNACCTCCGAATAGGGGTTCTCCTTGAAGGCTANAGCCCTGTTAACAAACTCCCCTATCTGTTCAGAGGAGAACTCGTTNAAGCTGTAGAAATGCCGCATCTAACGACTCCACCAGTCTTTTGAAGGCGTTGANTGTCCCACTTTAGCCGGGGATGTGCAAGCCATTATAGGCGAGCGAAAATCGCCTCAGGCGAAGATATCATCCAGCGCCGCGAAGAAGATTNCCCACTCNTCCTCGCTCACCGTCAGTGGCGGTAGAAGCCTGAAGGTCTGAGGATCTCCGGAGGTGCCGACCAGGATCCCGCGCTCGAGAAGAGCCGCCTGGATCTCCTTCGCCGGCTTCTCGCAACGCACGCCAAGAAGATAGCCAAGNCCCCGGACCTCCTCGATTCCCCGGCCNACATATCCTCCGAGACGCTCGATGACGCCGCTGGACAACCGTGCCACCTGCTCGACGAGACCCTCCTCCTCGATGATACGATAGGTCGCGGCCACCGCCGCGGCCGCCAGCGGACCTCCCCCGAAGGTGGTGGCCTGGTCTCCGGCTTCCACCGTGGCCGAGATCTTCTCATTCGCAAGAACGGCGCCGACAGGATAACCCCCGCCCAGGCCCTTGGCCGTGGTTACGAGGTCCGGCTCTACCCCCCAGTGCTCACCGACAAACCATTTTCCGGTACGGCCATTTCCGGTCTGCACTTCGTCGAAGATCAGCACGGCGCCGGTGCGGTCACACCAGTCCCGCAGCCCCCGGTAGTACTCCGGCTCGGCCATCTTGACGCCGACGACGCTCTGGATAGGCTCGAGGATGACGCCCGCGATCTCTTCCGGATCAAGGGAATCAAAAGCCTCCAGGTCGCCAAGACGAAGAAAACGCGTCCACCGGGAGATGTTCTGTGGAAAGAGGGCGCGCGACTTCTCGAAGCCCGTCACGCTGAGCGCGCCGATCGTCCGGCCATGGAAGTCCTCCTCCATGGAAACGATGTATTCTCTACCGGTCGCCTTGCGGGCAATCTTCAGGGCTGTCTCATTCGCCTCGGCTCCGGAATTGCAGAAGAACGCCTGGTGCATGGAATAACACCGCTCGACCATGAGCTTGGCGGCCTCCGCCCGAACAGGGCAATAGCAGAGATTCGAATAGAAATCGAAGGTACCCGCCTGCTCCGCGATCGCCTCAACCCACCTCGGATGGCAATGACCCAGCACGCAGACGGCGTGCCCTCCATAGAGATCGAGATAGCGGCNACCCGAATCATCTTCAACATAGCTTCCTTCAGCGCGAACGAAGCTCAGGGGGAAACGAATATTGTTGTAGGTCGGAAGGATGTANCGATCNTCGGTTTCTTTTGAATTCATCCTGCTTGATTCTCCTGTTGCTTCCAACCGGGCACTTCCGCGACCGTCAAACNAATCCACCCGGCGCGCGAAGACCCTCGGTCTCATCCAGACCGCACATCAGGTTCATGTTCTGCACACCCTGGCTCGCGGCTCCCTTGCCCAGGTTGTCGATCACGGTAAACACCACGCCATTATCTCCCTCGCCGCCGACTCCGACCCAGGAACGCGGAGAGCCCTGAACCCAGCGCAGCTCCGGAGAGCCCTCGATGACCTCCACGAGAGCCTCCCCGGCGTAGGCATCGGTATAGATCTTCGTGAGCTCGGCAGCGCCAACCCCCGGGGTGAAGACGGTCGTGAAGATGCCGCGCACAAAGGGACCCGACTGGGGTACGAACTGCAGGCTGAAATCGGAATCCGCGAGTCCCCCGAGAAACGCCTCAACCTCCAGCAAATGCTGGTGGGCCAGCGGCTTGTAGGAGCGCACGTTACTGAAACGCTCGGGATGATGCGTGGTCGGGCTCGGCTTGTTCCCCGAGCCAGAGGATCCCGTCAAGCCGAGAAGGCAGACATCTCCAGCCAGCCGCCCGGAGGCGGCCAGGGGAGCCAGGGCCAGCAGCATACCGGTGGCGAAGCAGCCCGGGTTCGCCACGAGGCGGGCGCCGCTCACCTTGTCGCGCTGGAACTCGGTAAAACCGTAGGTGAAACGCGGCAGCCACTCCACCGCCCCGTGCTCGCAGCCGTAGTATTTCTCGTAGCCCGGAGCGTCATTGGTGCGAAAATCTCCAGCCATGTCGATGAAGCGCACCTCGGCATTGGCCTCGGCAAGCCTTGGCACCAGGCGCTGGGATTCATTGTGGGGAAGGGCCGCAAAGGCGACGTCAACCTCGGAGATCCTCTGCTCACCCTCCTCCTGGGACACAAAGACCCCGGGCGCCGACCCCTTTAGATTTGGCAGCACATCGCCAATCTCCAGCCCCGTCTTCGAATGCGCCGTCACCCAGGAGAGGGACACGGCGGGATGGACGCTGAGATAGCGCAGAAGCTCGGCGCCTATATAGCCGGAGCCTCCGAAAACACCTACCCTCAGCTGGTCATTTGCCGAATTTGTCATCTCACCCTCTCTGAACGTTCACTCGCCACCAGGTGAATCATTCTCCCCTGCGCTCCTGTAGAGCCGGGAAGGAATCGCTGAAATCGTCGAATAGCCTCGAACGTCGGCCCCCTCCCAGAGCTTGGGCATCTCACCGTAGACTCCAGCCTCCGCGCCCGCCATGGTGCAGGGACTCGAGGTCGTGACCACGTTGAAGGTTCCCGNGCCAAGACGCACCCCGGCCGAGCCGGTCACNCGCTCCTGGGAAGAATCGATCATCGCCTCAATATCCCTGAGCACCGGCTCGAAGGCCTGGCCCTCGTGGAGCAGCTTACCGTAGAAGGATGCCATGTGGTCCTTCCAGAAACGCTGCCAGTCGGTCAGGGTAATCTTCTCGAGCTCNCGGTGAGCGTGAATCAGAACGATCGCCGCGCCGGCCTCGAACGCGATCCGTCCCTTGATCCCGAGTACGGTGTCGCCGATGTGAACACCAAGGCCGATCCGGTGACCTCGACAGATCTCGCCCAGCCGGTTGACCAGGTCAACGCCCTCCAGCGTCTCGCCGTCAATCGAGACNGGGACGCCCTTCTCGAAGCCGAGCTCCAGGAGCTCGCTGCCANCCACCTCCTCGGTGGCNATCGCCTGCTCAAAAACCTCGCGCGGGATCTCGCTGGTGGAATCGTGCGTCACTCCACCGCCAATGGTCGACCCCCAGAGCCCCGAGTTGATCGAGTACTCGCGAACACTCGGATCGATATCGACCCCTCTCTCCTTGAGAAAATCATATTCCTCCTCGCGGCTCAGCTTCTCATCCCTCGTCGGGGTGACGATTTCGATTCCCGGCAGGAGCACGTGGAAGGCTGTGTCGAAGCGGACCTGGTCATTGCCGGCCCCCGTGGAGCCATGGGCGACGGCATCCGCGCCCGTCTCTGTCACCTTGCGGGCAATCACCTCGGCCTGCACCACGCGCTCGGCAGCCACCGCCAGGGGATAGACCTGGCCGCGAAGAACATTGCCCTTCACCAGGTAGCTGACCCAGCGCTCAAAAACCTCCTGACGCGCATCGATGGTGTGATGCTCGATAGCGCCGAGAGCGCTCGAGCGCTCCTCTATTTCGGCGAGCTCGGCGGCATCAAAACCGCCGGTATCGACCGTAACAGTCACGACCTCAAAACCCTTCTGCTCACGCAGGTAGGGAATGCAATAGGAGGTGTCAAGCCCCCCGGAGTATGCGAGAACGATTTTCCTGGCCTGGTTCATATGATTATCCGTGATCCTTCTGAAAGCGCGCCAGCGGCGCGTTAGCTCGACCGGCAACAGCGCCGGTCTACTGATTCTGTTTCATTGCCTCATCCACGTTCATTTGAGACGCTCCTTCCAGCGTTCAAGCTGGCCGGCAACCTGCCGCGGCGCGGTGCCCCCGATCACATCCTTATCGGCGAGCGAGCCCTCGACGGAGATCGCCTCGAAGAGATCTTCTTCGAAGGCCTCGTGGATAGAGCGATACACCTCAAGCCCGAGGGAAGGAAGCGAAACCCCCAGCTCCTCGGCTCTCCGTACGCAGCTCCCTGCAAGGTCATGGGCCTCCCGAAAGGGCATTCCCTTTCGGGTCAGGTAGTCCGCGACTCCGAGCGCCTCGAGATATCCGCCCTCCAGGCTTCCGGCTGTACGCTCCCGGTCAACCTGCATGGTCTCGACCATCGTCGTAAACACCCCAAGAATGCCAAGCAGGGTATCATGAGTATCAAAGACCCCCTCCTTGTCCTCCTGCAGATCCTTATTGTAGGACAGCGGCAATCCCTTCAAGCAGGTCAGCAGACCGATGAGGTGACCCACGACCCGACCCGTCTTACCGCGGGCAAGTTCGCAGGCATCGGGGTTTTTCTTCTGTGGAAGCATCGAGCTGCCGGAGGTAACCGAATCGTCCAGNCGCACGAAGCCGAATTCGCTGGTCATCCAGAGGATGATGTCCTCGCTGAAACGCGAAAGATGAACCATCAGCATGGAGGCGGCGTAGAGAAAATCGCAGGCAAAATCCCGGTCGCTCACTCCATCGAGCGAATTAGAGGTCAACGCGCTGAAGCCCAGGTCCTCCTGGAGCTTCTCCCTGTCGATGCCAAACTGGTTGCCGACACAGGCTCCTGAGCCCAGTGGGCAGGAGTCGGCCTGCTCCGCGGCCCAGAGGAACCGACGCCTGTCGCGCTCGAGCATCTCTACATAGGCCAGCAGGTGATGGGAAAAGAGCACCGGCTGGGCGCGCTGCAGGTGGGTGTAGGCTGGAATAACGACATCCTGGCACGCCTCAGCGCTCTCGACGACCGCCTTCATCAGTGTCCCGATGGCAGCAGCTGCTTCTTCAGCGGCCCGCTTCACATAGAGACGGAAGTCCGTCGCCACCTGGTCATTGCGGCTCCTGCCGGTATGCAGCTTCGCCCCGGTCTCCCCGATGAGTTCGCTCAACCGGGCCTCGACGTTCATGTGGATGTCCTCAAGCTCTTCGCTGAAGGTGAAGCTTCCCGACTCGATCTCGCCGGCGACCAGGTCCAGTCCTGAGCAGATCTGGCCCAGCTCATCCTCGGAGAGAAAGCCAAGCCCCGAGAGACCGCGCGCCCAGGCCTTGCTGGCCTCGATATCCTCGCGGTAGAACCGCTTATCGAAGCTGATGGAGGCGTTGAGACTCCGCATATTGTCGGCCATGCCTTTTTCGAATCGTCCGCTTCGCATCATCCCTGCTCCAGGTATTCGGACTCGGCGCTATCGCTGATGACCATCGTGCCGGTCCCCTTCTTGGTGAAAACCTCGAAGAGGAGCGAGTTGTCCGCCAGGCCATCAATAATATGCGCCCGCTTCACTCCCGCGCGCACCGCGTCGACAGCCGACTGCAGCTTCGGCATCATGCCGCCCGAGACGCCCCCGTCGGCGAGCAGGCTCTCGGCGCCCGACTCTGTGAGATAGCTGATACGGCTCGATGGATCATCTATATCCTTGAGAACTCCACCCACATTCGTCAGCAGGAAGAGCTTCTCGGCTGGCATGGCCGCGGAGACCATGGAGGCGATGGTGTCGGCGTTGATGTTGAGCACCTTGCCGGCGCGATCGGCTCCCAGCGGCGCGACCACGGGAACGAATCGATTATCGAGAAGGACATTCAGAACCTTGGCATCCACCACATCGATGTCGCCGACGTTCTGGAAGTCGACCTCCCTCTCCTCTCCCGTCTCCCGATCAACCAGCTTCACGGGCGGCCGCCTCGTCGCCTGGACCAGGTCGCCATCGACTCCGGAGAGGCCGACCGCAGGTGTCCCGTGACTGCGCAGGACCCCCAGGATGTCGGTGGAGGCGCCGCTGAAGACCATATTGGCCACCTCGATCATGCGGTCGTCGGTGATCCTGCGCCCGTTGACCTTGACGCTCTCAATCCCGATCTTCTCCGCCATCTCAGAAAGCTGGGGACCGCCGCCATGGATAATGACCACGCGAATGTTGAGCTGGTAGAGCAGGGCGACATCCTGGCTGAGACGATCAAGAAAACCATCGGCCTGCAACAGCTCGCCGCCGACCTTGATGATAAAGGTTTTCTCGCGGTACTCCCTGATATAGGGGAGCGCGTGTTTGAGTACTTCTATGTTTTCCACGAGACTTTGATCCTGGTATTAGCTGGTAAATGGGGGCGTGAAACGAAAAAAACCCGACTCCAGTGACTGATTCCGGAGTGGGCTGGCCTTCAAAGATCTGGTTGTTTCCGCTTCGCCGGGGTCCGGGATTTCCTCTCGGCCCCCTGGCGTTTTCTCAGATGCGGGATCTTCGAGCCAGCCGACAACGGGCGCAGGACGCTCTGGAGCGTCTGCGGGTTGATCTNGGTCTAGAACGAAGAGTATTCATCTTTACGAATCCCAAATATGCTATTCANCTGGGTTTTAGCCGTGCCTGGCACCGTTGCCGCACGACAACGNTTAACTGCCGAATATAGCCCTCAGATGAGTCCATCGGCAAAGAAAATCTTGCCCAGCCAGTTCAAATCTATCACAATTCCGGCCCTGACGCATGCTCAGGCCGTTTCTTCGAACGACCGAATATATTTNCCTCGAATTTCACCCTTTTTCCCAGGAAAGACCCATGACTGTGACAAACCTGCTCCAGGGGAAAAAAGGCGTTGTCCTCGGCGTTGCCAACAAACGCAGCATCGCCTGGGCGATCTCGAAGGGTATGAGTGACGCCGGCGCNGANNTNGCCTTCACCTACCAGAATGANAAGCTGAAGNGCCGGGTCGAAGATCTCGTCTCAACCCTGCCCGCCGAATGCCCTCTCTNCCCCTGTGACGTGACCGACGATGNACAGGTTGCCGCCCTGGGNGAAGGCCTNNNCCGGNACTTCGGCTCGATCGATTTCCTCGTCCATTGCCTGGCCTTTGCCAACCGGGAAGATCTCGAGNGCGGCTTCAGCCAGACCTCGCGCGAGGGCTACCTCCTCGCCCAGGAGGTGAGCTCCTACTCCCTGACCGCGGTATCNCGTATGGCCGCGCCGCTGATGAAAGATGGCGGCAGCATCCAGACCCTCACCTACCTCGGCAGCGAACGCGCGGTGAAGAACTACAACGTCATGGGCGTGGCCAAGGCCGCGCTGGAATCATCGGTCCGCTACCTGGCCGCCGACCTCGGAGAAAANGGAATCCGGGTCAACGCCATCTCGGCGGGCCCGATCAANACGCTCGCCGCCCGGGGGATCTCGGGTTTCACCGACATCCTCGGACAGGTGGCCGAGCGCGCGCCCCTGAAGCGCAACGTCGAGACCGAGGAGGTTGCCGGCGCANCTGTCTTCCTCGCCAGCGACCTCTCGAGCGGAATCACCGGGGAGGTGATCTACGTCGACTGCGGCTACAACATCGTCGGACTCTGATTCGTCGCCCGGTCTCCCTCAGAAACCGCAGGGCGTGTAGAACTCGCAGCCCAGGCCGACATCCGGAGTGACATCGATGTCGCAGGCCGCCAGGGGCTCGGGCGGAGGAGCGCCGCCGATGAAGAGATAGTTCAAGAGATAGACTCCATCGGTAATATCCACCTGTCCGGAATCATCGACGTCGGCGGTGTTGAGACAGCCCGGCGTGTCTCCCTCGAGGAACAGGTAGTTGAGAATGCCGATGGCATCGCTGAGATTGGCCAGCTCGTCCTGGTTGACATCGCCCCGGCGAAAAACCGGGTCGAGCGCCGCCGTGGTGATAAAGCTCCAACTTGGACCGAAGACCCGTCCGCATTCATTGCGCGCCACGATGCGCCAGCAATAGGGAGTGGCCCTGTCTAATCTCTCCTCGATCTCCCAACTGGTCGAGCTTGTCTCACCAATCTTGACCAGTCCTCCGCAGGATCCCATCCAGACCTCGTAGATGACATTGTCAAGATTCGGCGGAACCAGGTGCTGGAATTCCGCCGCGCGCGTCACATCCTCCCCGCGACAGACCTCATCCCCGCAGCGAAGGCTCACAAAGCAGCCGTTCTCTTCAATGACATCTTCCTCCCCACGCACCAGGATGCCCTCGACCAGCAGGGTTCGCGCGTCGAGAACCGGCGAACCCGAGCTTCCGCGCCCGGGGCCTCCGTAGGCCGCATCGATACTGGCTACGAAAATTTCAGGCTGGCGGGCGTCCCGAACCACGGCTCCATCCGAGACCTTGAGAGGGAGCCCGAATGGATGGCCCATCGCCAGCAGCTCCTGGCCCTCCTCAACCTGCCCTTCACGCCGAACGGCGAAGGGCTCCCGGCCATCAACCTCCCGGTCAACCCGGACAACCGCCCAATCGGCGCCCTGCCCTTCAACCCGGTTCTGGAGAATACCCTCGCAGAAATAGACCTGGGAAGCATCGAAGTCCAGGATGGGGACTCCAGGCCTCTCCATCCTGCAGCCAAAGACGAAGGCGAACCGGCCGCAGTCGGAGTCATCTGACAGGCACTGTCCGCTGGTGGCCAGGAGATCGGGCCCAACCAGGAAAGCCGAGCAGATCCCCGGATTCGGCTGGTCGACAAATCTCTCCGTTTCGCAGAAGGAGGCCGTCTCTCCAAGGGTCCGCGCTGGGAGGCTGAACGTCCCATCGGGATTCTCGGCCAGCTCGGCGCGGTCCACGACCATGGCGATGGACTCGAGAGCTTCGCGCCGATCCTCCTGGATGACCGCGTAGGCCTCCATCCTGTCATCTTCGCCATAGACGATCCGGGCAGCTACCTGCCGTGCCTGGTTCCATTGCAGGGTCAGCCGGCGGCCCACCTCAACCGATGTATCGCCTGGCACCGGCGCCTCCGGACGGGAGGGGGGATCGCAGGGAATCGAAAAAACCCAGCGCAGAATAAAAACGCCAATATCCTCGTTCTGACCGTCGACGACCAGGTGATAAGGAACTCCCGCAGAGACTCGAAACCGCACCCGGCTGAACCCGGGGGTACCCACCTCGTCCACATCATCGTTCTGGGTGATACGCTCCAGGGCATCTACTGAATCACCCGTGTAGACCGCCAGCAGGGTATCGANGCCGCTTCCATCCGTGCTGAAAGATGCCTCTCCATCATTGGCCGGAGTCCAGGTGTACCAGACCGAGCGGCCCGGGATCTGGCCAAGATGATAGGGCTCCTCTTCTTCCCGGGAAGAGCCGGTATTGCTGCCGATCTCCATCCCCGCCGGCCCGTTAAGCTCCCAGGCCGCGGAGAACGAGTCATTGGCGGGCGCTCCGCCGGAGCGCGAGAGGTGCCAGGTCAGCAGGATGTTCCCGACATTGCCATTCCAGCCATCAACGACAATGCGATACTCCCGCCCCTGGGTGACGGGAAAGACGATCCTGCTTTGAAAATCATCCCAGGAATCATCGTTGGATTCGAGAAAAACCGTATTGCCGACGGTCTCGCCAGTATAGGAGGCGAGCAGGGTATCGAAATCGCTGCCGAAGGTATAGACGGTAAGCCTGCCTGTAAAAACCGCGGTCCAGCGGAACCAGACCGAAGCGCCCCCTGCATTGTCAGCGTGGAGCTCCTCACCGAGTTCCCGGCTCGCTCCGCGATTGTCGCCGCTCCAGTGGCCGGAGAGACCTTCGAGAGCAGCGGCATCTGCGTAATCATCATTCTCCGGAGCAGCCTGCAGAACGGCAGCGGTTCCAGGCAAGAGGAGCATGACGCACAGGTATGTAGAAATTACGGACCTGGAGTACACGAAAGAACCTCTATTCACGGATAAGCGCCCCTTTTAGATGAAAACTCATTCAGCCCACTTCCCACTCTAACTCCAGCCAGTGACTTACTTACCATCTAGTGTACCATTAAGACGCCCTTTCAAAACCCAGGGACCGCCGTAAAAGACCCACAGGACCTCAAACGGCCGGAACAAGCCAAACCAACGCCTGAGAAGCAAATGAAGACCGATTCCCCAGTTCCTGAATTGTCGCGGGAAAGAGGTCTGAAAGGCCTGGGAAGCGCCCTTCGCTGGATCTCGGCGCTGATGCTCATCTCCGGCCTGCTGCTTTGCGCAGGCGCCCTGCCGCTTGAATCATCGCTCAGGCGGCTCTCATCATTTATCGATGGCGCGGGTCCCTGGGGNCCCATCCTCTATGGGGTCACCTACNCCATCGCCACCGTGGCGATGGTGCCGGGCTCCATCCTTACCTTCTTTGCCGGGGTCTCCTTCGGCCTGGGAGTCGGCACCCTGACTGTATCGATCGCCTCCACCGCGGGAGCCGCCCTGTCGTTTCTGGCGGCCCGGCGCCTGGCCAGGAAGCGGATCTCGCGCCTGCTGGAACAGCGCCCCTACCTCACGGCCATCGACAAGGCGCTCGAACAGGGCGGCTGGAAGACGGTCGCCCTCATGCGGCTCTCTCCGGCCATCCCCTTCAATCTACAGAACTATCTCTGGGGACTGACCCCTGTTCGTTTTCTCACCTACACTCTCGCGAGCTGGATCGCGATGCTCCCNGGCACCTTCCTCTACGTCTACCTTGGCTACATCTCTCGCGAAGCGGCNGGCGCGGCAACGGGAGAGGAGCCGCTGCAGGCAGCCAGGTGGATCCTCCAGGGAGCCGGGCTGCTCGCCACGGTGGNCGCGACGATCTACGTNACCCGGCTGGCCCGCGGCCANCTTGCCTCACTTGNTAAATTCGACAGGCCGTCTCCCCCGGCCCGNGGCATCGATCTCANGACCATCCTGCTCGCCGCGGCNGGAGCGCTCNTCCTCGCCTGCGGCCTCCTCAGCCGGTTNCAGCCAANCCTCCTGCGTGAGGCGCTGGTCGANCTTCTTGGTCCGCCGCGCGCCGAGCTGACCGAGAGCTACTCGGCCAANAGAGGAGAATCCGTGGTTGACCACTCTCTCCTGGACTCGGTCCTCAGAACGCATGTCGACCCNGAGGGCTGGGTTGACTACCCGGCCCTNGCCGCCAACTCCGANGATCTTGACCGCTATATTGAGAGCCTTGGCNGCCAGGATCTCGACCNCCTGGGAAGAGACGAACGACTGGCCCTGCTCATCAACGCCTACAACGCCTTCACCCTTCGCCTGGTGCTGGACCACCATGGCCGCATCGACTCGATCCTCGATATCCCCGAGGAGACACGCTGGGAAGACCCGCGCTGGANGATCNGCGGTAAGAGCCTGAGCCTGGACGAAATCGAGCACGACCAGATCAGGAACCATTTCCGCGAAGCGCGGATCCACTTCGCGCTGGTCTGCGCGGCCGCCGGCTGTCCTCCCCTCCGCCCTGAGGCTTACACGGGAGCGAAGCTCGAGAGCCAGCTTGAAGAACAGGCGCGGCTTGTGCATTCAAAGGAGACCTGGTTGCGCTTCGATCACCGGAAAGGGCTTCTCGAGCTCAGCCCGATCTACGAATGGTATTACACTGACTTCGAGGCCATCTCCGGTTCGGTCCAGGCCCACGCCGCCCGCTACCACGCCGCCCTTCATCAGGCCGCCCGTAGCGGCAGAGAAATCACGATTCGGTACCTGGATTACCCGTGGCATTGGGAACTGAACGGAAGGGCCGAGAAGAGACCGCGCTGAAAAATCTCGCAAGGCGACGGTCTGTCGAAGGCGGGATCAGTACTTCGAAGAGTAAAGGTTGTTCAGCCGAGCAGTGGAGTCACCGAGCTTCTTGCAGGGAGCCCCCATACGCTCAAGCATGGCGAGGTAGAGATTGTTGAGCGGTGTATTCTTCGGATAACGCACATGACGCCCCGGCTTGAGGGTGCCGCCACCCTTGCCCATCAGGATGATCGGAAGCTCATGATGATTGTGACGGTTCCCATCGCCGATACCGCTGCCGTAGAGGATCATCGAGTTGTCGAGAAGACTGTAGGACCCCTCGGTTGAAGCCTTCAGCTTCTTCATGAGGTAGGCAAACTGGTCCATATGGAATTTGTTGATCTTCTTGATCTTCTCCTGCTTGCCCTTGTCGTTGCCGTGATGGGAAAGAGAATGATGGCCGTCGGGAACGCCAACGTTCTTGTAGCTCTTATTGCTGCCCTCGTTGGCAAACATGAAGGTCGTCACCCGGGTCAGGTCGGCCTGGAAGGCGAGGATCATGATGTCGCCGAGGAGCCTGATGTGCTCACCGTAATCACCGGGCCTTCCACCCGGGAGACTCTGACCGACCTTCTCTGCATCCTTCGGCAGCTTGCGAAGGGCCCCGTCCTTTTCCTTGTCGGCCTGGGCCCGGGAGAGGCGGCCCTCGATTTCGCGGACCGCGGTCAGGTATTCGTCAAGCTTGCGGCTGTCGCTCGAGCCCAGCTTCCTGCCGAGCTTCTTGGCATCACCAAGAACAAAATCGAGGATGCTCTTGCGATAGCGCTCATTGACCTGGGTCTTCTGTTCCGAGATGTTCGGGAAGAGACGGTCGAAGAGCTGGCGGGGGCTGGTCTCCTTGGCCATCGGCATCGAGGCGTTCTTCCAGGAGAGATTGTGCGAATAGGCGCAGCTATATCCCGAATCACAGCTTCCGGTCTGTTTGCCCTTATCACAACCGATCTCAAGCGAGGGAAAGGAGGTCTCTTTTCCTATGCGGGCAGCGGCGTACTGGTCGACCGAGACCCCCACCTTGATATCTTTTCCATTGGTTTTCTTGGGCTGCGCCCCGGTAAGAAAGGCGGCGGCTGACCTGGCGTGGTCTCCGGGACCATCGCCGTTGGCGCGCGCCTTGTCCTGGGTCAACCCGCTGAGAACGAGCATATGGCTGCGCAGATCCTTGAGCGGCGCGAGCGTCCCTGGAAGCTGTCTGAGAGCGCCGGTCTTCTCGGGAGTCCACGCCGGCATATGCGCCCCGTTGGGCACATAGAAGAAGGCCATACGGCGGGGAAATTTCTTTCCGGCGGCGTGGGCCTTGACCAGGAGATCCGAGGGAAGCATGGCATCAAGGAAGGGCAGCGCCATGGCTGTCCCTACACCCCTGAGAAACGTTCTTCTGGCTAACGGACTTCCAGTATTCATGTCAGCATTTAGCTCCGATATCGCTGCGGCCGTTTGTTCCGCCCTATTTCACCGCGGTCAGCGGTTTTTCCCCTCTGCGTTTTCTGAACTTCTCAGACAGAACGATCTGTTTCACTAACGTCGAAAACCGGTAGCCGCTCAGAGCGAGCTCTTTCGAGATCTCATCTACCAGTGAAGTATCAGTATACTCCAGCCCCCGGCCGAGGGCAAAGATCATCATTTTCTCGGTCAGGCAGCGGCAGAAATCGGCCTTATGCCGCAGCAGAAGGCCCTTCAATTCGATCACGTCCTTGAAGCCCTGACCGTTTGGCAGGATTCCGTTAACGATAATCGGCTTGCCCGAGTGGGTGTTCCGAAAGGAGCCGATCCCGTCAAATCTTTCGAATCCCAGCCCGATGGTGTCCATCTTATCGTGACAGACCGCGCATTCGGGATTCTGCCGGTGCAGCTTCATGCGCGCGCGGAGGGTCAACCCCTCCTCCGTAGCCTTGCCGGCAAAATTATCCGCGCCCGGGGGAGGAGGCGGCGGGGGGCTTCCGAGGATCTGTTCGAGGACCCATTTCCCCCGCTTCACCGGAGAGGTCCGGGTGGGATCGGAGGTGATCGTAAGAACAGTGCCCTGGGTGAGGACTCCGCCGCGGCGCCCGTCCTCCAGGGCTACACGCTGATGCTTCGCGCCGCTCACTCCGCGAATACCGTAGTGTTCGGCAAGACGCTGGTTGAGAAAGGTGAAGTCTGAGTCAATGAAGAGGAGAACGCTGAGGTCTTTCTTCATGATCTCCTCGAAGAAGAGCTCGGTCTCCCTGCACATGGCATCCCGAAGCTGCTGATCAAAATCGGGAAAGGTTTCCTCATCGGGAGTGACCAGCTTCATCGTCCGGATGCCAAGCCAGTGGGCGGCGAAGGTTTTAACCAGNGCCTGCGATCTCTTGTCCGCAATCATCCGCACGACCTGTTTTTCAAGCACGCTGCGCTTTCGAAGGCTTCTCGTGCGGGCGAGCTCGAACAATTCATCGTCCGGCATGCTGCTCCAGATGAAATAGGACAGCCGTGAGGCGAGCTCGTAATCGTTGAGGGCGCGTACCGCCTCGGGATCGTCAGGCTTTGTGTCGATCTCTACCCGGAAGAGAAAATGGGGAGACACCAGCATGGCCTGGGTCGCCAGCTGGATACCTTTGTCAAACCCATCCTCATTCTTCACCGCAAGCTCGACGAGGCTGACCAGGGCCGCGGTCTCGCTGGAGGTCAGGGGACGCCGAAAAGCCCTGAGCCCGAAGGCCTTGATGATTTTCCTGGCGCAGGTCTTTATCTCGCTCTTCTTTTTCGGCGAGCAGATCAGGATCCGCTCGCGGGATTCATCTTTAGACCAGGCCGCCTCCACGATCTTCTCGCCCGCCTTGAGGTATTTCTCCATCAACAGCGGCGGTATCGAGAGCAGGTCGCTGATGTTATCGAATCCATAGCCGATCTCATCGGCGGGAAAAGCATCGGCCAGGTCGAGATCGATACCGACAAGATCATGGACCGTATAGTTGTACTCGATCTTGTTGAGCCTCCTCATGGTGACCCGGCCGGGATCGTTCCCCTTGCCCTCGTTGAGTCCGAAGACTGCCGCGTCAATCCAGGCGACGACCTTGGAGACCTCATCTTCTGTAGGCCTCCGGCTTCTCTTCGGAGGCATCTCGGCCGCCTTGATCTTCTTGGCTACAGCCGCCCATACCTGCTTGTCCTTAACCGCCTCGGAAGCGACAAGATAACCATTGAGCACCAGCTCACCCTTCTTCTTCTCCTGGTTGTGACATGAGTTGCAGTACTTTGAGAGAAAGGGAACGACGTGGGCCTCGAAGTAGGCCTCCTCGGCATTCTTCGGAACCACCGGTCTCACGATAACGGGCTTCGGAACCGGCGGCTTTTCTTTCTTCGCCACGGGAGCCGGGGTCTCTACGGCGACGGCGCCCCGTCCGCCGGCCTCCGGCTCGAGCTTCGCTTCAGCCGGAGGCGGCTTCGCGGCCGGCTTCACCACGGCCGGCTTCGGCCTGGTGACTTCTGGCACCTTGGGATACTTCGGACGGCTCTCCTTCCGGGCCGGCTGACCCCGCCGGACGAGGAGGTTCGTATTCGCACTGGCGGGCGGCTGTTGCGGAGGAGGATTCCTGAAAAGAAAGATCGCCAGGATGATCCCCACCAGCACAGCGGTCGCGACCATCATGGGCAGACCGGATGACCTGGTTTTAGCCTTATAGGAATCGGAAACACGCCTGCGCGGAGCGATGCCNCNNGCCTTNGCCGNCGNCCGCGCCGCCAGGNCGGCGCCGGAATGAAACTCCAGGNGCGANTGNCCCATTTTCAAAATATCGCCATCCCGCAGNTCCCTGCCATGAGCGGGACTGGAGCCAATGAGGGTAATGTTCCTGTCTCCAANATCCTCGTAGCGAACCACCGCTCCCTGGCGCAGCACCCGGCCATGCTCACGCGAAACGGCCGAATCCTTGAGNATGATNTCGTTTTCCTGCGAGCGGCCGAGCAGGGTCTCCCCCTCGGAAAGAATCACCAGGCGCGGCTGGGAATCTTCACCGGGAATCGCGAGCAGAAAATGGGGTCCGCTTACTTGCTTTGGCACAGAGAAATTATACTCCGCAAATGACCTGGAGAATAAATTTCCGGCGCCCGCCGCCAGGAGACCCTGCTCCGGCCGGGATGCGAGCTTCNGNAGAGAGAAGTCGCCGCGGACTGCTGGATGTGGACGGGCTCGCGAATATATAGACAATGGAGCCCCTTGAATTACACAGGCGGAAAAGTTCCATGAAACATCATCTGTCCACCCTCCGCGGCCTGGCCCTCGGACTCGCGCTCGTCCTGGGGGGAGCCCTGTCGAGAGTGGATGCCGGAGACCCCACCAGGGTCGGCATTGAGACAGTCGCTGGACTGGGCCAGAGAACCTGCGACGCCCTCGACCGCTTCACCTCCAGAGCCTACTCCACCATGGAAGCAGAAGACTGAGCAAACCCGCGAACGCGCGCCTGCTCGATGATGGGAAGGTAAAAATGGGGTGGGCGAGGGGACTTGAACCCCCGACCTCCTGGACCACAACCAAGCGCTCTAGCCACCT
>PAOC01000137.1 GCA_002708465.1 Planctomycetota bacterium
CACCTTACCCTTGACCTCCCAGACGACCTTCTTCTCGGGGGAGACCTCGACGACGCTCTTGCCGCTGCCGGAGGCGATCAGGGTGGTGCCGCTTTTCAGGCGGATGGCGCCATAGACGCGGGTCTTGATGAGGTAATCCCAGACCACCTCGCCCTTGCTGTTGTACTCTGTGACCACGCCGGGGTTCTCGGAGCAGACGAGGAGATTACCCTCGGGCGTGTGTCGCGCCCAGCGGGTACTTTTCGTTCCACCGGGCTTGAGCGGAAACTCCCGGACGAGCTTGCGATCCTTGTCCACCTCGATCACGCGCCCCACGCTGCTCTCAACGATCATGGTATTGCCGTTGGCCAGACGGGCGAAGGCGTGGACGTCAACTCGCTTGCCCTTGTTGCCGTTCATGGTGGCTGAATCGTAGGTCCACACCACCTTCTTATCGAGGGTGATCTCCTTCAGCGTAGTCCAGGTATCGTGAAAGAGAATGTTGCCGTTGGCCAGCAGGTGGACATCGTGATGGCCTGTATGGCCCCGCCGTGGACCCGCGGTTTTGTGTGACCAGACCACGTCACCCTTGGCGTCGGTGATCGCGAGAATGTTTTTACCGTACGAGGCCCCGACAAGCACAAGGCGCTCAGCCTGAATGTTGAGCGTCGATGCCAGGACGGTGAGAACAGCAAGCAAGCGAATTGAGAGCTTCATATTAATTCCAGGTCCTCCGTTTAGTTGACCCGGACATCATAGATCAACCCCCGGAGAACAGGCAAGAATCCCCTGCCCCCGGTTTGTTCTCTATTTTTTTCCAAACGCGAACAGCGACGAATGCGTCCGCACGTAGAGCACGCCACCGGAAATCGCCGGGGTCGCGTAAACACGCTCCTGCATCTCATTGACCGCCAGGATCTCGGGTTTCGGCCCGAGCGTCAGAACCGAGATCCGCCCATCACCGGCCGTGGTGAAGAGCCGGCCGCCGGCAATGAGCGGCGAGGCGTAATGGGTCCCCCGGCCGCGCGTCCGCATACGGTAGACCCTCTTTCCCGTCTTCAACTCGAGGCAGGTGAGTACGCCGCCGTTCTTGACGAAATAGACGTAGGTTCCATCGCAAAGCGGGGATGGCACCTCCGGAATGCCCTGTTTTTCCAGGGTACGGATCTGCCCGGCCTCGACCAGCCCCTTGCTGTCGAGCGCAATAGCCAGCATGCCGTGGGTCTTGTAGCCGGCACGGAATTTTTCCAGGCCGCGAAGCTGGGCGGACCACTCGCCCCCATCAATCTCGCGGTCCCTGTTCTTGTCGACCCGTTCAAAGCGAATGGTGGCGCCGTTCTGAGGCGCCTCCACGCCCTCGGGGCGATGAAAAATCCACAACTTAGGAAACTCGTCACGACTGATCCGCTTGTCACTGTCCCTGTCATGATCGGTGATCAGTTTTTTAAAGTCCGGGAATTCGGGCCGCAGCGCCGGCTCTCCCATCTTGTTCCACGCCGCGACGATCACCTCGTTGCCGGCAAGGACAGGCGTACTCGTCGCGGTCGTCGCGCAGACGGCCACCCAGAGCTGCTTGCCGCTGGAGATGTCGAACGCCTGCATGGAGCGCGCGGTGTGAACGAGTAATTTATCTCCTATGGAGATCGGGCAGGCCGTACAGGCCATCTCACTGGAGAAAGGTTCTCGCTGCGGCACCTTCCACAATTCCTTTCCCGTGACCTTGTCAACGGCCAGCAGGTAGTGATCGACATGATTACCGCGGTAGAGAATCACCCGATCGCCGATGATCGCGGGTGAGGTCGCGTTGCCTCCAAACGACCTGGTCAGGGGCATCTTGCGTTCCCACAGTTTTTTACCGGCGGTATCGAAACAAATCAGTCCAAATGACCCGAAATAGGCGACCACCCGCTCACCATCTGCCGCCGGCGTGCTGCTGGCCGGATTGAAAGACGCGTGTCCTTTTTCAAGCCTGTCTGTCGGCACATCTCCCTGCCAGCGAATCTTGCCGTTCGAACTGTCTATACAGACAACCGCGAGCTTCCTGTTCTTCCTGTCACAGGTCGTCAGGAAAATCGCATCACCGACTACGACAGGAGAGCTGTGACCCTCTCCCATTGGCACGTGCCAGAGCTCATTCCTGCCGGGACCGAATTCAACGGGAGGAGCCGGGCCAGCCGCGATGCCCGAAGAGTTGGGGCCTCGAAACTGAGGCCAGTCGGCGCAGGCAGGGCCGGCAAGCGAGACGAGAATACATACTCGGCAAACCAGGCTACGCGCCAGGGGGTTCTTGCTCCATTCCATCGGTTCAATCCTTCATTGCGAAATGCGGCAGGCACTCCATGCCCAACTGAAGTTCATAGCCTACCCGCACCCCCGCCGCGACATCAATCGGCAGGCGAGCGGGGCTCAGGGAAGATGCTGACTAAAGTCCGCGGCGACAAGGTTCCCGCCCCCGCTCAGCCTGGAGCTCTCGCCCGTGGGCCTATTGCCCCGGCCGCCGCTCACCGTGGACCATTGCCCCGAGGCAGTGTTGCCTTGCCCGCCGCTCACCGTGGACCATTGCCCCGAGGCCACGTTCCCCTGCCCTCCACTGGCCGTGGACCACTGCAGTAAGGCCGTGTTGTCCTGCCCTCCGCTCACTGTGGACCACTCTCCGGAGGCCCTGTTGTCCTGCCCTCCGCTTACCGTGGACACCACGCCCCGGGCCGTATTCTCACCGCCGCCACCCACAGTGGCTCTCTGCCCCGAGGCCGTGTTGCCGATGCCGCCGCTTACCGTGGACATCTCCCCCGCGGCTGTGTTGTCCTGTCCTCCGCCCACCGTGGACCATTGCCCCGAGGCAGTGTTATTCAAGCCCCCTCCCACGGTTGACAGGAAACCTGAGACCGTATTGCGCCTGCCGACAACCTGGCCGCCCCAGATGCTGTAATTGTTCTGGGAGCCGACCACGAGATTGTGGGAACCGCTGCGGTCATTCGCGTCATCTGTCAGCGGGTCTTCATCATTCCTGCGCAGTTCCTGGTAGCCGATGATGAGATTACCAAGGCCGCCTCCATTCTCAGTTGCCGTAGCACCCCTGCCATTGACAACCTGCACATTCACGCCGCTGAAACGGATGGCCCTGGCGGTATTGCCCTCATCATCCACCGGCAACTGCTCGATCGACATATGGGCGAGAATCGCAGCCTGCCCGGCTGTCAAACCTCCCTCGCCGGGGTTCGCCGGGGCGGCCGCGGCAAGGTCAGCGATGGATGCGGCGTTGGTTATGGCGGCGGCGGCGGTCGCTTCAATCGCTGCGGCGCCCGCTTCTAAATCAGCTCTGACAGCCTCCACCTGGCTCCGCAGCTCAGCGATCTCCCTGGTATGATCCGGGCCTCCGCCAAGCACCCTGGCATTCAAATTTGACAGGGCCTCCGTTGTCTGTTGAGCGAAAGCATCCAGCGCATCTAGCCTGGCGAAGATTGCGGGAATGGCCGTCGTCGATACCGCCTGGAGCTGGCTCACTGTCTCACCAAGAGAGTTTACTCGGGCGGTGAGCTCCGAGCTGTCCACGGGGGCACGGTCCACCAGCCCCAGGACCACCCCCTGCAGATCGACAAAGCCATCCTCGAGGGCAGCCACCCTCGCCAGCAGCTCCGGCGAATCGGCCTCGGCCACCTTTGAGCCACTGCTCGAGCTGCAACGCATACCGAGAAATGCCGCGTTCAGCAGCAGCGCGAACGCGATCAAGCGTATCAGAGGATCTTTGTTCTGGTTCATCTGTTCGGCCCTTCATCACGGAGTTTTGGACATACATTTCAGACCAAGTTGAGCTAATAGCCTACCCGCATCCCTGCCGCGGCATCAATCGGCAGGGACCTGCTCGCGCAGTGCAGCCCCTCACCATCCAGGGGGCACCCGGCAGGTGGGCGGACTCGATATGGGGTTGGGATCAATAATCCGGTTCGAAAAGTTCCGACTGTTGTGACAGACTGTCCCGCTGTTTCCCGTACGCCCCCTGCACACGGTTTTCTTCAACACGCGACCGCCCCGCCGCCGGCGCGCGCTTTTCTCGCTGGTCGGCGCTACGCAGTATAAGGATGAGCCCATGAAACTCAATCTGGTTTGCCTGCTCTTGATGATCTGTCTCATCGCGAATCCGGAACACGGCATCGCGGAAGAAACTATCGACGGACCCAAATACAATTTCGTCTGCGCTGATTTCTCCAAGGGCGAGGTCTGCGTCGTCACCAGCAAGGGGGAGCGTAAGCACATCTTCAAAACGCAAAACCCCAACGATGTCTGGTCCTTACCCAATGGCGAGACCCTGTTTGCCTGGAGACGGGGCGTCAAGGTCTACGACAAGAACGGCAAGCTGGCTTTTGAATGGAAGTCATCAGAGAAGCGGGATGAGATCCATACCTGCCAACCCCTCGCTGATGGGAATATTCTCATCGCCCAGAACGGACCATCCCGGTTGATCGAGATCAACCGCAAGGGCGAGATCGTCAAAGAGATCCCGGTCAGGTCGCGCAACGACAATCTGCACATGCGCTTTCGGATGTGCCGCAAACTGGAAAACGGCAATTACCTGTGCATGGTGTCCTGTGATAACGAGATCCGGGAGCTTGATTCCGAAGGCAAGACCATCCGCGTCATCAAGGGCCTGCCCGGGGTCAGGATGGCCAAGGCGCACGCCGTCATGCGCCTGCCAAACGGCAATACGCTCTTCTCCACCGGTGCCGGCGTCACGGCGGTAGAGGTCGATAAAAACGACAAGGTCGTCTGGAAGCTGGAGCGCAAGGATCTCCCCGAAATCAAGATGGGCTTCATGACCGGGCTGAACCGCCTTGCCAACGGGAATACGGTCATCTGTTTTTACCAGGGCAGCCACCACGTCATCGAGGTCACGCCCCAGAAGAAGCTGGTCTGGAAATGGCGTCTGCCGTCGCAGAGGACGGTGGTCAGCATCCAGGTCCTCGACCAGGAAGGCGACGCCTCGAAAGGACAGATATTCAAGTAGGCCATCGCCCGGCAGGGCAAGCCCCCAGGGTTGACCAGCGCGATCAGTCAGCCTCGTAGCCGCGCCACATCCACACCAATGTGTCCGCCAGCGTCTGCTCGAAAACACGTCGGTCACAGTGCCTCGAGGCGCGGCTGAATACATAGCGGTAGTTGTAGCCCCTGGCCTTGAGGGCGGCTGCGGTGCGCCGGTTGGCCATCACCCAATTGTGGTAGGTCCCCTCGGGATCCCCGGACCCATTGTCGTTTTCAGAAACGTGCGTGAAAATCCGCAGGGGTTTCTTCTCACTGTTTTGAATCAGCTTCTTGCCGGAATGATATTCCCAGGCGCCGAGCGGATACTTCGCCTCCTCAGGGGCATCGTCGTCCTGCTGATCGACGAACGTGCCGGAATACGTGATCAGGCGGCGAAACAGGTCGGGCCGAAACCAGCCCATGGTCAGGGCGGCGGCCCCGCCTGAGCTGCAGCCCATGGTGGCCCTGCCCCAGGGATTATCCGTGAAGGCTATTTTCGGGTAGGCGGCCTTGATCTCCGCGTTATTCAGCACGGCCGGCAANACCTCATCGTTGATGAACCGCGCGAATCGATCGGAGAGGGTATCGTATTCNAGNCCGCGCTCNCTNCCCTTGCTGTCATNNCCGCCGTTTTGAACGGCAATCACTATGAANGCGGGCANCCNNCGCCNGGNGTCCNCTGAAATTGTCAGNTTNTCCAGCGCNTTNCGTANNAGGNNGAGACGGCTCGGCCCGTCATGNGTNACNAGNATGGGCGCCNTNGTGCCGTCCTTGTAGGCGGCCGGNANGTAGACAAAGATCTTACGCTCCTTCCGAACGGACTTCTTAGGATCTAGCGTCGAGTCATCGCCGCGGAAAATCCTGCTGTCTTTCAGACGCATCGCGAACTTGAAGTTCCGGCCCTTGGGATTGCCCTTGTCTGTGAGATCTGGATCGACCCTGAAGTCGGGGCCGATCGTATGATCTCCATCTCCCTCCTTGCCGGGATTCTCCGCATACTTCTCGTCCTCTACGCCCGCTTTGATGCCCTGGCCTTCGGAGGCTGCAGCTGCCGGCAATTCGCTCATCGAAACGTGACGTGTGCCGAGAAAAGCCGCGCTGAGCAGCAACGCGAATGCAGTCAGGAACTTCATGTTTATTCCCTCGCTATATGCCAGTTAAACCCAGGCAATAGCCTATTCGAGACCATGGACGCTGGCAAGAAACGGGTGGGGAGCCATCGCTCATCCAGGGGATCGTCTGGCAGGTGGGCGAATGAACTGTAGACCGGTCGGCTTCCTCTAAAACCCGCAGATGTTCGGGCAACTCTCCAGGCGCAGACAATCCGTCCCGCGACTGGGCGGTGCCCCGCCCTGGTACAGGTACGCCAGCAGCCAGACGGCATCGGAGACATTCACCTCCTCGTCACCGTTGGAGTCGAGGATGCCGATGTTGCCCGGGCTGTCGGGGCTTCCATCCGCGCAGGGAGGCAGCTCCGGCCGGCGCCCGAAGAGGTGCAGCAGGAGAGCCACGGCGTCTGAGATGTCGACCCGGGCATCCTGGTTCGCATCGCCCGGCAGCTGCCGCCCCCGGGGCTCGAGACCTGATTCGTCAACTCCGGGGGAGCCCAGGTCCAGGTTGCTCGGCCGCCAACTATCCGCTTCCCCCCAGGCCGACAGGTCGGCGAGGGCATCGACTATCACCAGGGACGAACCCTCTCCATCGGTTTCGGGATGCCAGAAGTCGCCGTATTCGAAGTCCAGGATTGGCTCATCCAGCGGGCCGTGAATGAGAATACGCTCACCGCCATCGCTCAGCGCGCCGGAATACTCCCCGGCGACGAGGATCCGGGCGAGATCGTAGCGGCTGGCGAAACCCTGGAGATCCTCCACAAGGACGACCACCTCGCCGGGGGCAAGCTCGGTAACGGCGCTATCGGTAAAGTCAAACCGGATCCCTTCCACGAACCGCACCCCGCGCAGATCCAGCGTGTCGGTGCTGATGTTCTGAAGCTCAATATACTCGAACTCACGGCGCTGAAACGGGCTGCCCTCCGCGGGCGGGGCAGGGTTGTACATGAGCTCGGTTACCCGCAGCGGCATGTCGGTGTGGAACACCGTGTTGGTCATCGCGCCCCAGGAACCATCCCGGGTGCGAACCCGAGCCGAGACAAGGGTTGTCTCCGAGAGCAGAAAAGGCCCTGTGTAGGAAATCGCCATGGGCGACAAGGCTCCGCCGGGAAGGCGGGGATCGGAACCGTCCACCGTATAGAAGACGCTGTCATCGGCCANTCCAATCTCGATGGTTCGCTCTACAAGCTCCGCCCGGATCAGGAAATCACTGCTGTTGGAGGTGAAGTTCAGCCCGTGAATCGCCAGGACGTTCCCCCCGACTCGCAGGTGCTCTCTGAAACTTTCCANTTCAAAAACCGCGGGGTTGCCCGGGTCAGCCTCGTTGGAACCGTCAGCGAGAGAGTTCCACTCGAGATCATCGNCCCCGGGAGCATTCGCCTCCGCCACGCGCTCGCCGTTGAGATAGGCGACGAAACCATCGTCGTAATCAAGCGCCAGGGTCAGGTTGTCCATCGAGGCGATCGACTGCTGGCCCGCGATATTGAATGGGATGCGGATGAAGACCGAGGTGTTGCCGGGATCGTTCTCCATTTCATCCCCGACATCCAGGTCGATGGCGTCCCGGTAGTCATTGTTTCTGTCGTAGCCGATTCCCCCGGAGGCCTGCTGCCAGGTCTCTCCATGCGCGCCCTCCACGTAGCCGGNCAGCAACCATTCATCTCCCAGGTCNCCGTTTCGAGGNACCAGNACACTTCNNGGNGTGTCCAAATCAATCACGGGAAAATCGACAATCCGCTCGATGCCCACAGCCCCTATCTCCAACTCGGCGCCCGGAGAAATCATCCCGCCATGCTGGGCGCGGCCATCGATAACAAAGGCCGGCGCGGCAACCGGCAGCATCAGGCCTGCATCGCGGTAGTGGCCTACCATTACATCGGTACGGGACGGCAGGACTCCATTTAGATACCTGTTCTTGGCGGTCTCCCAGGAGGAAGGAGTCCGGTAATTCCAGCGTGCGGATTCAGCCAGCATCGAACGTCCAACCTCTTCGGTCTGCTCCCGGAGCCGCTCGATGTTCTTTTCGGCCGACATCGCNCCATCGTTGAANAACATCNTATGGATGCGATCCGCCAGCAGGATCCTGTAGTCCGGATGGTTTTCAGCCAGCAGCATGCTGAAGATGCTTCCGGGTCCATCGCCTACCTGCCTGCCGGGCTGGCTCATAGCCGCGGGGTTGCCGTTAAAGCCCGGGCGTCCGCCGCCGCCATCTGTGGGTCCTCGCAGGAATCCATCCGTATCGTTCATGAAGAACTGNAAGCCAACATTCTGACGGTCCTCCTCTAACCATTCATTCCCCTGCCTCTCCCCCACACAGCGAAACTCCAACTCGGTATTTCCGAACATAACCATCAACATGTAATCGATGTACTGGGTAACATTCAGATGGCGCTGGATCTCCTCAAAATTCGCCTGCCGCGCCCGGATCCACGACCAGGTCGATCCATCTCCGTTAAAAGGAGTCCCCACCGCGTCCCAATTCCAGGGACCTCCATTGGCCTTGATCGCCTCGTAGTCCTCTTCCTCCCCGCCAAAATACTCGGCGAACATATCCGCGCTGAAGCGCTCGCGCATATTGTACTGACCCCAGTAGACCCCGTTGAGATACACGTGCACGTACCGGCCATGCGGGTTCAGATGCCCCAGGTCGAGCATGGTATTGGAGGTAAACCGATCCGACATGTAGAACCCGCGCATGTCCGCATCGTGGTGCCCGGTTCGAAGCTCGATCTGGTCAAAGACCTCAACAGGGGGTACACCGCGAGCGTATCCTTCAAAAAGCGGATAGCGCAGCTTGGAATCTCCGTATTCGGAACGAAAAGAGATCCGCAGGCTCTTCTTGAGATAGGTGGAGCCTCCCCATCGCAGGCCGAAATACTTGGCCCCCGCGTCCTCCTGGAAACCAGGCGTCCCATCAGGATGGATCAGCTCGAGTGAGATCGGCTCCTCGTTTGGAAAGACAGTCGTCGCGGCGGTGATGCACAGGGATGGCAGATCGGCCAGGCCGGCCCGCAGCCGCGGCCCAAGGACCCTGTCACGGGTGACACTGGTTCGCATGACGGAAGAGTCGAAGACATCATCAAGGAAGATATAGGTATGGGTATCGATGTTCGTCTGCCCGAGACCTTCCTTGAACGCGGCGGCACGCAGGATCGTAGTCGTCGTGATCCGAACCGGCCCGACATAGACACTACCGTTGGTGGGTGTCGGCACCGAGCCATCGACCGTATAGCGAATCTCGGCGTCCTCCGTCTCCGTAAAGATCTCGACATCAAAGGGTTCGTCGTAAAAACCGCGATCCACCGAGAAGCTCGTATCGGCGACAAATCCGGCGATCTGTGAATCCGCGTTGCTCTCACCCGGAGATGGCTCTGTCATATAGGACTCGACCTGCTGAGAAAAATGAAACCCTGCCAACTCAGGCAGGAGCAGGAAATCGTCATCTCCGGGAGCAAGATTGAGACCCTGGATCGCCAGGACATTAGCCCCGGGCAAGAGCGCTCCTCTCCAGGCGCTGACATTGAATCCCTCAAACAGGAGCACCTGCTCGACCGGGTTTTCCCGCGTCGCGCCGGAGTTCCACCTCAAGGCCTGCGGCGCGTTACTGTGCGCGACCTCGGTTCCATTAAGCCAGGCGACGAATCCATCGTCGTACTTCATTCGCAAGGTCAAGGTGTCGAGCAGGTTCGGATTCTCAACCTCGAAGGGGATCCGCAGGTAAGCTGAAGCGTTGCGCCCCAGCATCTCCTCGGCCACATCGGTTCTCACCTGGCGTTGGAAAATAAGATCCTCATCGAAGACCTCTCCAAACACCTCGACCTCCGCAAGGTGCAGGTACGGCCCGGGCATCGAGATACGGACAAACCTTCCGGCTGCATCGATGTCGGGGAAAAAGAAGGTCTCCTCGCTGTTGCCGTTGCGAGGGCCGATCTCGAACGCCACGTTGCGATCGCTGCCGAGGAGTTCGACAGTGAAGTCCGTAAAGCGCTCACTGCAGCAATCCATGCGATTCCAGAGCCTGATCGAATCAATCCTGTAGATGCCGAGGAGATCAACCTCCCACCATGAATTGCTTCCATTGGTGTGGAAGGTCGTTCCAGCACTCCACTGGGCATCGGTATTTCCGTCGATTCCCCGCATCGGCTCGCCCCCCCAACCCTGCGAAGACTGGGTCGCGCGGCCGCCGAGAGCGACATTTTCTATCCGAACAGGAGGCGGAGGCGCGTCTCCGGTGGCGAAGCCTACCCCGGTCTCAGCCTGCATCCAGCCGGAATCATCAAAGCCGGNCTCACGCCACTGGACTCCGAGGCCATCATCGNNAGGAACCACAAATCGCGCCGCGTCGCCGCCGGAGACGAAGTCANCCTGNGCCGCNCTCTGCGAGAATCCNTAAGATATTCCTGGNCGCTGCGGNGGATATTCCGGGGTATAGGCGTGAACCACGTCCANCCCGCCNGGCGCCACCAGTCCGAGAAACTCACCTCCCTTGTCGAGACGGAANCCGGCATGAAGCTCNGAACCGGCNGTGGCCCGGTCCTTCCCNGATGCGAAGACCAGCAGNTACTCCCCCGGCAGCAGCTCGATGGCGGGAAANAACCACTTCCGCAGGTCNCCCGCGTCATCNNTAAGACTCCAGCCATCGAGATTNACCGTCGCCGCTCCCTGGTTCTGGATCTCGATCCAATCCGATGAATCACCATCCTCGTCAGCCAANCCATCGCGGTTCTCGGCCAGGAACTCGGTGATCACCACCGCCTGGGCATTCAACNGCGCCGCGGCCCAGGACAACGCCANCAGCGCGAANATCNAGAAAGCGCCTGTGCGCTTCATNCCGNTACCCTCTCTAANTATGAACACNACCTACCTCAATAGCTTATTGGGGGTCACAAGCATTGGCAAGAAAAGGCCTGCGAAAGCTGCGCTCTTGGCCGGGAAACGTCGTTCAGCTACACTGGCGACGGACTCGGAACAATTCGACAACCCGCCAAGGTGGACCTTAATGCGAAGACTTGCCCTCTCAGCTCTCGCCCTGTTGATCGCGGGTATCACTCCCGCTGGCGCCCAATCGCCAGGCCGGCCCAACGTACTGTTCATCGCCGTCGATGACCTGAATGACTGGGTCAACTGCATGGGCGGCCGAAAGGGCGTTCACACTCCGAATCTTGATCGGCTCGCCTCACGCGGCGTGTTGTTTACCAACGCCCATTGCGCGGCGCCTTCCTGCAATCCATCGCGGGTCGCGATGATGACGGGAGTCGCTCCGTCATCATCGGGCATCTACCACAACGGCCAGGACTGGCGGAGCCGCCCGCGGCTTGCCAATGCCGTCACGATCCCCGAACATTTCCGCGCAGGCGGCTACACGGCTTTCGGCGGCGGTAAGATCTTCCATGCCTTGTCCTGGATCACCGGGGGCTACGGCAAGCAACAGAACGAAGCGAAGCTCTGGGATTCTTACTGGCCCTCGGCGACCGAGCCCATGCCGGAGCCCCAATGGCCGAAGGCCGCCCAAGCCAGGCGAGCGGCCAATGGCTATCTCTATTCAAAACCCATCGCCATCGGCAAGACATCCAAGGGACGCCCGTCTCACTTCTTCGATTGGGCGCCTGACGATCAACCGGAAACAGGCACGGCGGATTACAAGGTCGTAAGCTGGGCGGCCGGTGAGCTCGCCAGGAAACGCGACAAACCATTCTTCCAGGCCGTCGGAATATTCCGGCCGCACATTCCGTGGTACGCGCCGACGAGATACTACGACCTCTATCCCGAAGAGGACGTCTTCCTGCCGAGGGTGAAAAAAGACGCCCTCGATGACGTCCCCGCCGCCGGCCACCGATCGCTTCGCAAAGCCTGGCATCGCTGGGTGGAGGAAAACGACGAGTGGCGCTCTGCGGTTCGCGGTTACCTGGCATCGATCAGCTTCGCCGATGCCCAGGTCGGGCGGCTACTCGACGCGCTCGACACCGGCCCGCACGCTAAAAACACCATCGTGGTGCTCTGGTCCGACCACGGCATGCACATCGGCGAGAAGCGACATTGGGAAAAGTTCACGCTCTTTGAAGAATCAACCCGGGTTCCGCTGATGTTCATCGTGCCCGGGGTGACCAGGCCAGGCATGACCTGCGACCGCCCGGTCAGCTTGCTCGATGTCTATCCCACGCTGAATGAACTGTGCGGCCTGCCCAGGCGTGAGGATCTTGACGGTGAAAGCCTCGTACCCCTCCTGAAAGACCCAGCGGCCAGGCGGGATCGCCCCGCCATCACGACCTGGGGGCGCGGCAACCATGCGGTCCGGACCCTGCGCTGGCGCTACATACGCCATGCCACCGGGGCCGAAGAGCTTTATGACCATCAAACGGACCCCGATGAGTTTACGAACCTTGCTTTCAGCCAACCCGAACAATCAAAGCCCATCATCGCTGAATTAACGAAATGGCTGCCAACCGCCGGGAAGACCAGGCCATGAACACGCTACCCAACAGCCGCCGGCTCAGCCCCGCCATACTCGCGTGCCTGTTGTTCGCCGCCGCGCCCGCCCGAAGCGACAAGCTGCGGGCCGCCGGTGAAAAGAGCGCCGCCCCCCCCGTGCTGGAAATCGGCACACGAAAACAATTATTCGTCGACGATTACATCGTGGAGGAAACAGAGAACGTCACGCTCGATGCGGGGCAGGCGACGAAGCATGGCGTCGTGCTGAAGCCGACGCTGCCGACCGATTTTCAGACCGGCGAGGTCCACGACGGGCCGGATGGCGGCGCGGGCTACGAATTCGGGGAGTCGGCCTTCTGCTGGTTCTTTTCGCCGCATTGGGACGCCGGTAGGAAGATGTTCCGGCTGTGGTACATGGCCAGCAAGCGCGCCGGCTCGGCGCTGGCTTATGCCGAGTCAAAAGACGGAATCCACTGGACGAAGCCGCTGATCTCAAAGGACGGCAGGAGCAACCTGGTCAACTGGAATTCACCGATGCCCATCCTGCGTGATAAAAGATCCAGGGATCTCGTCAGCATAGGCCTCGATGGAGTCACCGTCAGCATCGACTCGAGGCTGCCCTGGGGGCATGCAGAGAAATACAAGGTGGCGCTCTACCCGAACCGGGGCGGCCAGGACTGTCGCACCCGGCTGGGCTATTCCTCCGACGGGATCAACTGGAGCTTTTACAACAAGGGCCTGCCGGTGACGGGCCGGGCCGCCGATTTCAGCAACCAGATCTTCTGGGACCCGCCCAACAAACGCTACCTGCTGATATGCCGGGAAGACTTCGCGGCCGGAGGAGGACTGGGCGAGCTCAGGGGCGTCCGCATCATGGAGCACACAAAGGGAAACGACCTGCTCCAGCACCCGACGGCCTGGAAGACGCTGACCAAGTTTGTACTGAACGACCCCGACAAGACGATGATCCCGGGTACCCGGACACCGGAGCGCCAGATCCACACCCTGCCGATCTGGTATTACGAGGGGGTGTACTTCGCCCTGACGGATGTGCTGACCGCGACCAACCGGCCCGTTCCCGTTGGCCGACAGGACTTTCACAAGCGCCACGAGAAAGGGGTCTGGGAGTTTTACATGTCGCCATCGCGCGATGCGGTCAGCTACGACTTCACCGCCGCCACCTACCCTCGAAAAACCCTCATCCCCCGCGGCCCCGACGGCAGCTTCGACAAGGATTGCGCCCGCCCGCCAGCCAACATCATCACCCGCAACGATGAGCACTGGATCTATTACCTGGCGACCAACGAGCGCTGGGGCGCCCGCAAATGGGATGCCCGGCTGGGCCTGGCGAAGCTGAGGCTCGACGGATTCTTTTTCCTCGAAGCGGAAAAAAACCCGGGAACCGTGGTCACAAAACCGTTCAAGCTCGAAGGCCGCCAGCTGCAGGTGAACGTCGATGCTGAAAAGGGATGGGTAAAAGTCGAATTGCTCGATGAGTCCGGCAAGAGGATCAGCGGCTACTCAGCCAATGCGGCGAAGCGCTACAGGGGCGTAGACAAGCTGCGGTTTTCGCCGCAATGGAAGTCGGGCGGCGATCTGTCCCAACTGGAAGGAAAAACCGTTAAACTCAAGTTCTCGCTCCAGAACGCAAAGCTCTACTCTTTCAAGCTGGCTGAACAAGCAGCGGATTCTTCGAACGTAAAATAAAAAGATGTCCAATTTTACAGCGAGCGGTGGATTTTCAAGATACAGGTTTTCCATTAAGCCCCCAGTGGCGCACCTAAACAGGAACAGAACCTTGTCGAAAGCTCTCCCGCTTTGCATCCTCAGCCTGCTCTTTTTTCAGAGCACCGCAAGCGCTGCGCGGCATCCGAATGTCGTGCTGCTGCTGGCCGATGACCTGGGCTGGAAAGATATCGGCTGCTACGGCGGCCCGGTAAAAACCCCTACTCTTGACAGCCTGGCTGCCGGCGGCATGCGCTTCACTGATTTTTATTCAGGCGCTGCGGTCTGCTCTCCCTCACGTGCGACGCTGCTGACTGGCAGACAGCACCTTCGCACCGGGGTCTACAGCTGGATTGACGATCACACGCAGAAATCACACCTCCTTGAGAGAGAGGTCACGCTCGCGGAGGTTCTGAAAACCCACGGCTACTCAACTGTCCACCTGGGAAAATGGCACCTGGGCCTTCCCGGGCGGTCTCGTGAGAAGCCGACGCCGAAACAGCATGGTTTTGATTACTGGTTTGCCACCGGCATCAACGCCCAGCCCAGCCACAAGGATCCGGCCAACTTCATTCGCAATGGAAAACCCGTGGGAAAAATCAAAGGCTACGCCAGCCAGATCGTGGTCAATGAAGCCATCTCCTGGCTCGATGAACATCGAAAACCGGCGAAGCCCTTCTTTCTCAACATCTGGTTCCATGAACCCCATGCCCCGATTGCCGCCCCGAAGACGAGTGTCGCCCCCTATGGAAAACTGAATGACCCGGCCGCCATTTATTCAGGAACCATCGACAATACAGACCGGGCTATTGCACGCCTGCTCAAAAAGCTGAAGCAGGTCGATGCCCCTGAGAACACGATCATCATCTACTCCTCCGACAACGGCAGCTACCGAAACGACAGAACGGGTCATCTCAGGGGGTCCAAAGGCTCCAACTTCGAGGGAGGCATCCGGGTTCCCGGCATCTTCTACTGGCCTGGCACCATCGGCGGAGGGCGGGTTGAAAAGTCACCCGCCGGCCTCGTCGATCTCCTGCCAAGCGTTTGCGGACTGCTTGGGATCGACAAACCCGAAGGTGTCCATCTCGACGGTTCGGACCTTTCACCCCTGCTGAGAGGAGAGCCTAACAAATTTTTCCGCCATCAGCCTCTCATCTGGCTGCTTCCGACCAACGCCGCCGCCATAGCGCTCCGGGAAGGAAAATACTCGCTGGTGGGCTATCGTTCCTACGAGCTCCCCAAAGACAAGCAGGCCATGGCCTCCCTTAGAAAACAAATCGAAGAGATTCTCAGAAAGGATGGATCGCTCGAAGAGGAGATTCGCGGAAGCACCCTGCAGAAGCAGCTCTTTGAGGGCTTCAAAAATAGAGAAGCTGAAAGGCTGCGAGGAAAGTACATCCGCCTGAACATGTTCAGCGAGACATGGATTCCGGCGATCAAGGCCGGCGGCTACGGGCGATTCCAGCTGTTCGACCTCGAAAAAGACCCATCGCAGAAGACGGAAGTGTCCGGGCGCCATCCTGAGATTTTTACCCGCCTGAAAAAGCAGTTAATGATGATCAATGCGAGTATCATGGCCGAAGCGCCTGACTGGTCAAAACAACCGGGACCGGCTGAATGAAAAACACCCTGCTGATAGCCGTTCTCGCGGCATCCATCCTGGCCGCTGCCGGCGACATCTACGCTGAGACCATCAGCGGCACGGTCAGCGGCCCTGCCGGCAAGCCGATCGGTGGCGTCATGATTTCGGCCTTCGACAAGGGCCACCGAAAATTTGTCTCCGTGTTCAGCCAGGGCGATGGCTCGTTCGTGATCGATGGCCTGCGCAATGTGAAACACGATGTGCGCGCGCGGCTCATGGGCTTCGATGACGAATGGTCCGATGGAAAGAAGCCCGGCACCGGAAGCCTGGAATTCAAGCTCAAGGCCGCGACCGGAGATGACCTCCAGGACCAGCGCCCCGCCAGCAGCGGCTTCAGCATGCTGAAATTCGACAACCAGCGGGACAAGCTGAACTTCAAGATGATGTGCAGCTATTGCCACCAGGTGGGAACCGTGGGCTTCCGCACCCCGGAGCAGCCGGTTGACTGGGAAACGATGGTGCGGCGGATGGATGGATTCGGCGGGCTCTACCGGCACACGCAAAAGACCATCGTCAAGCGCCTGCTGGGAGCCTACAAGGATGACGCGATCAGAAAATGGCCCGTTTTCGTCCCGCCTCCGGCTCCGGCCGGTCTCGCGGCGAAGGCCAGGATCACCGCCTGGGAGCTGGGCAAGAAGCTGGAGAGCTCCTTCCATGACCTGGAGCTCGGCCCCGATGGGCTGGTCTACGCGGTCAATATCAGCAAACACCGGATTGTCACCCTGGACCCCGCGACCGGCGAACAGCTCGCCTACCAGCTGCCGCGTGGATCCTATGGCCCTCATTCCATCGAGCTGGCAAATGATGGCCATATGTGGCTGACCATCTGCGCCAGCGGCCAGATGGCGAAGTTCGATCTCAACACTAAAAAATACACCATCTGCTCGAGCGCCGAGGCTCCGGCTAAAAGGGGCTCCTACCCCCACACCCTCCGCATCAATCCAAAGGACCCCGAGGGCCTCATCTGGTATACCGACGCGGGCCGCAACTCCTGCTTCTCGCTGCATCCTGTAACCTTGAAGGTAAAAGAATACCACCTGCTGAAAGCCCACCAGGCCGTCGCCGCCGGCAAGGGAGAATCTCGCGGCATCACGCCTTACGGACTCGATTTCTCACCAGTCGACGGAACCATCTGGTATTCCAAGTTGAATGGTAACCGCATCGGCCGTATCGACCCGAGAACCCCCAACGGCGACATCAAGGAATGGAATCCTCCATTTCGCGGACCGCGAAGACTTCATCTCGACCAGAACGGAATTGTCTGGGTGCCGGGTTTCGCCTCCGGCGTGTTCGGAAAATTCGATCCGAAGACCGAAAAATGGACCGTCTATGATCTGCCGGACGCCGAAAACCAGATCCCCTACGCCCTCAATGTCGACCCCGGGGGGAATGTGTGGATCTGTGGAACGGGAAACGACACCCTGAATAGGTTCAACCCGAAAACGGAAAGGTTCGTCGAGTTCCGTCTGCCGACCAGGAGTAGCCGCCCACCCCTTGCTCCACCTCCATGAGTTGGCGCGCCTCGCCTCCGCGGCGGTCTAATAGCCATACCTGATTCTTGCCCCCGCCCGGACTGGCGGTGTCGCCCCGACTGGCGGTGAAGGAGAGGTACTTCCCATCGGGGCTAAACTTGGGGTTGCCCGCCGAGCTACCGGCGGCCGTCATCGGCATGGGATCACCACCCCCAGCGGAGACCATCCAAATCCGGGTCTCCGA
>PAOC01000062.1 GCA_002708465.1 Planctomycetota bacterium
AGAAGATCCAGTTGGCGAGGCATCCCCAGCGGCCCCTGACCTCCGATATCGTTCACGCCATCGTCGCTGATTTCATCGAACTTCACGGCGACAAATCTTTCCGGGATGACCCGGCGATCCTCTGCGGCCTGGGCCGTATCGATGAGCAGCGGATTCTCCTGGTAGGCCACCGAAAGGGCAAAGACACCGCCGAGAAGGTCTCCTGTCACTTCGGAAGCCCGCACCCCGAGGGCTATAAGAAGGCCATGCTCAAGATGAAGCTGGCCGACAAGTTCGGCGTCCCCATCGTGACCTTCATCAATACACCTGGAGCCTATCCCGGAATCGGCGCTGAAGAACGCGGCCAGGCCTTTGTAATCGCGCGCAACCTGATGGACATGGCGACCCTTAGAGTCCCCATTGTCTGCGTAGTCATAGGTGAAGGCGGAAGCGGCGGAGCGCTCGGTATCGGCATAGGAAACCGTATTCTCATGCTCGAGCACTCGTACTATTCGGTCATTTCCCCGGAAGGATGCGCGGCGATCCTCTGGAAAAGCGCCGAGCACAAGGAGCAGGCCGCCAACATCCTCAAGCTCACAGCGGAAGACCTCAGCTCTTTCGGTATTATCGACGAGATCATCCCTGAGCCCCTGGGCGGAGCACACAGAGACCCTCCCCTGGTTTTTGAGAGGCTTAAGGAGGCGATCCTGAGAAACATCAGGGAGCTGTCCGGGCTCAGCGGCGAAGAGTTGACCAAGGACCGCTACGATAAGTTCTGCAAGATGGGCGAGTTCGAAAAACGGCTTAAAGAAACCGTCGACAGCTGATTCTCGCGCAAACTCGGCATTTCCCGGCACAGCTTTATCACGGTAGTTGAAAAGGGCGCCTGCATGGTTTTAACTTGAGTCAGAGCGTCAGGAGAAAATTTTACTTTCTCCATGCGAAGACTCCAATGAAGACCCTCCATCACCCGGGTGTTGAAGAAGTGCTTCATAATCATTCACATTAGGTAAGGACCNAAAAATGGACTNCATTCGTCCAGAAACAAGCTGCGAANCGCCATTTCCAGTGNACCGTCCGGTCAGCCGCGGTNTCGGCTACTTCTTCTCCCTGATNTCNCTGGTGCTTTTCGCCNTGGCCCTCGCCCTGCCCNTGACCGGNTGCGGNGGCGGAGNCTCCGANGAAGAAGAGGAGGTNAGCAGCAGCAAGAGAAANAAGAGCAGAAAGCCNGCNAAGGAAGAAGAAGAAGAAGAGGAAGAAGAAGAGGAAGAAGAAGANGAAGAAGANGAGGTCAANNNAAAGAAAAGNTCAACCGCTNGNGGCCCGACTCAGCAGGCCAAGGAANCGGCCCTCGNATTGCAGCGNGAATGTGAAGAAAAAGGNCTCGACAAGAAATACAAAGAAGATTTCGACCGNGCCGTAGCCCGNACGAAAAAAGCCCGGTCCTACTTCCTGGACCCGGACAAACGGAGCAAAGCAANAACCTACTACAAACGCGCCAGCAGCGAGTTCAAGAGTCTCCTCGCCAATGCNGANGAGGCATCCGGAAAGACCGCGGCTGTTGAAAAGGCAAAAANACTCGCCGACGCGGCCAAGGCGAAGGCCGACAAGGCCGANGCTNAGCTCAACGCNCCNGATTANTACGAGCCGGCTCTCGAAGCCTACGAAGATGGCCTGGCAGGNCTGNAAGAGGCATCNNCCTCCAGCCTCAGCANCGCGAAGAGANNCTTCACNGATGCGCTGGAAGGATTTNNCGACGCCGCGACCATCGCCAAGGAGAACAAGCAGTACCGAATCCTGGCGNTCAACCTGAAAGNGAAGATGGAAAGCTATAANGCTAAGGCGCTGGAAAAAGGCGCCGACTCGAANGCTNTCGGNCGCTGGCAGCAGGCTGAGAGCATGGAGTTGACAGCCAACGCGGCTCTCGAAAGCGGCGAGTTCCAGCAGGCTGCAGGCCAGTACACCCAGGCATCCCAGACCTANACCGAGGCGCTCAAGTCGGTGCTTGACGAGACNGCCTTCCAGGCCGAGCTTGCGAAGATCAAGGAAGAGCAGAAGGCCGCCGATGCCGAATTCGCCCGGCGGAGAAAAGAGGAGCTCGAGCTCGCGGCCAAGGCCAGGGCAGGAGCAGGAGCAGGAGGCCGCATCCCTCCCCCGCCGCCGCCTGGCACCGCCCCTCCAGCCGGCTCTCCGCGCCCTCCCGGAACCGGACTTCCGCCCATCGGGACCGCGACGACCACCCTCAGCCCGACCTGCGTCGCGGGCGTCGACCGCAGCCTCTTCCCCCAGGAACTGGATGAGGANGACGAAGCCTTCCTGATCGAGAACCTCCATGANCTCTCGAAGANNGCCAACTACGACCCCGACACCGGCGGAGTCATCCTCGACTACACCAACGGCCAGGANCTCNNAAAGGANATCCTGAAGCTGCGGACGCCCAAGTCCAGCATCTCCTTCGTNGATCCNCAGATGCTCCTGGGAGGAAGCGACATCCCGGATNAAGCCCAGATCTCNATGGATGGAAACACCNCNGGAACGGTCCTCTTCCCGATACCNTTCAAGTACAAGGTGCGAATGAGCTGGGNCTTCAACATCCTGACCATGACCGGCAAGGGAGACTGGGGGGCCATCGTCAGCTACGACACCAGGAAGAAGACCCGCTATCGCACCAACTTTCTGGACATTGGCAGCATGAAGGGATCCTCTCCTCCTAACTGGAAGAAGATGCCTGGCAAGCCGGGCACCAACGCCAACTACTGGCACACCAAGCAGCGTCCGGTGAACTGGGTCGTCGAGCTCGACCTGGACAAGGCCGATGGNGGCGGCGAGATCCGGGCGACCTACGACGCAGGCGGAACCGAAGAGCTTGCCAACAAGATCAAGTCAAAGAAGCTCAACCAGAGCGGACTGGTCGGATTCCAATGGAGGGATGTCAAGTTCAGGATACGCAAGCTGACGATCTGCGGCTTCCTTGACAAGCAGGAGGCTGTCCGCATGCTGCGCGAAAAGCTTGGTGTCAAGAAAGAGGGCGGCTCAAAAAAGGAGCCGGAGCCGGAAGATGAGACTGAGCCGACAGCTCCTGCGGGAGAGGGCGGGGACAAGGAGGATGATAAGAAGAAGGTTGAAAAGAAGAAGGCCGACGACGACTTCGACTATTGAGGAGACTCCCCCAGCGCGGGCCGGGCTGTTCATACCAGCCCGGCGGTGACACGGGAGATTGGGTAGGGTGACAAACGAGCCGGAACGTACTGTCCTGTACGAAGAGCACAAGCGCCTCGGGGCCATGTTGATTGATTTTCATGGTTGGGAGATGCCCGTACGCTACACCTCCATTCCCGAAGAGCANCAACAGGTAAGNGAGCGCGCGGGNCTCTTNGATCTCTGCCACATGGGACGGCTGGATATCAGCGGCCCCCAGGCCGAGGCCTGGATCCAGGGTCTCATCACCAACGACATCCTCTCGATGNAGCCTGGAGANGCGCGCTANACCCTCTTCTGCAACGACTCCGGAACGATCCTGGATGATGCGATCGTCTACAANCTTGAAGAAACCTTTCTCCTGGTGGTTAACGCGTCCAATACCGGGAAGATCATCGACTGGATGGAGANCCGCCGCCAGCGGCCTGGAGGCGNANCTCACCGANCTGACGCGGANCGATGCNATGATNGCCATCCAGGGTCCCGANGCTTTCGCCTGCGCGACCCACCTNCTGGAANCTCCCGAGATCGCCTGGGACCAATTGGGCTACTACCAGATCACCCNNGCGCGATACGAATCCGCGCCGATGCTTGCGGCCCGAACCGGCTATACCGGNGAAGATGGNCTCGAGCTCTACATCANCGCAGANGCGGGGGTNNNGCTCTGGCGGNANCTCCTGGAGACAGGNGGCNAGCGCACNGGTCCNATCGGNCTGGGCGCGAGAGANACCCTCCGCCTGGAGGCNGGCATGCCCCTGTACGGAAACGACATCGANGAGACCACCGACCCCTACTGCGCCGGCCTGGGCTTCGCGGTNAAGCTCGANAAGGAGGCTCCCTTCCCCGGCAAGGAGAGNCTGCGNGAGATCAAGGAGGCGGGGCCGGGGCANAAGCTCTGCGGCTTCATTGTTCAGAGNCGCCGNATCGCTCGANGCGGAATGGAAATTTTCNCCGGANCNGACCGGGTCGGGAGGATCACCAGCGGAGCCCCCTCCCCCACGGTCCAGCAACCGATCGCCATGGGATACCTCGACCGTCCCTACCTCGAGTTGCTGGCCGATGGCCAGGCGCCGGAGCCGGAGGTCGACGTCAGAGGAAAACGTGAGAAACTGAAACTCGAACACTTGCCTTTTTTCTCAAGAAAAAGGAAAAAGACAGTCTGAAAACGCGGGAGAGGCCTTGGCTTCTATGCCGGGCAGCCGCCCGGTACGATTTGATACGAACCGGGAAGAAGTGACCAGCTGAAGGAGTCTGCGAGGAACTCCACTTCAGATCCAGATCGAGAGGTATACAAAATGACTCGGCCGGTAGATCTCAAATATTCGCCAAGCCATGAATGGGCCCGCATAGAAGACGGAACCGTCACCGTGGGAATCACCGATCATGCGGTAGAACAATTGGGCGACCTCGTCTTTGTCGATCTCCCCGAAGCGGGAACCGCAATTGGTCGCGGGGATGCTTTTGGAGAGATCGAATCAACCAAGAGCGCCAGTGAGCTCTTCGCTCCGTTCAGCGGAGAAATCACCGAGGTCAACAGCGAGCTCGCTGACGATCTCGCGCCGCTCGCCGAGGATCCCTTTGGAACCGGCTGGATGATCAAGATCAACATCTCCAATCCGGATGAGGTGTCGGAGCTTATCGACCTGGGGCAATACGAGGAGTTGATTGCCCGCGAGGGAGACCACTGAAACCGGCCCGGCCCTTGCGCCTCCCGAAAAAATATTCAGTAAAGTAGCTGATGGCCTATTTCCCACACACAGACCAGGACCGGGATGACATGCTCGAGGCGTTGGGCCTCGATAGCATTGAAGAGCTCTTCAGCTGCATCCCCGAAAAAATTCGCCTGGGACGAAACCTGGACCTGCCGAAGCTCGCCAGCGAACCGGAAATCATCAAGGAGATGGGTTCCATGGCGGCCCGCAATGCCCGAATGGACAACCGACCCTCCTTCCTCGGGGCCGGAAGCTACCTGCGCTTCATCCCGGCGGCCATCGACTCCCTCTCCAGCAGGGGTGAGTTCAACACCGCCTACACCCCCTACCAGGCCGAGGTCAGCCAGGGAACCCTGCAGGCCATCATGGAATACCAGACGATGCTCTGCCAGCTCACCGGCATGGAGATCTCGAACGCTTCGATGTACGACGCCGGAACGGCTCTTGCCGAGGCGGTCTTCATGGCCTATGCGGTACGCCGCAAGGGCAACAAGGTGCTGGTATCCGAGGCCGTACACCCGGAGTACCGGAGGGTGCTGGACACCTACCTGGCCGACCACCCCATCGAGGCCATCACCATCGGGCTCGATAATGACCTCACCGCGCTGGACTCCGTCGCCCGCTCCCTGGAGGAGAACGGCGACGATGTGCTCGCGGTGGTCCTGCAGAGCCCCAACTTCTTCGGGCTCATCGAGCCGATGGAGAACGCCGGCAGCCTGCTGGGCTGCGGAAGAGGAGAGGACGACGCCCCCCGGCGGGACCGCCCGCTGCTGATCTCCATCGTGGATCCCATCTCCCTCGGCATCCTGAAAGACCCCGGCGCCTATGGAGCGGACATAGCCATCGGCGATGGACAACAGCTCGGCAACCCTCCGAATCTCGGCGGCCCGACCTTCGGCTTCTTCACGACCCTGCAGGAGCATGTGCGCAAGGTTCCCGGAAGAATCGTGGGTGAGACGGTCGACAGCGACGGCAAGAGGGGCTATGTGCTGACCTTCCAGACCCGGGAACAGCATATCCGCAGAGAGAGAGCCACGAGCAACATCTGCACCAACCAGGGCCTCTGCTCGCTGCGCGGCGCCATGTACATGNCCTTCCTCGGACNGGAGGGNATTCGCAAGGTGGCCGAGGCGAGCGCCCGCCTGGCGCATTACGCCCACGGCGTGCTGACGNAAATTGAAGGTGTCGAGGCNACCTCTACCGCCGCCTTCTTCCAGGAGTTCTCCCTGCGGNTGCCNGNCNAGGCCGAGACCGTCTACAGGACCCTNGCCGAACGCAACATTGGCGGCGGCCTGCCGCTGGGACGNTACTTCCCGGGACGTNAAGACGANATGCTCTTCGCCTTCACCGAGCTGAGCACGAAAGAGGACATCGANACCCTGGCCGCNGAGCTGGGCCTGGTCTTCAGCAAGGACCTGCGGGAGGCGAACGCATGAGCGAACAACCGACCCTCTTTGAGCTGAGCCGGCCCGGACGCAGCGGAGTGGAGCCGCCGGAACCGGACGCCAGCCTGCCCTCCCTGGCCGACTGCCTGGCCGAAGAGAACCTGCGCCAGGAGCCCAGCGGACTCCCGGATGTAGCGGAATCGTCGATTGTCCGNCACTACACCCGGCTCTCCAGCCTGAACATGTCGATCGATACGAACTTCTACCCGCTCGGCTCCTGCACGATGAAATACAACCCCAGNATCAACGAGGTGGCNGCGTCGAACCCCGGCTTCAGCCATGTCCATCCGCTCTGCGAGGACCATGAANTCCAGGGATACCTCGAGCTGTTTTCCCGCCTTGAAGAGATGCTGGCCGAGATCAGCGGNCTGCCCCATGTCAGCCTGCAGCCTGCGGCCGGNGCCCACGGCGAGCTGGCGTCGCTGATGATGATCAAGGCTCGTTGCAGNAAGCGCGGCGAGCTGGAGCGCGATGTGGTCCTCATACCCGACAGCGCCCACGGAACCAACCCCTCCAGCTGCACCATCGCCGGCTTCAAGACCCGCAATGTCAACTCAGGCGAAGATGGCACCATCGACCTTGACAGCCTGCGCGAGGCGCTCGGCCCGGATGTGGCGGCCATGATGATCACCAACCCCAACACCCTGGGGATCTTCGAAAACGGGATCGATGAGATCAGCTCCCTGCTGCACGAGGCAGGAGCCCTGCTCTACATGGACGGCGCCAACATGAACGCCATCCTCGGAATCACCCGGCCGGGAGATTTCGGCGTGGATGTCATGCACTTCAACCTGCACAAAACGATGTCCACCCCTCACGGGGGAGGCGGCCCCGGCTCGGGTCCCATCGCCGTGACGGATGAGCTCGAGCCCTACCTCCCGGTGCCCAGGATCGTCCAGTCCGAAAACGGTCTCGAGCTCTGCTCAGACAGGCCGCTGAGCATCGGCAAGGTACGCTCCTTCTTCGGCAACAGCGGAATCCTTGTCAGGGCCTACGCCTTCATCCGCGCCCACGGGCCCGAGGAGCTCCGGGGAATCAGCGAGCACGCGGTGCTGAACGCAAACTATATCCGTCACCGGCTCGAGCAGGCCTACCATCTGCCCTACGACACGCCCTGCATGCACGAGGTCGTCTTCACGGCAAAGAAACAAAAAGCCGGCGGGGTCCGGGCGCTCGACATCGCCAAGCGGCTCATCGACCTGGGCTACCATCCTCCGACCATCTACTTCCCCCTCGTCGTACACGAGGCGCTGATGATCGAGCCGACGGAAACGGAGACTCCGGAAACNCTTGATCGCTTCTGCGAAGCCATGNTCCAGATCGCCCGGGAGGCGGAAGAAAACCCCGNNCTCCTCAAGGCGGCCCCGGTNACACAGGTGGTCAAGCGTCTTGACGAGGTCAACGCCGTCAAGACCCCGATCCTCACCTGCCCATGCGATGAGCAGCCCTCNGAGNCTGAAGCCGACTGAGCGGGAAGGCGGNAGNTCAGCCCCGGCGGGCCCGCACATCNCTTTTGATCTGGGCCNTCAGCTCTTCCACTCCCGCNAANTTCTTCTCGCCGCGATGCATGGACAGCACAAAGACCTCCAGGCNCTGGCCGTAGAGGTCTCCCTCGTAGTCGAGCAGGTGCACCTCTACGGTGTCGACATCAGGATCGTAGATGGAACCNGTCGCNGCCTCCTTGCCNTCNGTCAGCGTNGGACGCCGGCCAATATTCATCACNCCCCTGGANAATCCATCAGGNCGATTTTCGCCGGAAAGATCCGNCCATGAATGACGCCCATGNGGNCGNTCCCCAAGGCAAAGCACATCGCAGAAATAGACTCCCGGCGGCGGAACCGAGACGCCGGGGAGGGNGAGGTTNGCGGTNGGGAACCCCAGNTGCCGCCCGCGTCCGTCTCCCTTCACCACACTCTCCCATGATGGAGAAGGGATGGCCCAGCAACNTCTCCANCTCGGAAAAATTCCAATTCGCCACAGCCTCGCGAACCCGGGTGCTGGAGACCGCCGCGTCGCCAAGAAGCTCCGCCGCCGCGCTCCTGATCTCGAGCCCCAGCTCATCCCTCTTCTCTGCCAGGTATTCAAAGGTGCCCAGCCGCCTGTTGCCGAAGGCGCTGTCGAAACCCATGAGCAGGCCGCCGACGCCCAGCCCATCGACCAGCACCGACCTGACGAACTCCTCTGGAGCCAGAGCCCGGATCCGCTCATCGAAATCAAGAACCAGGACCACATCGANNCCCTCNCGCTCGAGCAGCAGNATGCGATGTTCAAGCGACACCACAGGCACCGGCGGATGCGCTCCCAGNACGGCCTGCGGGTGCTCCCGNAAGGTGACCACCACCGANTCTCCATTTACTTCCGCGGCCCATTCCTTCAGCTCGTCCAGCAGNGCCTGGTGGCCGCGATGNACCCCATCGAAGAAGCCGATCGTCGCAATCCTGTTGCNNCCGNCNGGGNCNTCTCGGNNCGCGGACTCAAGATTTTCGTAGNGTTNCATCTGCNTTNACGANTTCCGGGGACGCCCCCCCGAACCCTTTCCGGCAGAGGCCTCACGCTCAGCATGTTCCTTCTCCAACTCNCGCAGGATCTTCTTCGCCAGGAGNTTCTCCGTCGTGTTGAGATGACGCAGGAAGAGCACTCCGTTCAGATGATCCAGCTCGTGCTGAAAAACGCGGGAATCNNGCTCGNACAGCTCCTCCCTGTAGAGCTCACCTGAGAGATCCTGGTACTCCGCCAGGAGGGAATCCGGGCGGTNCACCTTGCCCTTGACCTCGGGTATGGACAGNCATCCCTCCTCCTCGCNNACNNANTCCTCACCCTTGTCGATGATGCGGGGATTGATGAAAACCTTCTCCCCGGACCGGTCTTCATGTCCCAGGCAATTACAGATAAACAATCGCACGCTCCAGCCAACCTGGGGCGCCGCAAGTCCTACCCCGCTCTCGCTGTACATGAGCTCAAACATCTCCCCGACTCTCTCCCTGACCTCGGCATCGATCCGATCGAGAGGTTTCGCGGTCTTCAGTAGAATGGGATCCGGGTAGTAGACAAGCTGCATGAAAAGATAACCGGGCCTGAAGAACTCCCTGCTCAGAAGCGCCTTATCAGGCAAAAAACATACTTTCCGGCGAAGAATTTCGCAGGAAAAAAGATCCGCCCATCGTCCATAAGATGGGTCTGTTAAGGTCGTTAGTATATCGTTACCGCACTTCTGGCAAGGTTAAATCTTTGTCGTCAGACACCTTGAAAAGCCCTCCATTGCCTGATTATCTTTAGTCCTGAATAAAAATGTCCCGGAGAAANATTTGATNCCCGCCTTCACGGCCACAGGCAGGAGCGNAAAAACCGTNCCGTACGCGACTGTTTTCCGTNTCCTCTTTGCCATGANTCTCTGCCTCAGCGGCTGTCGGCAGNCGCGNGAATCCTCNGTGCTNNCCGANCCCAGGGCNGAAATCATCGTNAGACCGGCCAGGGTTTTTCACCGCGGNGAGNTCCAATTGGANGCCGAGCTGGCCCTGCCTCGCAGGGCGGCCTATTCCTGGACCGCCTCNNNAGGAAAGCTGCTCTCCAACGACTCGANCCTGGTNTTCTGGGAAGCCCCGGCCTCCGGGAAGAGCTGCNTGNTCACTGTCACCGTCCAGCTNGAGGGNTCCNCCGCCGCGCCCATCAGCACNACGAGNAAGATCTCNCTCAGCTCNCCCTCCACCGGGGGAATGGCCCTGNTCCCNGCGGGAGAGTTTGAGATGGGAGACNATCTCACNGACCTCGACCGGCCCGACTTCATCCGTACGAGCCAGAACATGGCGGACAAGCCCGCCCANAAGGTCCGCCTGCCGGCGTACTGGATGGATCGCCAGCGGGTAACGAATCTCCAATACGTCAACTTTCTCCAGGCGGCCTGGAATGAGGGTCTCCTCACGGTCACTCCGGCAGCTGTGATGGGCAACCAGCGCGGGGGCGGGCTCGTCCCCTTCCTTCGTTTTTCCTACGAAGATCTCGCCGGCCTCAACTTTACCGAACCCAGGCTGGCGAGAGCCATCTCCTGGAGAGACGAACGGTTCCTGGTAAAGAAGGGGCGCGAGCGGCTCCCGGCTGTAGATGTCACCTGGGCCGGAGCCCAGGCCTACGCTCTCTTCCACGGCAAGGCCCTGCCCACCGAGGCCCAATGGGAATACGCCGCCAGGGGGAGCGACTCCCGGCGCTACCCCTGGGGCAACGAGCTCCCCACCCCCAGGCATGCTAATCTGAACCATCTCTGGGGCAACAAGCTCTTCCCCGTGGGAACCTTCAGTCCCCTGGGCGACAGTCCATTCGGAATCCAGGAGATGATCGGGGGCGTCTTCGAGTGGGTCAACGACTGGTACAACCCCGACTACTACGCCGACAACTACTCAGCCGATGTGATCAGCCATCCCCGCGGGCCGCATTGGGGACGCGATCGATCCATCCGGGGCATTCCATCTTCGTACTTCATCACCGGCGCCGACTTCGAGGCGATCCCGACCACCTTCCGTTATTCCTGGTTCCTGGAGCTNCCCATCGGAGATGGTTTCGCCAACGCGAAAACAGGCTTCCGGACTGTCCTGAATCACGCCCCCCGGCCTGTTCGAAGGCGAGGAAGGTAGGCTCATGTATCGAATCGCTCTCCTCTACCTGGCCCTCTGCCTGCTGGCTCCTCTCGGCCTCGAGCCCTTGTCGGCAGAAGATGCGGCGGCAGGAAANCCCGCCGCCGAGACCGGGACAAAATGGAAAAAGGGAGACTTCCAGCCGGCGGAGGCCTGCAAAACGTGCCACCCGCGGCACTACGAGGAATGGAGAGGCTCCATGCACGCCTACGCCATCACCGACCCTGTTTTTCACGCGATGCACCGCCTCGCGCAGAAGGAAACCGGGGGCGCCATCGGCGATTTCTGCATCGGCTGTCATGCCCCGGTGGGCACTGGAACCGGAGAGGTTACGGCCTCTACAAGCTCCCCTGAAGGACTCTCAAAAACAGCCCTGGCAGCGGTCTCCTGCGAGGTCTGCCATCGAAGCGTCCACCTCGAAGATGGCCCCCCCTCCAATGCCCGCTTCAGCATCAAGCCGGGAGCTCCACTCGTCGGCGGGCTTCCCAATCCCCAGCAGACCTCAGCCCATGCCTCGGTGACCAACGACAGCCTGAAGAACCCTGATTTCTGCGGCAGCTGTCACAATGTGGTCAATCGCAAGGGAATCAAAATCGAGAAGCCCCACGAGGAATTCCTTGCCAGCCCCTACCCCGCCCGCGACATCGGCTGCCTCAACTGTCACATGCAGACCTATACGGGGCGCGCAACCCCGGATGGACCGCTTCGCAACCGCCTCCACCGACATGACTTCATTGGAGTCGACGTAGCCGTAACCCCCTTCCCCCGGATGGGCTACCAACGCAGGGAGGTTGAAGAGTTCCTGCGAACCGCGGCCAGGCTGAGCGTCTTCGCGCCCCAGGTCGCGGTCGCGGGCGGGAGCTTCAAGCTCAAGGTTGACGTCAAGAACGTCGGAGCCGGGCACAACCTGCCCACGGGGCCATCGACAGAGCGTGAGATGTGGCTTGAGGTCATCGCCGCCAACAGGTCGGGAAAGATCCTTTTCGAATCGGGCACCCTGGACAAGCAAGGAGATCTCCGAGGCGGGCATGGAAACGTCAAGCAGCAGGATCCCCAGCTTGCCCTCTTCACCGACCGCTTTGTCGACGAGAAAGGCGAAACGGTATTCTTCATGTGGCAGGCCCACGCCCTCGAGGAACATACGATCCCCCCACTGCAGACCAGGTCGGCAAACTACGAATTCAAGATTCCCGAACAATTCGCGGGCGAGGAGCTCAGGCTGAGTGTACGACTGCGATTCCGGGCCTTCCCGCCGCACCAGCTCAGGCGGCTGGGGATCGGGAACCTCGCCGGACGCTTCCCCGTCTTCGAGCTGGGAGAATACAACAGTCCGGCAATCCCCGTTAAAAAGAGCACCAGGCAAGAGGGTATCACCAGGGTTCCTGAGGACGTAGCCAGCCTGGCAAAAGCCATCGAGGAAGCGGCCGCCGGAACGGTGGTCTCGGTCGCCCCGGGCACCTACGACCTTGCCGAACCGCTGAGATTTCCAGGCAAAGACTTCGTTCTCGAATCCCGGGAGGGCCCCGAAAAGACAATCCTCTCCGGGCCAGGCACGAGACCTGCGGCAAGAGAGGCCTCGTTGCTGGTGTTCACCGGAGGAGAGACCGCCGCCGCCGTTGTGCGAGGTTTCACGATCAGGAACGGCCGGGGAACATTGCTGGATGGAAGCCGGGCCGGAGGCGCCCTCATCTGCATCAAGAGCTCCCCGACCATCGAGGGCAACATCTTCACCGGCAACGAGGCCGACACGGGAGGCGCGGCCTGCCTCCAGGATTCAGAAGCGAAATTCATCGGCAACCGGTTCACCTCCAATCGAGCCCGGGCCGGCGGAGCCATCCACATCTCCTCCGGCTCCCTTGCACTGCTCAGCAAAAACTCCTTCACCGACAACCGCGCCCCGCAGGGCGGCGCCGTCCACATTGATTCCTCCGGCGCTCTCATCTACGGCAACCGCATGGTGGCGAACCGGGCCTTCTCGGGAGGAGCGATCCGGATCATCTCGGCAGCCCCGGAGGCTCCCANCCGCCCCTGGCTGACGAGCCTCTCAAGAAACCGTCTCTACGGAAATACAGCCCGCTCCGGCGGAGCCATCCTTGTCGAGGGAGCCTGCCGGCTGCTCTCAACGCGGGACCTGGTCGCCGGCAATATCGGCGGCGGCCTCAGCCTGCTCAGCGGCGCGCGGGCGGAGCTTGACCATGCGACCATCGTCGACAACCGTCTTGGCAAGGGGGCTCTGTCCTCCGAGCCCGGCTCTCCCCTGGCTGTCCGCAACTCCATCCTGTGGGGAAACCGGCCCCTCGACCTGGCCGGAGAGCTCTCGTGGTCGCTGGTCGAGACCGAGGCCTTCGCAGGGGGGACCAACCTTCGCGCGCTGCCCCTGTTTCGCCCTCCCTATTCCGAATGGGAAAGATGCGGAGACCGCGGCGGCCTCTGCGTTCCNATCCTGCGNCCGGATGCCNAGACCCTCGANCCCGACAACCNGGGNCTCTACCGGAAATACACTCCNGGCCTGCTGGAGCTTTTCACCGACTCCCCCGCGGCGGANGCAGGCGACCCCNCCAGCCCTCCGGACGAAGANGGCACAAGAACGGATCTCGGATTCCTGCCAAGNCTGAAATCNCGGCGCCTGTTCATTCGCGGCGATGTCGATGGGAANGGGAACATCGACGTAANCGATGCCAGNGCGATCTTCGCGCTGGTTGATGAAAAANGNCGGGTTGAGTGNATGGAAAGCGCNGATGTCGACGGCAACGGGATCATCGACCGCAAGGATGGCATNCNGNTGATGAACTTCGTCATGACGGGCCAGAGNCCTCCCGCCTCCCCCTGGCCCGATTGCGGGCCCACTCCCCAGCCAGGAGCCCCCCTTGGCTGCTTCAAAGACCGCTGCAAACCATAAAATACAGGCNCNGCCAGNCAGAAATGGCCAACCTAAATCCCAGACACTGAATTGTTTGCGTAAAGAACGGCATTTATTCGGAAAAAAACGGAAATTCCTGCACGGTTTTGTCGCTTGCTGTCGTCTTGGCCAGTAGGTAGTATTAGTTCTCATTCTGACGTAAGTTAACTCTTTGCTTTACGGCTGCTTGCGTTTTTTTTGAGACCGCCCTGGGGCGGCTGGAATGCGGGAAATTGTCGTATCAACGGAGGTTCTCTCTAATGAAAATGTCTCTAAGNTTTCTTCTCTGCGCCCTCTTCTGCTGCGGCGCGCTGACCTTCAGCGCAGCTCTCAGCGCGCAGGATGTCGGCAGTGTCGGCACCAAGGAAAATCTCGATCTGCCCGTCGATGCGGTCGGCGAGAACGTCACCGAGGAGGAAGACGCTCCTGAGGTGGTCATCTTCTACGGTCAGCAACTCGAAGGCGATGGCTTCTTCTACACCGTAGACCGCTCCGGCAGTATGCTGGACCGGGGCGAGCTGGCCCGCGCCAAGCAGGAGATCGCCCGGAACATCCAGGAGTTCTCAGACCGCACCGAGTTCGGCGTCGTCTTCTTTGATTCCGGGGTGCTCAGGTACCCCTCGACCGGCCGCCCGATCGAAGCCAATGCCGGCATGAAGTCGGCCGCGCTCAGCTGGATCGCCGCCGTCGGCGGCGGCAGCGGAAGCTGTTGCCAGCAAGGCATCCTCGCCGCGCTGCAATTCGCCAACTTCTCCTCTGCCCAGCGCAAGGTCGTCTGCTACGTCGGTGACGGCGGCGGAACCGGCCCCTGCGGCGGAACCGGAGGTGAGTCCGGCTACCTGAACCAGACCCTTCAGCGGGTGGCTCAGCAGAACTACCAGCGTGTCACGATCAATACGATCGGGGTCATGATGAGCGGCCGCGGCATGCAGGAAACGTTCCTCAGGAACATTGCCCGCGGCAATGGCGGCACCTACAAGCGGATCAATTAGAACGCTTGAAGATCTTGAAATTTCAACGGGAACCCGCTTAGCGGGTTCCCGTTTTTTCATGCCCCAGGAGAACTGGCCCGGCCGGACAGGAGCTCAGGCGGAACAGGAGAGATCATCCCCCGTCTCCGGATGCGACCGGGAATGCAGCGGGGCGAGCATCAGAAGCAGCCCGGCTGCCAGCAACAGAGAATAGCGCTCGAGATCAGGGAGCACGGAAAGCCATGGCCAGGAGAGCCAGGAGAGCGCCACGGCCAACCCGCAGGCCGACAGCGCGAATCTTCGCAGTCCCCCAGAGCAGCTGTGACGTCCCGACTCGTAGCTGAGCATACAGAGGGGCAGAAGGAGAGTCGCCGAGCTGAGCCCATCGGAGGGATCCGCCAGCAGCGCCGCGAAACAGAGGCCTGCGACCTCCCNGGCCTGCAGACCCTCAGATGGACCGGAGGAAAGTCTTCTCGCCGCCCAGAGAACCACCCCGGCCAGGAGGACTGCAAGGCCGACAAAGACGACCCAGCTGGTTTCCCAACGAGTCTCTCCCAGCAGGGCAAAGACCTGCTGGCGCAGGGTCCAGCCGCCAGGGGCTGAAACACTCACAAGCTCCCTCTGCCCGAGGTAGAAGGCGCCGGCGAGCAGAACCAAGCCCACAGCCAGGTTGAAGCCTTTGCCCTGGCGCCGGCGCAGCGAGAAGCGCGAAATCCAGAGCCACAGGGGAAACACAATCAACTCCAGCTGCCAGGAGGCCGCGAGGGCAAAGACGACCGCTGAGAGACCGGCCTGTCCCCTGCGATCCAGCAACAACGCTGCGCTCACAGCCAGCAGGGAAAGGCATTCGAGACCGGGAATCGGAGCCGAAAAATCAGCCAGCACGACTGGAAAAACCACCAGGGCGCCAAGAAGGCGTCCCTCGGCTGACACTGGGAGTCCCACCACGCGGTCCGCCGCGCCAAGGAACCAGGCCAGGCTGCCCAGGCCAGCCAGGACCAGCAGGAGACGCCAGAAGCCGAAGACTCCCCCCTGGCAGAAGGCGCAACCATCGGGTCCGACCCGACCCGCGAGGATCAACAGGGAGACCGCGAGAAGAATGAGAACGAGCGTATAGAAGAAAACGGCCCGGGGGCTTTGCATGAGCTTCAGTACAACATGTTGTAGACGATAACGCCCGTAACCGAGACGTACATCCAGATGGGAAAGGTCAGCCTCCCCCACCAACGATGCGCCTCCCAGCGCTGCTTCCAGGCCAGGTAGACCGTCCTCAGAACCATGGGCACAACCAACGCAGCAAGAATGATGTGGCTGATGAGAATGAGGAAATAGATCGTTCGAAAAAATCCCTCTCCCTCGTAGGACTTGTGCCCGGCCAGGTAATGATAGGTCAGGTAACAGCCGAGGAAGATGCTCGAAACGAAAAAGGCCGCGATCATCAACCGGGCGTGAGCTGTCTTATGCCCCCGGCGTATGCAGACATACCCTGCAAGAAGAAGGGTTCCGCTGAGAGCGTTCAGGCTGGCATTGACGAATGGCAGGCCGCTTACTTCCATCGCTTCACTCCTGCTGGTTTTCTTCGATGAGAACCCGGGCTGCATCGAGAAGTTTCTCGAGATCGCCGGGGACCGAGCTCGGGCGGTAATAGCCCCGAATGATCCCCTTCGCGTCAACCAGGGCAAACCGATCGCTATGCAGAACGCCAGCCTCTGCACCGGCTCCCTGGCTGCCGCCCGCGCTCAGCGTGAAACCCTGCTCGCAGAGCCGGATAATTTCCCCACGTCCGCCGCGCAGAAAACTCCAGCAGCCGGAGTCGATGCCCTGCTGACTGGAATATTGAGCCAGCTGTAGTGGGGTGTCTCTTGCGGGGTCGAGGGAAAAAGAAACGAGGCGCAGCTTGCCGGCAAGACCGCCTTCATTGCGTATGGTTTTCTGGATTTTCAACAGCTCGGCAGCCATCCCCGGGCAGGCGTTGCGGCAGCTGGTGAACATGAAGGTCCCGACCCAGACCTTCCCCCTGAGAGATTCTCGGCTGACCTTCACGCCCTCCTGGTCATCCAGCTCGAAGGCGGGTACCTCTCCATGACGAGGCAATACCCGGGGCTGCTCCCAGGCGGCCGCATAAGCGACCACCGCAAGGATGCCAACAGCCAGCAGCGACCAGCTGAGCCAGCCGAGGAGGCCCTCTGTGCCCTTTCCAGGCTTCTCCATGGTATCCACGTGCATTCGCAGCTCCGTCGCTTAGAGGCTCTCTTAAAGAATGTAGAGGATACCGAAGAAAAACACCCATACCAGCACAACCATCAGCCAGTAATAGAGAGCGAGATCGACTCCGATTCTCCTGTACTGATGATATTTTCCACGGATCGCCTGGATAATGACGTAGCTCAGCAGGAACACTCCGCCGACCACATGCAGGCCGTGCAGGCCGGCCATGGAATAAAAAACAGTGCCGAAGATGTTCTGTACCGGCAGCTCCTGTGCGATCAACCGGGAAAACTCGCGTAACTGTATCCCGGCAAATACCGCTCCGGAAACGAGCGTCAGGCAGAGCCAGGAAACAAGACCGATCGGATCCTCTCGGCGAAGAGCCCTCGATGCGAGGAGAATGAAAAAACCACTGAGTACGAGAACCGCCAAATTGCTGAGAGGGAGTCCCATGGCCAGTTCTGAAAAACCCTCCGGCTTCCAGGTCNTGGCGCCAAGGCGAAGGACGATATACATCCCCACCAGCGCGCCAAAGAACATGATCTCCGCCACGATAAAGAGGTTGATGGCGAACCTGGCGTTTCCAGAATCATCCGTCGAGCCCGGCGCTCCCTTTGACACAACCGACTCGCCTACCATATCTCACCCCTTCTGGGCACCCAGGACCAGGACGATGAACAGAACAGGAAGATAGACTACAGAGNCGAGGACCACCCACCGGGCTGTCTTGCGGGTCCGGGTAACGCCGAAGCAGACGGCAAAGGCCAGGAAGACGAGACTCGACCCCAGGGCCGTCCAGAAATAGAAACTCCCGGCGAGAGCACGACCATCNGACGTCAAGACGATNGCNGGCATCAGGCTGGCGGGAACCAACGCGAGCGTCCAGCCGACCACCTGCAGGGCGGTCGCGCTGCCTTTTTTGTCGACGACCGTCANCATCGGAAAGCCGGCNCGCTCGTAGTCCTCCCGGTACATCCANGCGATCGCGAGGAAATGCGGNATCTGCCAGATGAACTGGATCGTGAAGATCGACCAGCCAGCGGAGACCAGNTCACCGGTGGCAGCGGTAAGACCGATGACCGGCGGCAGCGCNCCNGCNAAGGCGCCCACCAGCAGAGAGAAAGAGGTNACCCGNTTCAACGGCGTGTAGAAGAACACGTAAACCCCGGTCGTCACGGCGCTCACAGCGGCGCAAAGCGGATTGACCAGGACGACGAGATAGACCAGCCCGGCCAGGGTGAGNACGACACCCAGCGATCTCGCCAGNGNCGGAGAAAAACGNCCGGCGGGGAGAGGCCGGGNCGAGGNGCGTTCCATCAGAGCATCCGCGTCCCTCTCAATGTACTGGTTCAACATGCTGGAGGCGGAGGCGAGAACGAAGGAGCCNNCCAGGACATGAAACANCANCCAGCNNTATTNCGGNGACAGNAGCNNNGANAGNGANCCCTGNNNNGAGGTGCNGACNCCNAGNGCGAANCCNGCGAANACCGTNACCAGNGCCAGGAGATTGATCCNGANCTTGCTCATCTNNACCAGGTCNCNCAACAGGGTTCCACCGGCCGCCTCTGCCTTCANAGATTCACCCCGCCCCCCCTCAGCCAACGAACCGACGCCGGCAGGAGAACCCTGCGGGCTTTCAATCCGTTGGTCTGCCAGGGCCGCCTCATCCATGCTCATAAGGCCGCCTCCGGCTCAGACGCGCTTAGAAATCGAATCCGGTAGGCCCGGGCGCAAATCACCACAGCGAGGATGAGAATCAGAACTCCGACAGCCTGATGGGTGCTGGCCAGAACTTCGAAGGTACCCGTTTTAACCAACCCCTGGGCCTCATCGACCACCAGTGAAGGCGGTGTCTGGTAAATGAACGTAGCGAAACCTAAAAACACCTGGAGAAAAAGCATCAACAGCAGGCCCAGGGACGGATGGAGAATGCGGTCGGCCTTCGAGAGAGAGAGCACCTTACCGGCCAACAGAACGATCCCCGTGAAAACAGCGAAGGCCCAGACAATATGCGCCAGGTCACCGATCGTCTGAAGCGCCTCCCCACCACCCCCGGGCTCGAGCGTCGCGTGGCGAGGAACGGCGCCAAGCACGATCTGTACATAGATGCTGAGCACGGCAAAGAGCGCCAGGGAACAGATGGGGCCCGCCTTGGAGAGCTTCAGCCGGGTCTTTTCACCTATCCAGCCCGGAGAGGTGACGACAGCCAGGATTGTGACGGCGGAAATAAACAACATAGCCATACCAACATGCAGTACCGAAAGGATCGGCGGCAGCTTGTACCAGACCGTCAATCCACCGAGAATCGCAGGCGGAAGGACCAGCAGAAAGACATAGCTGGAGAGAATCTGGACCCAGTTGCGTCTCTCCTTCAGGTAAGCCGCTATGCAGGCCAGGAGCGCCAGAATTCCAACGCTCCCCATCATCAGCCGATGCCCGTGCTCTACCAGCAAACCGGGATTGTCGAGCATGCCGCTGGGAGAAGGCAGCAAATTCCCATCGAAGCTGGGCCAGTTTTTGTCGACCCGGCCGCTCTCGGTGCTGGTGACGACTCCACCGAGAATTACGCCGAGATAGGCCACGCAAAGGGTCGCCAGGGCGAGCCTGTGCACCAGCTTCGAGGCACCCGCGGGAGATTCTCCCGATTCGCTAGTGGGTGGGTTCTCCACAGAGCCACCGCCGGCTGGATCTTCTCTCGTCACGCCTGTGCCGGGCACGGTTCACGCCGTCCCTTCTCCCGAAGCGCCCTCTCCATCTCCGGCGTCGTCGGTGGGCACCGTCTCGAGCACGCGATCCTGCGGGAGGTAGTCCTCCTCGACAAGCCCGGAGTTGTACTCGTAGGGCCCGCGGTAGACTGTCGGAAGGTCGGGATGGAAGTTCCCGTGCGGCGGAGGCGAATCGAGCGTCCACTCGAGCGTGTTCGCCTTCCAGGGATTTTTCCCGGCCTTCTTGCCCCAGATCGCACTGTAGATCAGCGAGATCAGGAAGAATACCTGGGCAAGCCCCAGCACGAGGGCTGAGATGGTCATGAACTGCTGGTAGGGCTGCATATGCGCCCAGGTCTTGGAGGCTCCCTCACCAACATAGGCCGCGTAGCGCCTCGGCAGACCCGCGGCTCCAACGATGTGCATGGGGAAGAAGACGCAATTGAAGGCGATGAAGCTGAGGATGAAATGGATCTTTCCAAGGGTCTCGCTGAACATACGGCCGAACATCTTCGGAAACCAGTAGGTAATCCCGGCAAAGACCCCGAAAAGGCTGCCGCCGAAGAGCACATAATGGATATGGGCCACGATAAAGTAGGTGTCATGGATCATCAGATCCACCGTCGTGGCCGCCATGAAGATTCCACTGAGGCCTCCGATGATGAACATCGAAATAAAGCCCAGGGCGTTCAGCATGGGCGTGGTGAAATGGATATTCCCACGCCAGAGGGTACCCAGCCAATTGAAGCTCTTCACAGCCGAGGGAAGGGCGATCATCATCGTGGCAATCATGAAGTAGGTTCCGAGATAGGGATTCATGCCGCTCTGGAACATGTGATGCCCCCAGACGATGAAGCCGAGCCCGGCAATTCCGGCCATGGCGGCCGCCATGGCCTTGTAGCCGAAGATGGGCTTGCGGGCGAAAACGGAAACAATATCGGAGGCGATTCCCATGCCGGGAAGAATCATGATGTAGACAGCGGGATGGGAATAGAACCAGAAGAGATGCTGATAGAGAAGCGGCTGGCCGTCATTGGTGAAGAAGGTGGTGCCAAAGTGCCTGTCAAGGATCAGCATGATCAGGGCGGAGGTCAGCACCGGCGTTCCGAAGAGAATCAGGATCGCCGTGACAAAGATCGACCAGACTGTAAGAGACATGCGCCCGAAGGTCATTCCAGGGGCGCGCATCTTGACGATGGTGGTCACGTAATTCACCGCGCCCATGATACTCGACGTCCCCACGATGATCAGGCTGATGCACCACAGGGTCTGACCGTAGCCTGCTATGACGCTCAAAGATGGGTACGAGGTCCAGCCGCCGGAGGCGAAAGCGCCGGACTTGAGACCGGCTTCGATTCCCTCCAGCAGGATTCCCCCGAACATAACGAATCCGGCCAGCGGCATGATCCAATAGCTCAGACCGTTGAGGAAGGGGAAGGCCATGTCGCGCGCGCCGATATGAAGCGGAATGACAAAATTTCCGAAGGCGCCGACGAGAAACGGAATGATCACGAAAAAGATCATCACCGTGGCGTGCATGCTGAAGAGCACATTGTAGGTCTCGCCGCCAAATTGCTTCATGTCAACACCCATGAATTCGGCTTCGGGCCAGGCCAGGCGCATTCTCAAGGTGAGCGCAAGCCCTCCACCGATAAACAGCATGAAGAGAGCCGTCATCATGAACTGCATGCCGATCGCCTTGTGGTCACGTGAGAAGACATACCTCCCCCAGAACCCCATCTCGTGGTGTTCGGCGTGATCTTCGGTTGCGACGTTTTCTTTGGTTTCCGTAGTCATGAGTCTCTCGAAGGCTCCTTGCTGAACCTATTCGGCTTCCTTCTGTTCCTGGTAATAATGTACGGGCTCGGGGAACTTAGCCGGATCCGCTGTCTTCCAGTCGTATCCGAGTTCCTTTTCCAGGTCCTCTTCACTGAGAACGAGGAAAGGCGCATGCATGTTGGAGTGTCCCTCGCCGCAGAGCTCGGCGCAGACGATCTCGTACTTTTTACCTTCCTTGGCTGTCCCCTGCTTGATTTTGAACCAGATCTTACCGGGGTGGTAAGGAACCAAGTCCTGCTTCAACCGTAGGTTCGGCGAGAAAAAGCTGTGAAGCACCGGGTGGGTATAGATTTCGGTGTTGGCGTCGTATTTACCCAGAGAGTTCAGCTCGATGAGTATGTTCACATTTTCCGGGACAACAAGCTTTGGCAGGACCTTGTCCTTGGCCGGGACGTCGAGGCCGATGGGATTGGTCGGAGACTTGTAAGAATGCCGCTGATCCTCAAACTTCCCATCCTTGCCGGGATAGTTGAAATGCCAGGCGAACTGTTCTCCGTAGACCCTGACAACAAAGGTCCCGGGCTGGACAACACCATCCTTCTCAGGATAGCCGGCCTTGATTGTCAGCCAGCTGCTGTCTCCCACCAGCTGTATCCAGGCGATGAAACCGAGTACTACGACCGTGCCCAGCGTCCAGGTCACCTCGAGCTTGTTGTTGCCATGGGTGTAGTGGGCCTTTTCATGCCCTTCACGATTCCTGTAGCGAAAGAGGAACCAGAGCATCAGCCCCTCGACGACGACAAAGGCGATCCCGGTGATCCAGAAGATCAACACGAACAGGTCGTCCACCCCTTCACCGTAGGTTGAAATGGCATCGGGCATCCAGAACAGCCCCTTCGGCTCCTCCGCCTCGTGGCCGGCGGCGGAGGCCGCCGCGGCCGGCGCATCGACGCTCTTCTCCTGGGCCCAGGCTGGAGCGGCCAGCAACATGGCAACGATAGCCACGGCCAGCAAGGAGGGCGCTCTTTTAAAACCCTGTAATCTTGTCAGAATCATTACTCGCTTCAACTTCCTGAAAACTCTCTGGCTGTAATGAACCAGATACTAACCTTTATAGGTAAATTCGAAAACGATGTTCCCTTCGACCACGGCGCCATCCTTCACGGTTATTTTCTGCGCCTTGGGGGCCTTCAGCTTACGGTCTTTCTCATGCCAGACCTCTACGGTATAGGTGCCATCTCTATCGGGCAGCTTCCCGATGGAGAACTTACCGTCCTCTGCCGTCTGGGAGAAGAACGGGTGAATCACCACGAAGGCGTATGCGGACATCCAGGGGTGGACAGAACACTGGCAGACATTCGGACCCGCCTTCTTAAAAAATCGATCCCGGGTCTCTTCGCCNACATTCGGCATCGAGAGGTTGAAGGATAGCTGGGGGATGCTCACGTTATGAAGGAATGGGTCGCTATTCCTCAGCACCACCTGCTGATCCTTATGCAAGGCGAAAACATGAGGGCTATACTGGCACCCCTTCTGGTCAATCACGACCTTTGCAGGATGGCCATAGGTGCCCATGTCCTTGAGGTTGTAGCGGCCGAGTCCCTTGCTGATATAAACGATGCAATCCTTCAGGCCNCCATCGGCTCCCGCCACGATCGTCTCAGCGTTGAGAGGGCCAAGTGACTGCGCCTCGCGCTGCTTGCCGCACTCGGGCTTGGCCGAGATATCCAGGGCTACCCTGGCAGGCGCTCCAGCGATCTTGACAATTCCCGTCAATGCGACGGAACCGAACTTCTTCTTGGGAGAACCTCCCGCTTCGCCGCCGCCGGTCTCGGAGGTTNCCGGGGTGGNTCCACTGTCCACGCCAACGCTATTCTCCTCGGACCCCCCGGGAGCCTTGGCCTGCTTCTTGGTTTCACAGCCTGAAATCAACGCCANGAGACCGGCGATCATCAAAACCGCGACACCGACACCCANGGGTGAAAATCGATCTGCCTGCATTCTATCCGCCACTCCTATTTCTTGCTCTTATCAAGTAGTTAGAACTACTGCTTCGCCGTGCTCAGATGTCATAAGTTAGAGTGCAAAAAAGTCTTTTCAAGTCTTTTCAAGTCTTTTCCTATGCCGTATCTGGCGGCGGCGGAGGCTGGGAGGAAGAATGAGCCGAGGCGGCTTTTTCGAGGTAACGAGAAACCTCGCCTGCCGTCCGCTTTCCCTCTCTGAGACAGTCGTTGACAGAGACCCCCCTGTAGGANTTCCCGGTCAGNAAAAGCCCGGGAAAGGCCCCCAGGCGGNCCTCAATGCCNNCCAGGAGAGCCTGGTGACCAACCTCGTATTGGGGAATCGCCTGCTCGTATCGGTAAACTCGCTGAGCCACCGGCTTCCCCCTGAGACCGATCGCCGCTCCCGTCTCNCGCTGTATCATTTCGATCAACTCTTCGTCCGGTTTTCCGACGACTCCTGGAAAACGAGCCCCCCCCGCCAGCGCTCGGACACTCACGTGACCTTCGGGAGCATGCCCTGGAAAGATGCTCGAGGTCCAGATCATGCCAAGCGTCTGCAGCCCCTCACTGGCGGGANCCAGNAAGCCATAACCATCGAGCTCCGAATCGACATCCTCGGCCCGGTAACCGAGGCAGACAACCGCNACGGAGGAATAAGAGATGGTCTCCAGGTCTCTGCCGAGATCGGATTGCGGCCCTGAGAAGAGTGNAGCGGCGCGGCAGGCCGGAACGGCCAGGACCAGCGCCCGGGCTGTCTCCTCCCTGCCATCAGAAAAAGTCACCCGCCAGCCCTCGGCGCACGAGCTGATGCTCTCGGCTCCGAGGTCGTATTCAATGTTCTCACCAAGCTCTTCGGCAAGCGCNCCGGAGAGCGTTCCAAGACCTTCCTCAAAACTGTGCAGGGTGGCTGAGAACGGCGAGGCTTTGCCTTCGCCTGAAGATTTCTTTTTGCTTCTCCTCATCATCCCCCTGACCAGGCTGCCGTGCTCCTCCTCAAGGGCCGCCATACGCGGAAAGCAGCTCTTCATGCTCAGCGCCTCAACGTCGCCGGCATAGATGCCTGTAACCATCGGATCGAGCAGAGCGTCTACCGCCTCCTGCCCGAGACGCCGGCGACCGAACTCCGCGATGGACTCATCCGCCGCTGNGCAGGCNCTGGATCGAAANGGCTCGAGCAACANCCCGAAACGCCCCCGCAAAGACAGCACCCCCGAAAACAGGAAGGCGCGCAGGCTGCGGGGGAGAGACTTGAGCTCNCCCTCTCTCATCAGGTAGCGGTCGGAAGAGCGCGGAGAGGCCGGCAGNAANTTCNCATCGAGCCCGAGACTGGAGATCANCTCAAGGGTGTCCGGAGCGTTGTCGAGCACGCCGTTGGGACCCTGCTCAAAAAGGAAACCATCGACCCGTTCCGTGCCAATCGAGCCGCCGCTTCGACTNGAGGCCTCGACCACCTTGACCGCAGGGATGGAATCATCTACCGCCTGGCCGGCACGCAGATGCCGCAGAAGGAAATGCGCGGTGGACAATCCGGAAATGCCACCACCGACTACAAGCGCGTCAAATGACATTGCTGAGCAGCGGTCCTAACTACGGGACAGGCTCACAGCCTGGAGGCCGCCATCCTGTCGCGCCTAATTGCCGCCTCCTGCCTCTTCCTGGGATTCCTCACGGGGAACCGTCGCCATCTTGTCATCGTTCATATGGCGCAGGTACTGCAGGAGGGCGTTTACATCCGCGAGATCTTTAGCGTCAATTTCCGAGGCCGGGTTGCCGGTATACTTCTTCCTCTCCTGGAAATAGTTCGGCATCTTGGTCCCAGGCATGAAGTCAGGCGGGAAATAGAGCCAATCCCGCATCCACTGNGCTCGCAGCCGGCCGGCGGCCGCGTTGAGATCCGGCCCCCAGGAGCTCTTGTCCCACGGCTTTCCGGCTGCCCAGGCAGATGCCNTGCCGCCAAGCTCACCACCAGCNGCCTGGACGGCNTNCAGGGTGGCGAANCCCCCCNGCAGGAGGATCTTGTCGGCGGAATCCTTCCAGACCAGGAAGTGGCTGTCACCCGGAGCGCTCAGCGGNACNTCTGCGGGAGCCACCGTCCCGGCTCCCTGNGTGAGNATCGGCAGGGTCGGCAATTCTGCGCCGCGGGGATGACACTGGCTGCATTGCTTGCCCGCGACCTCAGCCGTACCCTTTCCAAACAGCAGCTGCCCCTTGAGGGCCTGTTCTTTTTCAAACCTGTCCTCAGCGAAGAGCTCCTCTCCATACGGAACCTCGCTGACAGCCTTGAA
>PAOC01000007.1 GCA_002708465.1 Planctomycetota bacterium
CGTGACCAGGAAGTGGCTGTCACCCGGCGCGCTCAGCGGAACCTCCGCGGGAGCCACCGTTCCGGCTCCCTGGGCGAGGATCGGCAAGGTCGGTAATTCTGCGCCGCGAGGATGGCACTGGCTGCATTGCTTACCCTTGACCTCAGCCGTACCCTTCCCAAAGAGCAGCTGCCCCTTGAGAGCCTGTTCTTTTTCGAACCTGTCCTCAGCGAAGAGCTCCTCACCATACGGAACCTCGCTGACAGCCTTGAACCACTGGACAATCAGACGGGCCTCAGCCTGCGTAAGATTGAAGGACGGCATGCGGACCTTCAGCCAGGGCCGAATAGGACGCACGTTCTGCAGGAAGTGGAAGAACCAGTCACTCTTGACGCGCTCTCCCTGGCGCAACAGCGGCGGCGGCGCCTTGAACCTGTCGGTCAATTCTGTTCCAAAGTAGAAACGCACTCCACCCTCGCCATAGCCCTTTACCGCGAGTTTTCGCTCGTTTACAGGACTCTCGGAAAGAACCCCGCCAAGAGCTGAGTAGTATTGCGTCGCAAGCCCCTGGAGTTCATTCTTGCTCACCCCTAGCCCGTCCGGCAGGGAATCGAGGTCTATGTCATAGGGAGTCTCTAACATAGCGACAATGAATTGCCCGAGCTCGCTCGATTCATCCTCATAGGCCTTGCCCATCCGCGAGATCAGCCCCGCCGGATCCGCCAGGCGCTTACTCACGAACGCATAGATCCCCCGGTTAGCGAGCGTATCGGCAGGCTCTTCCTCGTTGTACCTCGAATCAATCACCCGGGCTATATCCTGGACAAAGCCCGGCAGGGGATAGAAATGCCTGCGTGCGACATCGACAACCGACATGGGATCCTCGTTCGAGGTAAAGACCTGCGGCAGGGCGGCATCGGTATTCGCATCGCCGGAGCTGAACTGCCCGACCTGTTGACCGAGCGGGAAGCCAGCGGGGAGCTCGATCCCGAGATTCGACCCTGCCGGGCCGGCCGGCCGCGCGGCTAACCGGTAGCTCTTGGCGAGCCAGGTCTCCGCCTGCATGACATTGGTCCGGCCGGACTCATCTCCGAGCGCGTTGGGATTTGGAAGGTCATCAACCGACACATAGCTGGTGGTCGCTCCGAGACGGTGACAGCCTGAACAGTTGAGCTTCTGAACCAGGCGGCTGCCGCCCTCGAGAATCTTCTCCCTTTCCGAAAGATGTTTCTTCCTGCCGGGATCGACCGGGTCAGCTACCAGGCTGATGACATAGGCGACAACCGCCTCGACCTGCTCCGGCTTGTCGTGGAACGGAAACAGCGGCATCTTCAGAAGTTCGTCGGCTCCCTTGTGGGCTAGTTGCTTCGTCACCTTGTAATCGTAGACCGGCTCTCCTGAGCTGTTCCTTCCAACAGCCACCCTGCGAGGCAGAACATCAAATCTCCTGGTGTCGCTGAGCTTGGCCTTAGCCCACTCGTGACGCTGATGGGGAATCGCCTCGGACCCATCCTCCTGGTGGCCCCACTGCCCGAAATCCAGGCGGTCAGAGCCCTTGTCGCCCCACTTGTTGAGCTCGGCTCCAATGGGCTGGGCGCCATCGAAATAGGAGATCTTGTCGGAAGGCGCCGCCCCTGGATCGGGATCCTTGTCCTTGATTCCGTTGTGGCATCCGAAGCAGCCATAGCGGCGAACCAGGCGATGCCCTACCAGGTTGAGCTTCTCAGAGGTCGTCATCGGCTTGCTGACGTCACCTCCCTTCAACAGGGCAGCTGCCCTGTTTGTGCCATGCGCCGCGCTCAGATAATAGGTCGCTATATCATCAAGAATCTTCTTTTTCGCCGGGTCGCTTTCGATCTCGGCGGCATTGGTCGTGACCAGCCCGCTCTCCCACCCTTCGTCCCGATCCTTTTTCTGGCTTTCACCAAGCGTAGCGGGGGAGGCGGAGGGATGGGCCGCGAGGTCGACATCGTTATAATCAAGCGTCAGGAGATAGCTGACCATGTCGGCGACCTTCTGCTCCCCGGTGGGATCCTGGCCGGGAGCGAGCCGGAAACGAGGCATGACCGTCTCCGGATCATGCGCCTGGGGATTGAGAATCCAGCTTGAGAGCCAGCTGACCGCCTTCTTACGCCCGAGCTCGGTCGCCAGATCGAATTTACGGGCCAGCGGACTCAGGTCCGGCCCAAAGGTATTGTGAACCCATCGATTGTAGACGGCATCGGCCAGCTGACCGGCGCTCTCCATCGCGCTCTCTTCGATCTCTAGGCTCTCTTCGAGCGCCATCGATTTCTCGATCGCTCTCTTGCTCATGCTGTAGAGCTCCTCGAGTTCGGAGCCGACATCCAGCCCCTGGAGCCAACCATAAAGGTCCGAAAGCTTTGCCCCGGACTCCCGATAGGCCGCGGCAAGCAGGGGCTGCCCCTCAACAGACTGCGCAGCCTTCTGTTCCAGCGCGGCAAGAACAGCCGCCAAGGCGGGGAGAGGCTCATCATATTCACCCTCGGACTCGACCTTGATGCTGTGACACCCCATACAGCCAAGCGTCTTGACGAGCTCGCGACCGCGAACAGGGTCTCCGCCGGGCGCCGTTCCGGCACCCGGAGCGCCAATACTGATATTGAAAAGGTAGGTCGCAAGCCCCAACACCTCGACGCTGTTTCGCAGGTTGAAATCTACCTCTTCACTGCCGCCCGATTCGTCATCTACTGAGCCAAGAGGGCGAAGCATCTTGCCATTGGAATTAGTCAGGTCAAAGAAACGCGGCATCTTTGATGATTCCCGGAAATGCCCCGGATTGCGAATCCAGCGGGTCAGGAAACCCATGGAAACCTTATCTCCCAGATGCTTGAGGTTGGGGCCCACCTTGTTGAGCTTCCATACCCGGTCATCCGAAGCCCCGGCGGCAACCTCGAAGCCTTCGATCGTATGGCAGCCGAAGCAGCCATAGGTCCGAACCAGCTTCTTGCCCAGGTTGAGCCGGTCGGCACCCTCAATTTCCCATTGGTCATTGTGGCACTTGGTGCAGCTCGAGCTGGTAAAGCCGGTCGGGAGCATCGGATGCTCCTCGTGATGCTTAAGATGCCAGTGATACTTATCCTCCCACTCTTTCCTCTGCTCTTCACCAGCCGGAGTGTGCGCGGCTATGGTGAACTCGGTCGCATGACCATCTCCGTAATGGCAGGTGGTGCAGCCGGTCTCCTGGTAGGTGTGAGAGCTGGCCGCCGAGAGGAACAGGTCAAGACGGGGGTGGCTGGCATAAACCGAACCCCACTTTTCATCCTGGTACCCAACGAAGCGGGGATCCGGGTCGTCGATGTTGATGTGGCAGGTCTTACATCGATGCACGCGGTCGACGTCCATGAAGTTGAGCGATTCCTTAAGCCCGGGAGTCACCACCTTATCGATCTTGTAGCTCGGAGCCATGAAATCAAGAAGTGGAGCGTTACGAACCGCGTTCCTCATGGACGAGTCGATCAACTGGTATTGCTTGAGGGCATGGTTGACCGCGAGCAGGCTATTCTTCAAGTCCGTCTCCAGGGCGGAATAATCGGTGGCTCCACCGGCTCCGGCTACGGACGTCTTCTCCTTCAGCACCGCGTCGTAGGCAACCTCCGCCGCCTTCGCAGCCTCCTCAGCCTCCTCCATCTTGAAGAGCTTGTCGTTGAGAACCTTGACGGAGTTTTTATTGAACGCTACGGAAAGCTCCCTGACCTTCGCGACAGCTGACTCTGTAGGGCCATCTGCAAGCACATGTTTCTTACTTTCCTCAAAGTTGAACTTGGCGGCCTGGAAATCACCTCGATAGGTGCGCAGGGCGCGGTCAGCCTTACTGGCCGCGAAGGACGTATTGTTTTTCTCCCGAAGCTTTTCCCTCAATCCGGGATCCTCGGCAACCTTTGCCTCGATCTGAACCTGCAATTTCTGGACATGGACGACCAGCNTCNGGTAATTCACCTCTACCTCGAAGTCGGNNNTCGTNNCNNCNNCTNNNCGNNCAACCTTCGNCCCCGTGAGCTTNNCCAGNACGAGANAGAANNCCTGGGCCAGGCTTTCAAGCTTTTCAAGCTCACCTTCCCTGGCATTTTTCAGCGCCTCCCCGGACTCCTCGGTCTGCACTTCCCGCCAATGGGCCTGGATATGCTTCCACTGGCGATCGTAATCCTGCCAGAAAACCACCAGGGTGATCACCAGCAGCGCGGCGCTCGAGATTGCNAAGGCGACATTCAGGGCTGAGACGCGATAGAGGGTGTTCTCGCTATCGGGTTCGGTAAAGATGCTCTGGGAGAGCTCCCGGAAACCTTCTCCCTCGACCATCGACTCGACTGTCGTTACGGACTCCTTGAGAGGATCCTCCTCGGGCAGTTCAGGCAATTCGGGGCCGGAGGCCTCCTCAGCCGGAGCCTCTACAGGAGCTTCCTTGCTGGCGGTAACGACCTCAGGCGGAGCCTCGGCCTCAACCGGAGCCTCTGCGGGCGCCTCTGACGCAGCGGCCTCAGGCACCGGCGCGGCGGCGCCCGAGCCAAGGTAGCCGCGAGTAGGCGTCCAGTACTGATCGCCTCCGCCCCCGGAAGCAGGAGCAGGAGCCGCTGCAGCGGGAGCTTCCTGGGCGGGAGCNTCCGCNGCACCNGCATCCGCNGGAGCAGAAGCCGGCTGGGCTCCACTGTCGTCCAGGTAACCTCTTGTAGGACACCAGGGTCCTCTGTCATTCGGCATCGATACTTGCCTGTAGTTTTAATTCAAATGTTAAAAAAGTATTCGGGGATCGCGACGATGTATTTCAGGTTGACCGTCCAGCGAAGAACCATCTTCAGGGGCAGAGCCGCCATGCAGAGCAGGAAAAAGACCATCGTCTGGTAGCGTATAAAGCCCAGGTCCTTGTACATCTTGCGGAACACCAGGTTGGCCAATAGCGGCGGCAGGACCGCGAAGTAGGCGATGATCGTCAGGAAGCCCGGCAGCTCACGCAGAAGGATGTTGGACGGCAGAGCCCGTCCAAGCCACTCGAGGTAAACATACTCGGACAGGTTGACATTGTTGAGAGATTCGACCTTGTGGGGATCCCAATAGGCATAGGGTCCAAAGAAATTCCAATTGGGCCCTCGCAGGAAAGTTCCAAGGATGATCAGGGTCACCCAGAGAACGATAAAGCCAAACAGGAAGGTCGAGATAGCGAAGCGGCGCTCCTTAAAAGTGTAGTAGCCGCTGCCCTTCGGATTCATGTCGATATAGGGAATCGCCATCAGACCATTGATGATGAAGGTCGGGAAGACCACCCCGGCCAACCAGGGGTCGTAATAAACCAGCATCTCCTGCAAACCCAGGAAGTACCAGGGCGCCTTGGATGGGTTGGGCGTCTTGACCAGGCTCGCCGGCTCCTCCAGGGGGGCCTTCAGATAGTAGGCCCAGACCAGCAGGAGCACGGTACAGAGAATCATCGCGAGAAACTCGGTGTAGACAAGGTCAGGCCAGCAATAAACCCGGCGACTGGACTCGCGATGCTCAAAAGTCGGCAACCCCTTGTCGATCAGACGGTCATTGATGACCATCTTTCTGAAAGCGACCCACAGCAGAAAGGCCAGCGAGAAGAACAGGATCGTGATCGGTACGTTATCCGGTTTACCGACGATGAGCTTGAAATTCTCATCTGTGAGGCTCCAGAAATAAAAGACGATTGTGAANGCGAAGAAGCCGCCTATGAACCAGCCCCGGGTCCAGAAAGACCTGAACTGGATCATGGCCCAGAACCCGACCACGGAGAGGACGAAATACATCGTCGGCTCGAGCAGGCCATCGATGAAGTTCTTGATGAACTCCGGCAGGTGTGGAACTAGCAACGCCAACATGTTGAAGATTCTTCTCTAATGAAAACTACATCGGGCCGGAAATGCCGCCATCCTTGCGGACCCGCCAGAAATGCACCGCTATCAACAGGCCGGCTCCAAGCGGAACCGCGATGCAATGAAGGACATAAAAACGCAGCAGGGTGGCCGCTCCGACCGTCTTGCTGCCAAGCAGGCCGAACCGGACATCACTTCCGGCGGTTACCAGTGAAACATCGCCAAGCTGGATAAAGGCCGCGCCGGGACCTTCGTGTCCCATAAGCGGCGTCGCTCGCGCCATGTTGGTTCCAACCGTGATCGCCCAGATCGCCAGCTGATCCCACGGCAAAAGATAGCCTGTAAAGCTCAGCAGCAGGGTCAGCACCAGCAGGATGACTCCGACATTCCAGTTGAACTCACGCGGAGGCTTGTAGGAGCCCGTAAGGAATACCCGCAGCATATGCAGCCAGACGGTGATGACCATGAGGTGAGCGCCCCACCTGTGCAGCTCACGCATGATTCCGATGGGGACGTGGTCCCTGAGAGCCTTGATATCGTTGTAGGCGTATTCCACCACGGGCCTGTAGTAGAACATCAGCAACACACCGGTGATCGTCTCTACCAGGAAAAGGAAGAAGGTCAAGCCCCCCATACACCAGGTAAAGCTCATTCGAACGCCGGATTTGCGTACCTTGATGGGGTGCAGATGCAGGAAGACGTTCGACAAGACCGCCAGCGCCTGGTCCCTGGGATTGTCAGGATATTTATGCCTGAAAATAGATTTCCAGATCTGGCTATCCGTGATGAATTTCATGAGGCTCATGGCGCGGCCCTCCAGTCTACCCTGCACCCGGAATACCGAATGGCGAAGGAGAACCGCCGGCTGGCTCTGCGCCTGGTTGGAAAGCGGTCCATCGTCATACGCTGTACTCCATCTTCAGGAACGAATCAGGGTCATTCCACTGTCCCTTTTCCTGCTGGTATTTTTTTTCCTTGTCGATCTCGAGCTGCCCGTCAGCGGCGAGGCTGACCTTGAATCTCTCCAGCGGCCGCGGAGCCGGCCCCTCGAAGTTGATCCCGCTCGAATAGAAGCCGCTTCCATGGCATGGACATTTGAACTTCTTCTCGGTCTCCAGCCAGTTCGGCGTGCAGCCCAGGTGGGTACAAACCGTAGAAAGAACGAAGAAGCCATCCAGGGTCCTGACAATCCAGATCCCACGTGTCTTGTAGCGCTTGTCGACGACACCCTCGTTCGAGGCCGCGAAATCGGCCGGATAGCCAACCTTNAATTTTGTGGCCGGCTCGAAGGTGTCATTGGGGAACAGGAAGCGAACACACATACCGAGACCGGCAACGCTGGCAGCGGTGAAGAGGGCCCAGCCCGTACTTACCGCGGCGAGNAAAGAACGCCTGCCCTTGTCGTTAGTCTCACTCATGTGTCTTTGTCATCCAATAGCTCAAGCAGTGTCAGGGCCTTGTCCTTCACCGCCAGGCTGCGGTCGGTTTTTTTCTCCAGGAGCACATCCCTGAATTCAGAGCCCCGGAGCCTGTAGAGGCCGTCGAGAGCCTGACACATCCAGCGTTCTTTCTGCTGAACAGTCAAGCCCCTATTGTGATCTCCCCGCACCCCGTCAAGAAAATCCNAGTCGAGGATTTCCTCGAGAATCGATGCGCCGGAATCATCACCGAAATGCCGGGCCAGCCAGAAGGCCGTATTCCAGGAGATCTCCTTGCGCTGATCGTTCACCTGGCCCTTGAGCTTATCGAGAACGGCCCTGGCCTGGGGGTCATCGGCGAGAGTTTTTTCGAGATCGGGACCATTACGAATCAAGATGTTCACCACGCCGCCGATGGCCAGGAACCGACTCCCCCAGGCTCTGGGGCTCCCCGGCACCTCGACCTCGTCGAGGAGGGCAGGGATCGCCTTGCGATCACCTGACCAGGCTAATCCGGCAATCGTAGCCTGCCTGAGTTCGACTGATATATTCTGCTGCGCAAGCTGCCCTAGAAGAAAGGGGACGGCCTGCTGGGGCTGNCCGGATCGCCCAAGGGCCACGACCAGGAATATCCTGAGCTGATCCTCACCGGAGGAGGCGTTCTCAACCAGNTGNAGGAGNTGGCTNGTCTCCCNCGGTCCCAGGTAGGGNTCTTCGCCNNTTGCCTGCTTCGCGACCAGTTGGTCTGCCAACGCCTTGGCATCCTGCAAACGCGAATGNCCGCCGCCAGCCTGGATATCCCTGAGCAGGTCNGCCACGCTGCGGTTGTCCTTGGCGATCGCTCCAAAGAANACCCAGACGAGNACCAGGACGATCACGATNAGAAAAGGGATACCGAACAGCTGNGGGAAGAGCTCGAGAAACGTCCTGCCGCCCTTGCGCGGCGGTACGGATACGGCACGAACATCCTCTCTGGCCANNTCGCTTNCGCTGCCTGCGNCTGGCTGTTGCTTCCCCTCCTNGGGNTCCATNCCTCCAGGGCTGGAGGATAGTTCAGAATCTCCGGCGACCCCCGTCACGACCTTCACTCCATCGNAACTGAAATAAAAACGGAAAATCTTGCAATTAAAGGGGTTGCAGATCTTCCGTGAACTGTTTCACGAAGACTGACAAATTATAGTTACTGCCGTTGAGCAGTCAAACGGATTTAAACAGAGACTCCCGACNACATCAACTACCGGCAGGTCGATTTAAGTTCCTCTANAGAGCGGCCCAGGGNNCCCCTCTCACGGCTCTTGAGAAGGCTTCCNATGTGGGCGATCGGGCTGAAGGCGACGCTNTCGGTTCCATCTGANTTTTCCGCNCGCGTAAAAACCACCGCTGGCCAGGGCTGGAACTGGGGAAGAGGCAGCCAGGAGCTTGCNAGCTCCACCTGGCNGCGAACGATCTCCCCGAACAGGCAGCCNANCAGNATCATAGAATTGAGCGGTTCAGCCNCCGGCTGCCCNTCGCGCTCAANGGTGTCACAGACNGCCNTCTCGAGNGCATCCGGCGACTCCGNGGNCAGCAGGCTCACCTTCGTNCCAAGAACGGAATGCACCANATGCATTCCGGCCGCGCCCATCTGCTGGCAATTTTCGGGGCGAATATCCTCCCCGAACCGGGCAACAAGACAGGCNCGNGCCTCGAATTCNCCNAAGACCGTGNNCCCNCCGATGAGCAGCAAGACCGANGGAACCTCTTCAGCGGAGAAAAAACNCANTCGGACATTTCTNCCGCGNGGATAAGGATTGAGCCGCAAGCCGACCAGTATGTTCAATACGTTCAGCGTCTCGTTCTCCTCCCAGGANCCGATGCTGACGACACTGATGAGNACCTCCCCATCAACCCTGGATTCGTAGAACCNGCAGAGNTCNGCGCAGGGAAGCCTGGAGTTGATATCCCGGATGCTGNCAAACCCAAGGNCCGCATCNTCAAANACGGCACNCACCTTCTCTTCGGCTTCTTCAATNCCACATCCCGGAGCNATCTCGACAGCTGGAATATTATTAAACGGCAAAGAANGCTCTCCGGTCCAAGCCATGCAAGCANCCCTGCGAGGACCCATTGNCAGGAACAAACTGTTTTTCTTCAGNTACGACCATTTATGGCAGCATCAGCAACNGCCTGCCATAGAAATCCCCTTTCCCGGGGCGNNCCCCGGNCGGTGACTTCAGGANAAAAACCGCCNAGAGTGACGATTTGTTCCGAAAAGGTGGAGTATTCAAAAGAAAGTTAGCCCCATCTGGCGAAAAGAGAATAGGGAANNCGCCCGCATCTGTATGATCGGGACTACGGAAAATTTAAATTCCAGCCCGTTCTGCAGTCCAGTTGCCTGCCAGAGACCTATGTCAGAAAATATTATTCAATTCAGCCAGAGGATGGACCGNCTGCCTCCCTACCTCTTCGGNACCATCAACTCGCTCAAAGATTCCAAGAGACGNGACGGGATCGACATCATCGACATGGCCATGGGCAACCCGACCGATGCCACTCCCGAACCGATCGTCGACAAGCTCTGCGAGGTGGTAAAGGATCCCCGGAACCACCGCTACTCCGCGGCCTCGGGNCTCTACAACCTGCGGCGCGAGGTNTCGAAATATTACAAATCAAACTGGAACGTCGATATCGATCCGGAAACCGAGGTCATCGCGACCATCGGAAGCAAGGAAGGCTTCAGCCACCTGTGCCTNGCNCTGCTGGGCNCCGGCGACCTGGCCTTNGTGCCGACNCCCTCNTTCCCGATTCATNCCTACGCNGTNGTGATNGCCGGNGGCGAATGCCTGGGAGTCCCGGTCGAGGACGATGANGNATTCCTCCGCCAGGTAGACGANGCCTGCACNAANATGGACAACAAGCCNAAGGTGCTCTTNCTCAACTACCCCCACAANCCGACCGCGCACACTGTCGAGGCGGCCTTCTTCGAGGAGGTNGTNGGNCTGGCNCGNCGCCACANCCTGACNGTNGTNCATGATTTCGCCTACAGCCAGATNNCCTTCGACGGCTACCAGGCTCCCAGCTTCCTNTCCACNCCNGGNGCCAAGGAGNTCGGCTGCGAGTTCACCACCATGTCAAAATCATTCAATATGGCGGGCTGGAGAATCGGCTACTGCGTCGGCAACCGCCGGGTCATCGAGGCTCTCGGGCAGATCAAGGGCTACTACGACTACGGAATCTTCCAGGCGATCCAGATTGCCTCGATCATCGGCCTGCGTCATTGCGGCGACCTGGTAAAAGAACAGGCTCTGCTTTACCAGGAGCGCCGGGATGTCCTGCTTGACGGCCTGGCCCGCATCGGCTGGGAGGACGTGAGCAGCCCCCGAGCCGGGATGTTCGTCTGGGCAAAGCTGCCGAAGAAATATGCCTCGCTGGGCTCCATGGAATTCTCCAGGCGCATGATGGAAGATGCCGAGGTGGCCGTTGCCCCCGGAATCGGCTTCGGACCNGAAGGCGAAGGCTACCTCCGCCTCGCCCTGATNGAAAACCGCCCGCGCCTGCAACAGGCTGTACGGCAGATCGGGCGCGCCTTNCAGAAATGGGATGCGGAAAGCTCCCAGGGGNCCTGAGNGCGCCTGGCCTGCGGCCTACTTCTCGTCGTCGGAATCGAGAGGGTCGAGCAAGGCNTCGCGCTCGNTCTGGAAATCCGAAACGTCCCGGCTCTTAGAAGACTTCTTCTTCCCGGAAGAGCTCGATGATTTTCGCTTCCGACCGGAACCCGAAGGCTTTTTCNNCTTCGGCTGGCTTGATTTTCNCGGCTTGCCTGGGGCAGGCTCAGCGGCCGGCTCCATGTCGCCGACCTTGAAGAGCTTGATGCCNCAGAGCAGGCTGAAGANCCCCGCGACAATCCAGCTCCAGGTAACGACCTGTTTTTCGGCCTTCTCGCGACCCGTCTTTCTCTGCTCGATCTCATCGGAAAGAATCTTGAGCTCCTCTGAAATACCCTCCACTCCCTTAGCCACGAGATCTGGATCAAGACGATGGACGGCCGGGCGGAGCTGACTGGCCCTCTGCTCCAATGATTTGAAGCGCTGGCTCTCCTCTACGTTCCCGTCGACTGGATAGCCTGAATCTTCCAACGCCTTGATCGTCTTCCCTGTCTCAGCGAGTTCAACTGCGAGACCGTCAAGCTGCTTCCTGATCTGCATGAAAGGCTTGGTCAAGTCATCGTCTTCGTCGGCGTAGCCATCATCCCATTGCTCATCACCGGGCTTGTGCACCTCGTGATTATCGTGGCAATCCCAACAGGCATTGGTATGGGCCGTGCCCGTGTCTTCTCCCTCGGAATCTCCCCCGGAGGTTGGAAGCCTGGCCGCGAGATAATGCTCCAGGACCTCCGCATGGCAACGACCACAGANCCTGCCGGCCTCCTCGAGATCATCATCGTCGGGATGATCGGGACGCCCCCTGGAATCAACCAGTATCCCCTGGTGAGCATAGATAAATAATCTCTTCTGCTCAGGGGTCTCGATNCTGCGATGCCACTTGATATCAAGCCTCGGCTCCGGAGGTTCCTCCTCTTCTTCGGGTTCCTCCGATTTTTCATCCCCTTCCTTCGGATCTCCTTCCGTCTTTGAAGGTTTCTCTCCATCAGCGCTGCCTTCCTGTGGCTTTTCAGGGGTGTCCCCAGCGGGTTTTTCAGGCGTATCCTCCGCGGGCTTTTCTTCTTCGCTCTCTTCTTTCTCTTCAGCCGAAGACTCTTCTTCCTTCTCGTCCTTTCCCTTCTCAGCCTTTTCCTTTTCGGCCTTCTCCTTCTCGGCCTTTTCCTGCTCAGCCCGTTTCTTTCTGGCCTCTTCCTCTCTCCTGGCCTCTTCCTCTTCAGCCTTCTTCGCGGCTTCGTCAGCCTTGAAAAGCAGCTCCAGGGCTGCCAGGAACTGCTCGGGCGGCNTGGTGTCTATTCCACCGTGGCAATTCACACACTGGACACCGCCTGCATGATGCACGCTGCCTGCCCAGTCCTCCTGCTCGTCTTCGTGACAGCTTGCGCATGTTCCGCCATCGGGGAGACCATCCTCCCGCGTCGAGACAGGCGTGGCGGGCTCANCTTCGAGGGNNCCCCCTCCACCGCCTTCTTCGTTCTCCCCGGAAGCCTCTTCCGAAGCTTTGTCCTCCACCGCCTCGCCAGCTGAAGGCTTGTCTTCCTCTTTCACACGNGTGGGATAACCCTTGCTGCTGAATTTATAGCCCCAGCGCTCCTCTTCGGAGAGATGACCCAGGACCCCCATCCCGACCACGCCGAGAAGAAACAGGAAGGCGATGGAGGCGAAGATCGGGCGCCGGGTGATCTTCTTCTCCTTGCTGCGATCAAGCACAGGCAGCAGAAAAAGCACGAGCCCGACCAGGTTGATCATCAGCACCCCCAGGAAGGCCGGGTTAACCCCCCAGGATTGGAGGAACGGCAACGCCGAGTAGAGATTGTTGTCAAAGTACTTCAGGAATTGATACATCGGCAGGAAGTACCACTCGGGCTTGATGTGTTCCGGGGTGTTGAGCGTATCGGCGGCGACCCGNAGTCCCCAGGGCCACCAGGTGGCGAAGGTCACCAGGAGAGCGAAGCCGATGTTGCAGGCGATCAGNTCNCTGTAGACCTGGCGNGGGAAGAACGGCTCGCTNCCGNCCTTGGCCAGCGCNGCCTTGTTCCCCANCTCNNCCTCCTCGGTNACGGTCGTCTTGGGAGAGATCCCCTTCCAGGAGATCAAGGCAAGGTGGTAACCAACTGTCGCCAGCAGCAGCANGGGCAGGATGATCACATGCAGCGAGAANAACCTGCCGAGGGTGGCTCCGGAAACATCCTTACCACCGCAGATCAGCTCCTTCAAGGGCTCGCCGATCACGGGCAGGGACTTGACCGCGTCCAGGCTGACCCGGGTAGCCCAGAACGACAGGTCGTTCCAGGGAAGCAGGTAACCTGAGAAACAGAAGGTCATGGAGAGCCCCAGCAGGAGCATGCCGACGAACCACGTAAATTCCCTTGGCCGCTTGTAGGAGCCATACCAGAGCACCTTGAGNATGTGCAGCAGCAGGACTGTGATGATGAAGCTCGCNCCCCAGGAGTGCATCTGGTGGATCAGCCAGCCGAGCCTGACATGGTATTCGATGGTCTGGACCGACCTGAACGCCAGCGTCTCCTCCGGAACGNAGACCGTCAGCNGNAGACAGCCNGTGAAGAACTGGANCGCGAAGAAAAANAGCGCCAGCGCGCCCGNGGTGTAGAGCCAGGACAGGCGGGTGGGAACGGGCTTGAAAAGCTGCTCGCGGCC
>PAOC01000025.1 GCA_002708465.1 Planctomycetota bacterium
AGCTTGCCGCGCGCGGGGTACTCCAGGGTTACGTGGAGTCCAGAGGGGCAGCCCTCAGCGTGGACCGGGGGGCCCTTGGTTGAGACGGCGACCGGGTGGCGCAGCTTGAGAGCCCAGTGGCTCAGGTCCATATGGTGACAGCCCATGTCGCCCAGGGTGCCGCCGCCGAACTCCCACCACCTGCGCCAGTTGGCCGGCAGCAGGTTGGGGTGGTATTTACGTTCACGGGCGGGCCCGAGCCAGAGATCGAAATGAATGTGGGCAGGGGTCGGCGCCGGCGCGGGACGGTCTCCAGCGCTCCAGGACTTTCCGACCCAGACGTGGGACTCTATAACGTCGCCGATCGCACCGCTCTGGATGATCTCGACCACGCGGCGGTAGTTGCCGCCGGCATGGATCTGGGTGCCGAGCTGGGTCGCTCTCTTATGTTTTTTCGCAAGCCCGGCGATGACCCGTGCCTCGTGGACCGTATGGGCCAGGGGCTTTTCGCAATAGGCGTGCCGTCCGGAGCGAAGGGCCGCGCCGGTGGCCGGGGCGTGCATGTGGTCAGGCGTGCTGACGACGATGGCATCGATGTCCTTCTGGTCGACCAGCTTCCTGTAGTCGTTGTATTTGTTCGCCTTGGGAAAGTCGCGGTGGCGGCGGTCGAGGTAGTTCTGGTCGGTATCACAGATAGCGACAATATTCTGCGACCGAACCCCGCCGATATTAGCCGAGGCGCGATTCTGGGTGCCGACACAGCCGATGTTGAGCTTTTCGCTTGGAGCCCCGCCTGCGTGGACCAGGCTGCTGCCGCTGAGCAGCATTCCGAATCCGGCAAGAGAGCTGGTTTTGAGAAAATCACGACGATCCGATCTCTGGTTCATTCTTTCCGCTCCTGTGGAAGATCTCGTTTTGTTGACTCTCTGACTTCAGACAAGGTAATTCACAGCAGCCAAAGTGTCCAACCTAAGTCTGTGGAAGCTGGAGATCTCCCGCCCGGGAATTCAGTCCTGACGGTCGGCTGTGAGCCTCAGCCCCCTGGCAGGCTCGTAACGAATGCCAAGGGTTGAGTCGCCGGTGGGGTTCGAAACTCTCGACAGGATGGTGTTCCAGCCCTTCCGCAGGCGAATCGAAAGGCGGCTGTTCCTGGCTGGATTCCTTGAGCTGTAGACGGTTTCCGAGTTGACCAGGAGGCGCATTCCGGAAGAGTGATCCAGCCGCAATACAGCCTCACGCTCCCTGTCCGACTTCATCAGGGCCAGGATGTAGGCTGAACTCTTTTTTGCCGCGACCGGTCCGGCAAGCTGGATGAGGCCATCCGCGCGGGCATTGATCAGCTTCCACTGCAGAAGCTTGCCCGTCGAGCTGACAGCCACCTTCGCAGGGTCGGGATTCTTTTCAAACGGTTCGGTCCTGCTGATCGACCGGCTGAAGGGGCCGGTGATCCATGCCCTGCTCAGCCTGCCATTCAGCTTGAGCTGAGCGGCGGGATTCTTGAGGAAGCTGATAAGGTTGACGAGGTCTTTCCGGCTCAGGCGTGAGACGAGGCGGGCGGGCATGAGGCTCACGGGACTTTTTTCGATCCTGGAGATCTGTTCTTTTTGAATGACGGTATCTTTGCCGAGGCCGTCCCGCAGGAGGAGCTGGTTGCCTGAATCCTTGAGCTTCAGTCCGCTCAGTATCTTTCCGTCGGTCCTTGCGATGGTGTAGGTCTCATAGCCCCCGGTCAGTTTCCTGGAGGGGGCGATCAGGGCTTCAGCAATTTGACGGATATCGAGCCTTTCCATGATGGAGCCCAGGGCCGGTCCGACATGACCGCCCACTCCCTGGATGCGATGGCAATTGGCGCATTGAGCATCGCGAGTATCGAGAAAGATCTCCCTGCCCCTGGCCGGGTCGCCTCTCGATCGAACTGCCTTCTCGAGCTGGGCGAGCGAGGCGGGCTCCAGGTTGAACTGTTCTTCTGATGGTAGAGCGCCGCCTGAAAAAAGGACCGCTGCCGCAAGCGCTCCAGCTATACGGTAGGTTTTCATCTTGCACCTGCCTCTGGCCTGATACTGGCTACAAGCATAGCAGGTCAGCGCCACTGTTGGTACGGATCGCCGTGGGTGAAAGGTATCTGTGGGATTGTCCCAACGGGGTTCTGTCAGCTAATATGGGGCCATGCGCTTCCTAACCCTGGCGAGCTACCTCTTCGCGGCGTTGTCCATTCCCGCTGTTCGTGGGGAGGGGGTTGATGCCGTCGATTTTCTTGAGGATATCAGGCCGATTCTTGCCGGAAAGTGCTTTCCTTGCCATGGACCGGACCAGGCCAAGCGAAAGGGGAAGCTGAGGCTTGACACCTCGGCCGGAATTTTCAGCAGAAGAAGCGCGGGCTCACCGGTGGTGGCTCCTGGAAGGGCCGGGGAGAGCCTGCTCATCGAGAAGATCGAATCCACTGATGATGAGGAAATCATGCCTCCGAAAGACTCAGGGCTGGAGTTGACTCCAGCCGAGGTGACCCTCCTTCGCGGCTGGGTGGACTCCGGGGCTGAATGGAAGGAGCACTGGGCCTACAGGAAACCGGTGAGGCCGCCGCTTCCACCGGTCAAGGATGCCGCCTGGATAAGAAATCCGGTCGATGTCTTTGTCCTCGCCCGGCTGGAGCGGGCGAAGCGGAGGCCAGCTCCGGCCGCGGGTGAGACGACGCTTCTGCGCAGGCTCTGCATCGATCTCACAGGCCTGCCTCCAGAACCGTCAGCTGTTCGCCGACACCTCGAAGATTCCGGTCCGGGTTCCTGGGATAAGGCCGTGGATCGCCTGCTGGCATCCCCACAGTTTGGTGAACGCTCGGCGCAGAACTGGCTGGATGCCGCAAGGTACTCAGACACCACCGGCTATGCCGCAGACAAGCCGCGGGAGATGTGGGTTTACAGGCAATGGGTTATCGACGCTCTCAACGCTGATATGCCTTTTGACCAGTTCACTGTTGAGCAGCTGGCGGGTGATATGCTGCCGGGTTCAACCCCTTCACAGAAGGTGGCATCGGGTTTTCACCGTAACTCCATGCAGGCCCTTGGCAACAATCCACGTAAGGAAGAGTTTCGGGTTAAAGGCGTGGTTGACAGGGTGAATACCACCGGTCGTGTCTGGCTGGGAACCTCTCTGGAATGCGCCGAATGCCACGACCATAAATATGATCCCTTCTCCCAGCGCGACTACTACAGGGTCTTCGCTTTCTTCAACAATATTCCACATTACGGAGAGGGCTACGGCGTCCATGGTCCGCGGCTGAAGGTTCCCTTGCCGGAGCAGCAGGCCTTGTTCGATGCGCTGTCTGGAAGAGAGACCTTTCTGAAAGAGCTTGAAGCCCGGCGGGTGAGGGAGCTCTCGGATGTTTCATACGATCCAGAGAAGGCCAGGGAGCTTGTTGCGAGGGCGCCAGGCGCGCGGGCCGCCTGGAAGCTGTCGGGCTCGTTAGGCGCGGCCTCCGGGGCTGATGGCAGGCTTCAGCTGCATGGGGGCGCTCCGAAATGGGTCCAGGGGCCGGCCTCGCTTTCGGGCCAGGCGATTGAGCTGGATGGCAGGAGCGCCCTGCAGGCGGGGAAAGATGAACGCCTCGATCTCACCGGCAGCTTCACCATCGCGGCCTGGGTCAGGACGCGATCAGCTGTCGCGGATATTGTCTCCAAATACGATTGGGTTGCCGGGCAGCGCTCCTTCGTTTTCGGCATCGGAGGTGAAGGCGACAAGAACGGCAGCCCGGGGCATCTCTTCGCCTGGGTGTCGGCCAGCGCCGCCGCCTGGAGTGGAGGACAGGTTCATTCCAGCTTTCCCATCAACGATGGACAATGGCACCACGTTGCCGCTGTCTTCGACGCGGGCAAGTCCTTCCGGCTCTTCATCGACGGAGAGCTCGATTCGAAGGCGAAGCTTGTCGACAAGATTCCCGGCCAGGTCGCGGTCAGCTCCCGGCGGCTGGCGATCGGGGCGGGGTACACGAAGTCCGAGCATCCGGATGAGTTCTTCCTCAAGGGCTCCCTGGCCGATGTCCGACTTTATTCCAGGGCCTTTGAAAATATGGAAGGCCTGCTCGCGCCGCCTGCTCGAGTCATCTCCGCGTTGAAGAAGCAGGTGGAGCTGCGTGATGAGAGCGAGAAGGCACTGGTCAGAAATTTTTCAGAGGGCGTTGATTTGAGGCTCCAGGAGATTCGCTCAGAGCTCGCGGGGATTCCAGCTCGCGTGAAAAAACTCAAGGGTACGGAGGTTACCGCCCAGGTCATGATTGAGGGCAAGGAGAGGCGCAAGACCCACATTCACATCAGGGGTAATTCTCGTGAAAAAGGTAGCGAGGTGATGCCCGGCATTCCGGAGCTCTTCCGCGGCGGAGATGTCCGCGGGCCAGCTGACAGGCTGGCCTTCGCACGCTGGCTGGTTAGCGGAGAAAACCCCCTGGTCGCCCGGGTGACAGTCAATCGAATCTGGCAGAGATATTTCGGCTACGGGCTGGTGCGAACGATCGGTGATTTCGGCTTGCGGGGAGAAGCTCCAACTCACCCGGGACTGCTCGATTGGCTGGCCTGCGAGTTCGTTGATTCCGGCTGGGATCTCAAGACGATCCACCGCCTCATCGTCACCTCGGAAACGTATCGCCAGTCATCTTCCAGTACCCTGGCCCGTTGGGAATCGGATCCTTTCAACACCCTGCTCGGTCGGTCCGCAAGATTTCGCCTCCAGGCGGAGCAGCTTCGTGATCTCTCGTTGAGCGCCGCCGGACTCCTCGACCGCCGCATCGGTGGAGCGAGTGTTTTTCCGGTTCAGCCGGGTGATTACTGGAGTGAGAAGGGCCAGGAGAAGGATAGCGGTAAGTGGCTGACGAGCAAGGGGCGGGATCTCTATCGCAGGGGACTCTATACCTATTGGAAGAGGATGGCGCTCTATCCTTCCTTTTGGATTCTAGATGCTCCCAGCCGGCAGGTTTGCACCGTTTCGAGGAGCATCACCAACACGCCGATCCAGACTCTTGTCACGCTGAATGATCCGGTCTTTTTTGAGGCGGCCCGGGCCTTCGCCATTCGTATTCTCAGTGAGGTTCCAGGGGGAAGGAAGAAACGAGTCGAGGAGGCCTTCCTCATCTCCCTCTCCCGGCTACCTTCGACCGTGGAGGCGACAGCATTCAGCTCGATGCTTGGCGATCTGGCAGAGCGCTACAAGGGGGATCCGCAGGCCGCTGCCAGCGTCAACCCGGGGACAGGGGAAACTCCCGCCGGCGCGGAGCTGGCCGCCTGGACTGTTCTCGCCTCCACCCTGTTGAACCTCGACGAGGCGATCACCCGGGAATAGGGAACCTCAGCCAATGGCGCGCTTCACTTTCCGATGGCGTAGAGAGCCTTGTAGGTGCGCAGGTAGATTCGGCCTCCTGAGATGGCCGGGGTTGCGGCGATACCATCTCCCATGACGTTGCGTGAGATGACCTTGAATTCGCGCCCGAGCTTGAGCACACAGACCTCGCCATGGCGCGCTGCGAGGTAGAGCTTGCCGTCGGCTATGACCGGGGAGGCTCGCTGGCGATTGCGATGAACACGCTTTAGGTAGACCTCCTTCCCGGACATGGCTTCCATGACGATCAGCACGCCGTTTTCCCGCGCAAGATAAAGAAGTCCATCGTCGATCACGGGTGTGGGGACGTCGGATGTGTCGCGCCCGCGCCGCCACCTGAGCTGGGACTTTGATTCGCTGATGTCGCCCTTGCCATCAGGCTTCACTCCGAGGACTGGCTTGTTCTTGGCTGAGGGAATCACCACCAGGCCCGGTTCGCAGGCCGGTGAGGCGACAAANCGCAGGAANTTATTGTAGCCCTTCTTGGGGTTCAGCGAGCCGCAACGCCAGAGCTCTTTGCCGTCCTCCAGCTTGTGAGCGCTCAGGTAATCGGCGCCGTGGATCAGGAGCTGTCTCTCNNCNCCATCCTGNTANAGGATCGGCGAGGCGTAGGAGTGNCGGGACTCGTGCAGGGCATCGCTTTCGCGGGCAACCTTCCAGCGNTCCTTTCCCGTCAGNTTATCAAGNGCGACAATGTAGGGGTTCTCCATCTGCAGGCACATCTGGTAGAGGGTGTCTTCGACCAGCAATGGCGTGGAGCTCATGCCGTGCCAGTGGTCAAACGCGCCATAGCTTTTCTGGAGGTTCTTCGCCCAGATCATTTTTCCAGCCATGTCAAAGCAGTGCATGTCGCCGGTCCCAAGGAAGGTCCAGACATGCTTCCCATCTGTTGCCGGGCTGGGGGCNGCTGAGTTGCCTTCGTCGTTGCGTATCTTCTTGTTTCCGCCNGCGAGGGGTTTNNTCCAGAGAATCTTTCCATCCGTTGAGATGCAGAGCAGGACGAGCTCATTTCCGGCGGCTGAGGTGACGAAGATCTTGTTTTCCCAGATGGCAGGGGTCGCGCCAGCCGCTCCGGGAAGGTCGATTTTCCAGGCGACGTTTTCAGTCGTGGTCCACTTGTCAGGGAGGTTCTTCTCAGGACTCGTTCCATTGCCGTTGGGGCCGCGCCAGGAAGGCCAGTTCGAGCCGGCCGCATGGGTTGAGGTCAGCAAGGTGATGAGCAGGAGTCTGGAGAAAATCAGCAGGTGGTTTTTTTTCATGTCGGCCTCTCATTTTCTTGAAGGTGTAGATCGAATGCCATTCACCAGTTGGCGACTATTTTGCTACACTCCGCAGCGTAACGAAAGCTCCCGCTGTCTTCTTTATTCGGGGGCTTCGCCTCTGCGCCCATGCTCTGAAGGTGGCCGATGTTCACGAATCCTGAAGCTATTGCAATCCGCGAAGAATTGACCCGGCGCCGTTTTCTTTGCGGCGGCGGCAGCTTTGCCGCATCCGCCGCNCTGGCCTCTCTTCTGGCNGGGTCTGAAAAAGAAAAGGGAGAATCGCNCGCTCCTCANTTCGCTCCTCGTGCCAAGCGGGTCATCAGCCTCTTTATGTCAGGTGGTCCTTCGCACGTCGATCTATTTGATGATAAGCCGCTCCTGCGGAAACTGAACGGCAAGCCGATGCCAAAAGAAATCATCGGGAACCATGAATTTGCGATGATCAAAAGCGGCGAACCCAAGATGAAGGGGTCCCCTTTCAAGCTGCTTCCGCGGGGGAAGTCGGGCACGGTTGTTTCCGAGCTTCTTCCAAGGCTCAGCAAGGTGGCTGACGAAATCTCGGTGGTCAGGTCTCTTCATACAGACACCTTCAATCATGATCCAGCCGTGACCATGATGAACACCGGCTTTGTGAGCTTTGGCAAGCCCTCGATGGGGGCCTGGCTATCCTGGGGGCTCGGCAGCGAAAATTCCGATCTTCCCGCCTATACGGTGCTGGTTTCCGGTGTGAAGCTTCAGCCCCTGTTGACGAACTATTGGGGGAGTGGTTTTTTACCAAGCCNGCACCAGGGAGTTCAGTTTCGTTCAAAAGGAGATCCGGTGCTCTTCCTGTCTAACCCGCCCGGGGTGGATTCGGGAGTTCGCCGGCGCCAGCTCGATCTGCTTGGCTGGATGAACAGCCGTCATTTTGACCGGATCGGCGATCCCGAAATCAGNACCCGGATCGAGGCGTTCGAGNTGGGCTACAGGATGCAGTCAAGCGTCCCCGGGCTGATGGANATCAGCAAGGAACCGCGAAGCGTGCATGAGCTCTACGGGACGAAGCCCGGGCAGGTATCTTTTTCCAATAACTGTCTCCTGGCCAGGCGGCTGGTGGAGCGGGGGGTTCGCTGCGTGCAGCTCTACCACACGGGTTGGGATCAGCACGCTACGATTGAAAAGGACCATCGCCGCCAATGCGCCGCGGTAGACCAGGGAGCCGCCGCGTTGCTGGTCGATCTCAAGTTGCGGGGGTTGCTCGATGAGACCCTGGTAGTCTGGGGCGGAGAGTTCGGACGAACTCCAATGGCCCAGGGAGGAGGCAAGAACTATGGAAGGGACCACCATCCCCATGGTTTCAGCGTCTGGATGGCCGGAGGAGGAATCAAGCCGGGCTTTACCTACGGGGAGACCGATGAGTACGGCTATTTNGCGGCGGAGGATAAGGTTCATGTACANGATCTTCATGCCACGATCCTTCATTGCCTCGGGCTTGATCACAAACGNCTTGTACACCGATTCCAGGGGCGGGATTTTCGCTTGACCGATGTCGAGGGTCGGGTGGTCAGGGAGCTTCTTGCCTGAGCCTGGTTTCGGTTAGAGGTCTCCGCGCGCCCTGAATTTATTGATGAACTCGTCGCAAAACAGCTCCAGGTAGTTTGGCGAGACCGCGGAGCAGTGNGGCATGATGAANGCNTTNCGGCAGGAGCGCAGGGGNGAGTNNTCNTCGAGNGGNTCGTTGTGGAAGACATCGAGCCAGGCNGCGGCCAGGCGCCCNTCNTGNAGGGCNGCGGNCAGGGCNNCTTCGTCAANAGNGTTNCCNCTGCCGANATTTGAGATNGTNGCGTTTTCCGGGAGCANGCCCAGGCGTCGTTCATCCATGAGCTGGTCGGTCTCTTTGCCAGAGGGCAGGGCTAGGACCAGGTGGTCCGTGCTGGCGAGAGCCTCATCGAGGCTTTCGATCCCCAGGAGCTTGTCGCCGTCTTCGAAGAATTCCGGGGATGGGTCCGGCTGTCGTCGGATTCCGGTGATCCGTACGCCGAAGGGCTTGGCGAGCTTTGCGATCCAGGCACCGATGCTTCCGAATCCGAGAATGGTGAGTCGCGACCCGCGCAGCGGCACGAGTTTCGCGGCGAGCTCTCTCCTGGGCCATGGGTTCGCCCTGGTGAGCAGGTCCGCTTCCCGCAGGCCACGGCAGTGCGCCAGCAGCATCCCGATGACGGTTTCCGCGATGATCTCTCCATGAAAACTGCAGTAGTCAATCGCTATCCCCTTCGGCGTCTCGACCTGGAAGTAATCCTGGCCCGCCGCCGGCGTTACGATCCACCTGAGCTTCGGCGCCTGCGCGAACCATTCCTGCAGGAAGGTCCAGACCAGAACGATTTCGCTCTCGTTGAGAGAAGCTGTAAATTCTTCACGGTCCCTGCAGATCTTTACGCGAACTCCTTCCAGGGACGCCTCGATGAAATCCGCATGCTCTCTCGAGAGATTGAAGCAGGGGATGTCGGGATGGGTTAGCCAGGCGCTGATTTTCATGCTGGACCGGATTGGAAAAGGATGGTTTTCAGGATCTACAGATCATAGCGAAGTACCGGCTGGTTTTGGAGAGATCGCCGAGCTGGCTGTTGCATTAGAGCGTCCTGCTCGTTTAAGTTTCGGTTTTCCAGAACACTACGAAATACGATTGGAGATCCACATGCTTGCGCATAACGTCTATTTCGCCTTGAACGATAATTCGCCAGAGGCGGTCGATTGCCTGGTCGGAGCCTGCAAGAAATATCTTTGCGATCATCCCGGGGTTGTCTTTTTTGCGGTGGGCCGGTTGAATCCCGAGCTGGCCCGGGAGGTGAACGACAGGGATTTCGACGTTGCGCTGCAGGTTGTCTTTGACAATAAGGCCAGCCATGACGCCTATCAGGAAGCTCCGGATCATCTCAGCTTTATCGAGGAGCAGAAGGCCAACTGGGGGAAGGTAAGGGTGTTCGATTCGGATATGGAGGGTGCGGCCTGAATTCCTGGCGGAATGAATTTTTTCGGATGGTGCCAGCATTGCTCTAAGTCATTAAAATTCAAACACTTTTGAAAGGTTGGGCAGGGAGGCAGGGCGGTCGATCTGAAGCTGTTTTCAGGGGGGATTTAAGCGCATCCAAAAGGCGTAAACTCTTGCATCACCGGGCTTCATGAAGTACAAGGGTCGATTCTTCAATAGTTGAGACAGTAGGAGTGACGACCATGAGTCGTGTCTGTCAGATAACAGGTAAAAAGACGGCCTCCGGCCATAAATACGCTCGCAGGGGTGTACCCAAGGCCAAGGGTGGAGTCGGATTGAGAACCACTGGNAAAACCAAACGCCAGTTCAAGGTCAACCTGCAATGGAAGACCATCTGGGTTCCCGAGNTGAACCGGAAGGTTCGCGTTCGTCTTTCTACCCGGGCATTGCGTACGNTTACCAAGAACGGAGCCTACGCTACCCTGGTGAAGGCTGGAATTGTCAAGCCAGCCACAAGGAAGAAACAATCCGTGGCCGGCTAAAGCTGATNGGGCTTNTTTGNTTNAAGNCGCTGAACCAGCAGGCACGGTCGAGTCGGATTTCTCGGGATTCCGGACTGTGTTCGGGCAGATCGATTGGATAACGGATCACGAGGGCAGCCTCGGGGATAAGAGCAGTGGCTAAGAAACAGCAGAACGCCATCACCCCGATGCGATTGGAAGATTACCCTGAGTGGTATCAGCAGGTCATCAAGGCCGCGGATCTCGCCGAGGTGTCGCCGGTACGCGGCTGCATGGTGATTAAGCCCTGGGGCTATTCCATCTGGGAAAACATGCAGGGCGTTCTTGATGGGATGTTCAAGGAGACCGGGCACGTCAACGCCTACTTCCCTCTGTTTATTCCGATGAGCTACCTGGAAAGGGAGGCCGAGCACGTCGAGGGCTTCGCGAAGGANTGCGCTGTNGTTACCCATCATCGTCTCGAACCGGATCCCGAGGGAGGGTTGAGGCCTGCGGGCGAGCTGGAGGAGCCCCTGATCGTCAGGCCTACCAGNGAGACGATCATCGGTGAGACCTATTCCAANTGGGTNCAGTCCTATCGGGATCTGCCGATTCTGATCAACCAGTGGGCCAACGTGGTTCGCTGGGAGCTGCGNACCCGGCTCTTTTTGCGCACCACGGAATTTCTCTGGCAGGAGGGGCATACGGTTCACGCCACGGAAGCCGAGGCGGTGGAGGAGACCGAGGCGATTCTCGATCTCTACGGACGTTTCGCCGAAGAGTATATGGCGATGCCCGTGGTGAAGGGCGAAAAGACCAGGGGTGAGCGTTTNCCGGGCGCCGTGAATACCTACTCCATCGAGGCTATGATGCAGGATCACAAGGCCCTGCAGGCGGGAACCTCGCATTTCCTCGGGCAGAATTTTTCCAAGGCCTGCAAGATCAACTTCCTCGACCAGGNGGGCCAGGAGGTTTTTGCCTGGACCACATCCTGGGGTGTCTCGACGAGGCTGATCGGCGGCCTCATCATGACCCACTCCGATGATGACGGGCTGGTGCTGCCTCCGCGGCTGGCACCCAGGCATGTAGTGATCCTCCCGATCTTCAAGGGTGACGATGAACGTTCGGAGGTCCTGGGCTATTGCGAAAAGCTGAAGGCTGAGGTTGAGGCTCGTGAATACGACGACGGGAAGGTTCGCGTTGAGCTGGACGACAGGGACATCAGGGGCGGGGAGAAGGTCTGGCAGCACATCAAGAAGGGCGTTCCAATTCGGCTCGAGGTGGGGCCGCGAGATATCGCNTCCGATTCCGTCTTCATGGGCCGCCGGGATTTAAGTCCGAAGGACAAGAGCGGAGTCTCCCGGGAGGAGTTTGTCACNCGCGTTCCCGAAATCCTTGGTGAGATCCAGAAGAGTCTCTATGACAAGGCCCTCAAGTTTCGTGAGGACCGTACGCGGACCATCGACAATCTTGATGAGTTCAGGGAGTTTTTCTCCAGCGAGGCAGAGGGCGGCTTTGCCGGCGGCTTCGCGCTTTCCTATTTTGCCGACGACGGCGGNGGTGAAGACCTTCTCAATGAATTGAAGGTGACGCCCCGTTGTATCCCGGTCGACGCAGCGGGAGATCTCGGGGAGTGCATCTTCACCGGCAAGCCGGGTAGCCGTTTGACAGTTTTCGCCAAGGCGTACTGAGGCTGCGGGACACTCCGCAGGGCAAAAGGGTAGGCGGATCTTCAGAGTCGGGGGAGCTGCGGATGACCTTGACGGGCAGGTCTTAGCGGTTGTCGCCTTCGTAGGGCAGGAGCGCCATGTACCTGGCGCGTTTCACGGCCGTGGCGGAGTGGCGCTGCACCATCGAGCTCAGCTTCGTGCGCTGGCGTGATGACATCTTGCCGTTGGCGGTAAGAAGCCGGCGGAGCTCATCGGTACTTTTGTAGTCGACGTAAATCTTGCCGTTGGCCATCTTGGTGCCGACTTTGGCCTGAGAGTAGAATTTGGTGTACCTGGGCATGAGGACCTGTCCTTTCGGGAAATACCTCTGGGAAAACGGTACCCCCCGGCCACTTCGGGTTCCGGGGGTGTGGCTCCACCTTGGTGGAGTCCCACAGTCTAACACTTCGAGAGTGGCTGTAAAGTCCTTGTGGGCTGACTTTTCTGCCGTCAAGAAGACTCGTATGTCCGTAAAGAAGATTTCTTAATGGCNGTTATATAAGTAGTTAGGACAGAAGAGTTGATTACCGGTTTATCAGAAATCCCGCGGAATCCTGAGAGCGCGGAGAGCCTGCTCCGAGGTTGGCAGCTTGGCCGCGAATTCCGCGCTGGCTGGAATCGACCCGTCAGAGGTGATGAGCCCGTAGCGAAGGCTGTCATCAGCCTTGTCGATCCTGGAGGGGCTGCAGCGGCAGCTCAAGGAGACGATCCGTCGATCGCCGGCCGAGACATAGACCAGGGGTCCCATCGCCACAGGACCGTCTTCAACCAGCCCGGCGACCTTGACCTCGGAGTTTCCTTCGATGCTGTATTGCTTTCCGGGTAATACAGCGGCCTGCTCTTTCGCTGCGGCCTCTTCTATACCTCTGGAGGCATACAGGGCCGTAAGCTCGCCAGCGCCGGTAATCACCTCGAAGATGGCCGGGTAGCCGCTTGAATCGAGTGTCATACGGAGGATTCTCGCGGGCCGGTCGGGCGCCTCGTAACGCCAGCAGTAGGCGAATTGGGGATGCGGCGCGCCGTTGATCTGTACCTCGGAACGCAGAAGATAAACCCGCCGTTCCTTTTCTTTGCCGCCGGTCCAGCCCGGCTGTTTCGCTTCGGAGCTGATTCCAGTCTCGTGGACGATGATCGGGGCAAGCAGGTGCTCAGGGCTTTTGCGGTCGGAATCCGAGAGTAAGAAGACCCGGGCTCGTTTGAAGCGGATTCCGGCGTCTTCGGTGGGCGCAGGCAGGGAAGGCTCTGTCTTGCCCTGCCGCGATTCTTCTGGCGAGGGAGAGCAGCCGAGGGACGCTAACAATCCGAATAGGAGGATGGCTGGAGTACGCATGGAGCGATTTTCGGCCTTCACGGGCGAGTAAGAAAATAAATAGAGATTGAAACATGGGCCCATAGGTGCGATAGGATTCTATCTAGTAAGTTGGTCAAGTTCATCTCCGCATCCGGGATTCCCGTTCATGTGGTCCATTGTCGCACTCATCGTTGTTCTTCTACTCCTCGTAGTTGGGGTCTACGACCTGCTGCAGAGGAACCATGCGATCCTTCGTAACTTTCCGCTCATCGGGCACCTGCGCTATCTCCTCGAGATGGTGGGACCTGAGCTGCGACAGTACATCGTAACCAACGACAATGAGGAGCGCCCCTTCAGCCGGGACCACCGCCGCTGGGTCTACGCCTCCTCCAAGAAGCAGAATAATTACTTCGGTTTCGGGACAGATGATGATCTTGAGAAATCGCCGAATTANCTCATTATCAAGCAAAGCGCCTTTCCCGTCAGGGAAGAGCGGGCGGGCGAAGGAGCCAACGAGAACCTCTATGCCCTGCCCTGCGCNAAGGTTCTCGGAGGCTCACGCGGTCGAAAGAAAGCGTTTCGCCCAGGCTCGATCGTCAACATCTCGGCGATGAGCTTCGGTTCGCTGAGCGCCGCCGCGGTCGAGGCCCTGAATTGTGGTTCGGAGATCTGCGGCTGCCTGCACAACACTGGCGAGGGAGGAGTTTCTCCCTATCACCTGAAGGGCGGGGAGCTCATCTGGCAGGTCGGCACCGGCTACTTTGGCTGCCGGGCGTCCGATGGGGGGTTTGACAAGGCGATGTTCCTGGAGACCTGTTCCAGGGGGCCTGTCCGTGCGATCGAGATCAAGCTCAGCCAGGGAGCCAAGCCCGGTCTTGGCGGGCTCCTCCCGGCCGCCAAGGTCAGCCCCGAGATTGCCGAGATCCGCGGGATTCCTCTTGGTGAGGATTGTCACAGCCCCTCGTCGCATACGGTCTTCAGCAATGTTGACGAGATGCTCGATTTTATCGAAGAGCTGGCAGAGGAAAGCGGCCTGCCGGTCGGGATCAAGTCGGCCGTTGGCGAGATTTCGTTCTGGAGAGACCTTGCGCATCTGATGGCGACGACCAATCGAGGAGTCGATTTTATAACTGTTGATGGGGGAGAGGGCGGCACGGGCGCTGCCCCCCTGGTTTTCAGCGACCATGTCGCCATGCCCTTCAAGATCGGCATGAGCCGGGTCTACAGGGAGTTTGCCGAGCGGGGGCTGCATCACGATGTGGTCTTCATCGGTTCCGGGAAGCTGGGCTTTCCCGACAGCGCCATGCTGGGCTTCTCCCTAGGTTGCGACATGGTCAATGTCGGCCGGGAGGCGATGCTTGCGGTGGGTTGCATCCAGGCGCAGCGTTGTCATACGGGGCATTGCCCTACGGGCGTGGCGACCCAGTCCAAGTGGCTGATGCGGGGGCTTGACCCAACGGCCAAGGCCCATCGCCTGGCCAATTACGTCGTCGCTCTTCGAAAAGAGATTCTCCAACTCAGCAGAGCCTGTGGAGTCAGGCATCCTGCCCTGGTGGGCCCCGAACACTTTGAGCTCCTCGATGACAGCTTCGGATCCAGGACTGTGCGCGAGGTTTTCGGCTACGAGGAGGACTGGAGCCTGCCGGCAGTTGCTGACCAGGAGGAGATTGACGGGATCATGCAGGGGTGAGGGTGGTCGATTGATGTGTGAACGGTTATTTCGGACTGGAGTGTCTTTGCTGATGGGCGTCCTGGCCTGCCTTGCGATGGCCGTGCTCATTTCTTCCTGTGGAGGTTTGCCCGAGCCGGGTGGGGTTCGGATTCACGAGATCCAGGGCCGGGCGCACCGTTCGCCCTATGATGGCCGGCAGGTCTCCGGTGTTGTCGGAATCGTTACCTTCACGGGCAAGGATCATTTCTTCCTGCAGGACCCTGATCCTGACAGGGATGATTCCACTTCTGAGGCATTGAGAGTTTATGTCGGAAGGGACGGAGCGGTTCCGGTCCGGGGAGACCGGGTCTCGGTTTTCGGCAAGGTGACGGAATATTATCCCGGCGGCAAGAAGACAGGCAATCTGCCCATGACCGGGATCGAGGCGAAGGAGGTGCGGCCCATCTCCTCGAAACGGCCGCTTCCGGATTTTGTGTCGATTGGCGCTGGTGGGCGTCTTCCGCCAGGGAAGGTCATCGACGACGACTCCGTAGCTGGTGATCCGGAAAATCCGGCGACTCCTTTCGACCCCGCTCAGGATGGTCTTGATTTCTATGAGAGTCTTGAAGGGATGCTTGTTGAGATCAACGAGGCTGTTGTTGTCGGGGCATCGAATAAGTATTCCGAGGTCTGGGTTATCCCTGGTGAAGGAGGTGACTTTGGTCCCAGGACTCCGCGCGGAGGTCTCCTTTTGCGTAGCGACGACAGGAATCCTGAGAGGATCAAGCTCCAGGTGGGCCGGTCTCATGAGTGGAACGTGGGGGATGTACTGACAGGAGTCCGGGGCGTTTTCGATTACAGCTTTGGGAACTTCGCGCTCAAGCTTCTCGATGCGCCTGGCCATGAAGACCGGGGCCTGATGCCCGAGGTGACCAGTCTCAGCGGAGGCCAGAGCCGGCTGAGCCTGGCCTCCTATAACGTGCTGAATTTCTCCGCGGTTGATAAGGAACGTTCCGGGAAGCTTGCGGCCCAGATTGTCGTTAATCTCAAGGCGCCCGACATCCTGGCCCTGCAGGAGATGCAGGACAATAATGGTCCCGGCAAGGAGGGGGGCGCAGATGCAGGTGACAGCTTCAGGCTCCTGGTGGAAGCCATCAGCTCAGCTGGAGGCCCCGGCTACGAATTTGTGCAGCTCAATCCGGGAGACGGGGAGGATGGGGGGCAACCCGGAGGCAATATTCGCGTAGGCTTTCTTTTTAACCCAGCGAGGCTGAGGCTGGTCGTCCGTAAAGAGCTCGAGCAGGGTCAGCTGCCGAGTCCATCTCGGCTGGGGGGCAACTCACCGGCTTTCGAGTCCAGCAGGAAGTCCCTGTTCTGTGAGTTCCGCTTTGGTGAGTCGAGTATCTTTGTCATCAACAACCATCTCTCCTCCAAGTTCGGCAGTCCGCCAATGTACGGCAGCATGCAGCCGCCGAAGAATGGTGGATTCGACAGGCGGGTGGCCCAGTTCAATCTGGTGAGCTCAGTTGTCGATGGGATCGTAGCTGCCGCTCCCGGAGCCCGAGTCGTTGTCCTGGGAGACTTCAACGAGTTTCCCTTCGAGGAGCCGTTGAAGAGCGCTGGCAAGGGTAAGGCTGGACTGCAGAACCTGTTGGAGCTTCTCCCCTCCACCGAACGGTATACCTACAACTTCCAGGGGAACTCGCAGGCTCTTGACCATATCCTGGTAACCGGGACGCTGGCGCAAGGCGCGCAGGTTGACATTGTCCACGTCAACAGCGAGTTCGCCTCACAGGTGAGCGACCATGATCCGGTGATCGCCACGCTCAAGGTCCAGAGGTAGGGTTCTGGGAGAGAAAGGGCGAACGATCGCCCGGGCTCCGCGAGGACGGAGCCCGGGAAATCGCCGCGAGACATCAGACCCCCTCAGGGACAGACCTGGATGTCACAGGAAAGAGCACCCTGCTCTACCGTACCGCAGTCCTCTCCAGGAGGAGCGATCTGGCCGCCGGCCCTGAACAGGTAGTTCAGGAAGTAGACGGGATCGGTCAGGTTCAGGGTGTTGTCACCGTTGGTGTCAGCTGACATTTCGCAGCACAGGTCACTTCCGTTGGTGAACATGTGGCTGAGAACGACGATAGCATCGGTAACGTTCAGGCTGCCATCACAGTTGGCGTCGCCGCGGCGGAAGGTCGCGGTCGGAACAGTGGAGACGGAGGCAACCATACCATTGACGACGATCTCCGAGAGGGCAGGGCCAGCCTCGCCCTCGTACAGTCCGACAACATCCCGCTGGGCGATGGTCATGGTCAGGCCATCGAAGGGTCGCTCCAGATCGAGCTCGATGGTGATCCGGTTGCCCGAGGTCAGCCGGCGGCGCACGATGCGCTCCTCGACTGTCTCTCCGCCAAGGGTCGTCTCGATGACAAAGCCGCGGATCTCCTGGCTGCGTTCGCCAAAGATTCCAACCTCGGGGCCCTGGCCGGGAGCGTGGACCACGAGCTGGCGCGAGCGAATCGGAACCGGCCAACGCATCTGGACGATACTGTTGGTTCGGCTCCCGGCGCCTACCCACTCGTTACCCATCGCCATTGTCGAACGGTCGACAAGGTTCTGGGGCGGGAAGATCGCCGGTACGGCTCCGGGCGCGAACCCGGGCAGGCCGATGATCTCGTTTTCAGCATCAACGACCTCTGGAAGAGGACGTTGGGGAGGTACGCGGCCAAAGGCGGAACTGGCGCGGATCGCGGCGCTCGGGGCCAGGTTGGTGAACCTGAGCTCCCTGGCATCCTGCGGTACATCGACCATGGTGTGTCCGGCATGGCAGCCAACACAGCGAGCTGTACGGTGTTCACGTCCGAAGTTCATGCCGCCGACATGGAAGACCTGGCCGTCCCGGCCCTGGGCGAGATGGCCCTCGGGAGTACGGATGACCTCAAAAAGCGGCACACCCGCTGGCAGCTCGGCCTCGACTCGCCCATCGGGACCAATCTCTTCGCGATGGATCAGGACGGGTTCGTCATTCCCCTCGGTGCTGCTGCCCTGGGGAGCCATGTAGAACTCGATGGCCAGGTCCTGCCCGATCGGCGGGGAGGAAGGCACGTTGAAGTCGACAGGGGCGTTGAAGTGGATATTCTCGACAATGAACCGGAAGGTGCCGTTCATTCGAACAGCCTCTTCGGCGGTTTGCGGAATATAGTTCGTCAGTCTGTCGGTCGTGAGGTCCCGGATCACAGGGGGCAGCTCACGAGCGACAATCGGAGTCGCATCCAGCTCGGCGGTGCGTCTGCGCTCGAGGAGGGGTCTCATCGTCGCTTCGGCATTTTCAGCCGACGGGTTCTCCATGATGTAGAGGTCGAATTGGGAGGGGCGAGCCCTCGGCAGTCCTTCCTCGTTGAGTGCCTGGACCGGGGCGGCGCTGACAAGCAGGCTGCCGTCGGGCAATTCAACTGCACTCTCGTAGGAGAACTGGACCTCTTCCGCGGCTTCCTGTTCGACGAGCTCGAAGAAGTCCGGAGGGAGCTCTTCGCCCGGGACTCCCGGGAATGGCGGCAGGTTCGGAAGAAGAGGGATCTCGCGGTCGAGGGTCTGTCCAGGGAAAGCCTGGGGGCCGCCAACCGCTTCGGGTTTTTCCGCACCGCGGGTGTAGAGCCTGACTCCAAAGGGAGCGGGCTCTCCAATCACCGGCGTGACGGGGATAAAGAGCGAGAGGGCTCTTCCATCGCGCGTGAAGCTGGGCTTGTAGGCCTGGCTCTCCTCGCGATCGAGCCGGAATCCGGAGAACATCTCGAGTCCGGTTCCATCCGGGTTTACGCTGGACAGGAACCAGCTGTTGACGCCGGGGAATTCCTCGGCGTCGACATTCCGCAGAGCGTTCGCATCGACAGGTGTCGGGAGCGATACACCGGGCGCGATTTCCTCACCTTCGCTCTCGATGGTGTAGCCGGGCGATCCCGGACGAATCGGTTCGGGTTCTTCGCCCGTCCCTTCTTCGATGAGCTGGGCAGTCCTCCACCAGCGCGAATAGACGATCTGGCCGGTCGAGGGGTCGACGGTAGGCGTGTCAGCGCCGAACCGTTCTGTGGTGATCCGGTGCATGTCGCTGCCATCAGCGTTCATGACGTAGAGGTTGGTTGCCCGTTTTCTCCCATCGGGAGCCGTCTCAGGGTAGCGTGTCGAGACAAAGCAGATACGGCCATCAGGGAGGTAGCAGGGGTCGAGGTCGTCGTGACCCAGGAACCTCTCAGCATTGTCGCCGAACTGCTCGAGATCGACCTCGCGCAGATCATGCGTGAGCTGGCGAAGGCCGGAGCCATCGACATGGATCTCGAATATCCTCCAGCCGTTCCCTACCGAAGAGAACCCGGAGAAAACCACGTGAGTGGCATTGTAGGAAACATCGGGGTCCATGACGTCAATCGGGATTGACTGGTCATTGGTGTTGAGCCTGGCATCGACGAGCGTCCGGATTCCTCCGTTCGAGTCAATGGCCTGGAGCTGTCCGCGGCTGGCGGTACGAACCACCGAGTCACGTTCGGACTGCTCAGAGTTCCCGAGGTGCCTGGAGACAAATACGATTTCGGGCCGCGCCTGCGCGCCGGGTTCGTCGATCGCCATCGCTGTCGAGATGAACCCCTGCGAAAGGAGCGCGACCAGGGCGCAAACCCCCGCATGTCTCCCCATTCGTTGGGCGGTGTTTCTTCCGCCTGTAAAACTTATGATCGAATTCAGCATCTGAATTTGACCTCCTCTTGAAAAAAAACCACAACTGAAGATATGAATAAGTACGCTAATCCGCGCAATCCTCCCAAGAGCACGGGCAGATTCCATTTGATACCGTTTCAAAACTTTCCCCAGGACTTCCAGCAGGAGGAGTTCTCGGCGAGTTTCGGAATAAAAAACAGTTGGGGAGATAAAGCTGTGGAGCTTTCTGATGACCCACGACTGATCTCCCGTCCCCAGTTCACATTTCGAGTTACCTGCCCCATCGTTCTCCTGAAGAAGTCCAACAACCATAGACCCGGGAAAAACCCCGGAATGTCTTCAGAAAGTCAATTAGCCACCACGATCCGGATGCTGTCAATAAATGTTTGTGAGAGATTTATTAGGTTTATTTTACCCCGGTCGAGGACGCCCAATGACCGCCATCCGGGCTAGCTGTGACGCCCCCGGAATTCTTCACCGGGATATTTCGAGGCGTTTTTGACCATCTTCTTTTCGATCGATTCGGAGAGGTCGATATCGAGATGATTGGCCAGCGAGAGACAGTAGCAGAGGACATCGGCAAGCTCTTCCTCGACCTCCTCGCGCTTACCCGGTTCGCTGAAAA
>PAOC01000063.1 GCA_002708465.1 Planctomycetota bacterium
GACCGATTCGCATACGACGATGATCAATGGCCTCGGCGTACCTGGATGGGGTGTGGGCGGGATCGAGGCCGAGGCCGCCATGCTCGGCCAGCCGATCTACATGCTTCCTCCTGAGGTGGTGGGCTTCAAGCTCACCGGCGAGCTGCCCCAGGGGGCGACCGCCACGGACCTGGTTCTCACCGTTACCGAGATACTGCGCAACCACGGCGTGGTGGCGAAATTCGTCGAGTTCTGCGGGCCGGGGCTCTCGAAGCTCAGCCTTGCTGACCGGGCGACCCTTGCGAACATGGCCCCGGAGTACGGCGCCACCATGGGTTTCTTTCCTGTTGATGACGAGACACTCAATTACCTGCGCGGCACCGGCCGTCCAGCCCACCTGGTCGATCTCGTTGAGCGCTACTCCAAGGAGCAGGATCTGTTCAGGGACGATGATTCCGCCGATCCCGAGTACAGCGACCTGCTGGAGCTCGACATGTCGGTGGTGGAGCCCTGCATCGCCGGGCCGAAACGCCCGCAGGACCGGATCCTTCTCTCACAGAGCAAGGAGAGCTTCCGCTCGGTTCTCTCTGAGAGCTATGGGATCGAGAGCAATGGTGACGCGCTGAATGTCGAGGTGGACGTAAATGGCGCCGGGGCCAGTATGGGGCATGGCTCGGTGGTGATTGCCGCTATCACCAGCTGCACCAATACCTCCAACCCCTCGGTCATGCTCGGCGCCGGTCTCCTGGCCCGCAACGCGCTGGCGAAGGGTCTGAAGGTGCCTTCCTACGTCAAGACGAGCATGGCGCCCGGTTCGCGGGTGGTCAGCCGCTACCTGGACGCAGCCGGCCTGACCGGCTCTCTCGGCGCCCTCGGCTTCGACATCGTCGGCTACGGCTGCACCACCTGCATCGGTAATAGTGGTCCCCTTCCGGAGGCCGTGACTGCGGCGATCGAGGAGAACGATCTCGTTGCCGCGGCGGTGCTGTCGGGCAATAGGAATTTTGAGGGCCGGGTGAATCCGCTGACGCGCACCAACTACCTCGCCTCACCGCCGCTGGTGGTCGCCTACGCGATCGCCGGCACTATGGATATCGATCTCGCCCAGGAGCCCCTTGGCGAGGACGCTGATGGGCAGCCCGTCTACCTGCGCGACATCTGGCCGAAGCAGGAAGAGATCCAAGCTGTCCTGAAGACGGCGCTCACCCCCGATCTTTTCGAGCAGGAGTACGGCAATGTCTTCGATGGCAACGAGGAGTGGAACGCGATCCCCGTCTCCGGCGGGGAGATCTACGAATGGAATTCCGAATCGAGCTACATTCGAGAGCCCAGCTTCTTCACCGAGCTCGCTCCCGAGGTTCCGACCATCAGCGCGATCGCAGATGCCAGGGTGCTTGCCCTGCTGGGTGATTCCGTAACCACCGACCACATCTCTCCCGCCGGCGCGATTCCCTCCGAGAGTCCCGCAGAGAGCTATCTGGAGGGACTTGGCATCGAGCGCAAGGACTTCAACTCCTTCGGCTCGCGCCGCGGCAACCACGAGGTGATGATTCGCGGAACGTTCGGGAACATCCGGCTGCGCAACCTGCTGGTTCCCGGGGTAGAAGGCGGCGTTACGCTCCATCATCCAAGCGGCGAACAGCTCTCGATTTTCGATGCGGCCGCCCGCTACCGCGAGGAGGGAACGCCGCTGGTCGTCCTGGCCGCCAAGGAATACGGCACCGGCAGCTCACGTGACTGGGCGGCCAAGGGTACCTATCTGCTGGGAGTGAGAGCCGTTATAGCCGAGAGCTACGAGCGGATCCATCGCAGCAACCTCATCGGGATGGGGGTGCTGCCGCTGGAGTTCAAGCCCGGGGAGGGAGCCGCTTCGCTGGGTCTCGATGGGACCGAGGTCTTCAGTATCGAAGGCCTGGATGATTCCCTGGAGCCGCGCCAGGAGCTGACTGTGCGGGCCGTCGCAGAAGCGGGCGAGAAGACCTTCGAGACGCTTGTACGGATCGATTCCCCGGTGGAGGTTGATTACTACCGAAATGGGGGAATCCTCCACACCGTTCTGAGGGCTCTGCTCAAGGAATAAGGCGGTGCCCGCTCTCATGGACCATCACCAGATCGCGAGGGATTTGATCGAGCTGGAGTCGATCACCGGGAACGAGGAGCCGGTGGTCGCCTATCTCGAGAAACGCCTGGGCGAGCTGGGGCTGGAGGTTCGCAGCGAGGAGGTCGCGCCGGGCCGCCGCAACCTTATCGCCGGACCCGAGAACCCGGCCCTGCTCTTCTGCACCCATACCGACACCGTGCCTCCTTACGTGCCGCTGTCGGAGGACGAGGAGTATATCTACGGCCGGGGAGCTTGCGACACCAAGGGCATCACGGCCTGCTTTCTTGCCGCCGGGGAGCGGCTCCTTTCAGAGGGGCTCGACGATTTCGGCTATCTCTTCGTGGTGGGAGAGGAGATTGACAACATCGGCGCGGTGGCCGCCAACAGGTCGGTGCGCTGTGGTCACGTGGTGGTGGGAGAGCCGACGGAGAACAAGCTCGCCCTGGGGCATAAGGGAGTCCTGGGCGCGCGCGTGAAGGTCGAGGGCAGAGCCTGCCACTCGGCGTACCCCGCAGAGGGCGACAGCGCGATCCATCGCCTGCTTGGTTACCTGCAGCAGGTGCTGCGAGCGGATTTCGGCTCCAGCGAGCTGCTCGGTCCGGCCACCGTCAACATCGGCGGCATCGAGGGCGGTGTGGCGCACAACGTGCTGGCTCCAGCGGCCGCCGCCGAGGTGATGATCCGAGTGGTGAGCGATATCGGAGAGGTGGAGAGGCGCCTCGTGGAGTGTTTTGTCGACCCGGCTACCGGCGAACAGGATGAGAAGGTGACCATCGAGGTGACCCTGCGCATGGAGAGCCCGGTCTTCGAGCGCCTCGAGGGCTTTAAGGAGACCGTTGTTTTCTACGGGACGGATGCGCCATTTCTTCGCGATGTCGGCAAGCTGGTTCTCTTCGGGCCAGGCTCGATAGTCGATGCCCACACCGAGGGCGAGAAGATCTCCAAGGCCGCGATGGATGAAGGTGTCGAAAGCTACGTTCGTATGGGGCGCCTGCTTATCGACTGAGCCGGGGTTCAGATCCCCTCGATGTGCCTTTTCAGTCTCAGCGTGTATTGGATCAACTCACGCCGGATCTCCCCGGCGAAGTCTTCCCAGGCCTCATCGCCGGCTCCCGCGTCGAGGCCATCCTGCCTGATGTTGATCCAGACGCCGTCGTCTCGGGGTATCAGCTCAAAGCTCAGGCGCATCGGCCCCCTCGTCTCGTTTTCTTTTTCCCGGAAGTAGTTTTCGATCGTCAGCTGCCGGGGGGGACTGAGCTCGCTGATGGTTCCTCGTATGACGGCGCCGTTTTCCAGCTGGGCGGAATATTCTCCGTTCTCGGCCGGCGCGATACGGGCCTCTGCCGCATCGAGCCAGGCGAGCGCATCCTGCGGGTCGGTCAGGGCCGTGAAGACGCGCTCCGGCGACGCGTCGATGTAGATCCCGTCAGCGGTGAAGTTCTCCATTGGCGCATTGTAACGCGCCTGCGGTTTAATTCTACGCCCCCGTCGCGGAAGCCGGGGCGGACAGACTGCTATCGATTCTGGACAGCACAGGCCTGCTGTGTTTCCATCGGCTCCCGGGTGGGGGACTTCCTTTCGCCGGCTGAGGGTGTGAAGGAGGCCCCTTGAGACTTTTCCTTCTTAACCACATGAATCGCAAGACAGCTCACACCGGGAATGGATTTCGTGCGTTGGCGGCGTATTGCCTGCTCTGCGTTTTCGCCGTTGTCGTCTGCTGCGAAGAAGGCGAGAAGCCTGATCTGACGAAGCTGGCCCCCGCTGTGACCGGGAAGGTTGATTTCCAGGGCCAGGTCGAGCCGCTTCTGCTGCGCTGCGTAAGGTGCCATGGTGCGGAGAAGGCCAAGGCCGGCTTGCGGCTTCATCGGCGAGAAGATCTGCTGGCAGGGGGGGACAATGGAGCGGTCGTCATCTCCGGTGACAGCGCGGGAAGCAGGTTGGTTCACGCGGTCGCCGCCCTGGGTAAGCTGGTCATGCCGCCCGGGAAGAAGGACAAGAGATTGACCGCTGCCGAGATCGGCGTGTTGAGAGGCTGGATTGACCAGGGCTTGTCCTGGCCCGGCGACCGGCAGCTTGGCGGCAAGGGAGTCTCCTCTGCGGGGCTCTGGGCCTTCCGGCCGGTAAAGAAAACCGAGCCGCCGGTGGTCGAGGGGGACTCCTGGTCCCGCAATCCGATCGATCGGTTCATCTTGTATAGGATGAAGATGGAGGGCCTCGCTCCTTCTCCGGAGGCTGACCGGTACACCCTTATCCGCCGCCTGAGCCTGGACCTGACGGGCCTGCTGCCGAAGCCGGAGCAGGTGCGCCGGTTTGTCGAGGACAAGAGCGCGAAGGCCTGGGAGAACCTGGTCAGGCGGATGTTGAGATCTCCCCATTTCGGCGAGCGCTGGGGCCGGTACTGGCTGGACCTGGCGCGCTACGCCGACAGCGATGGCTACGAGAAAGACGGGGTTCGTCCTTTTGCCTGGCGGTATCGTGACTGGGTGATCGATGCCTTCAATCGCGACCTTTCTTTCGATCGGTTTACCCGTGAACAGTTGGCGGGTGATCTGCTGGAGGATTCCGGCATCGAGCAGAAGGTCGCGACAGGTTTTCATCGCAATACCCTCTCGAGCACCGAGGGCGGGACGGACCAGGAGGAGTTTCGGATCAAGGCCGTTGTCGATCGACTGAACACCACCGGCAGCGTCTGGCTGGGACTCACGGTAGGCTGCGCTCAATGCCACACCCANAAGTACGATCCGATCACCCAGCGCGAGTACTACAGCCTCTTCGCNTTTTTTAACAGCTGTGATGAGAAGAAGATCACCGCTCCCNTGCCGGTTGACCTGGCNTCCTATAAGGAGNANNANACCGCTCACNGGAAGATNCTTNCCGAGCTGGAGANGCCCCTGCGGGAATATGAAACAAAAAAGNTGGGCGAGCTTCTTGCCGNCGGGCCGGGGAGGCTGGCGACCNCGGGCTGGAAGATTCTCANGCCGTCGNCNGCCGCCGCGTCCTCNGGNGCNTCGATGGAGACGCTCGGGGATGGNTCGGTTCTGCTTGGAGGGAAGGTGCCCGACAAGGANACCTACACCCTGGNATTTGAGCCGGGCNTCGANNAGGTGATGGCNCTCCGGCTGGAGGTCCTGACCCATAAGAGCCTTCCGAAGAAGGGTCCGGGCCGCGCCGACAACGGCAACTTCGTTCTCTCCGAGCTCGAGCTCTCGGTCCTGGGCGGCGANGGGAAGGAGCNTGGCAAGGCGGCCTTTCGACGCGCCNCCGCCGANCATTCCCAGAACGATTTNGATATCCAGAAGGCNATCGATGGATCCAGGGAGGGGAAGGCGGCAAAGGGCTGGGCCATCGCCGGNCCGAACCCGCTCAACCAGGACCGCACGGCGGTATTCATTCTTGCCGCTCCTCTCGAGCTGCCTCGCGGGTCGAAACTCTCGTTGAGGCTTTCACAGGACTACGGAGGGAACCATGTCCTCGGCCGTTTCCGACTGTCGGTGAGTCCGGTCGCCGGGCCGTCCCTGTTGCTTCCCCCGCGCTACCTGGCGGTCCTCTCGAAGCCGCTGGAGGAGTGGGCCCCGGACGAGCTGCGGAAAATCAGCAGCGAGCTGCTTGCCGACGACCCGGCCTGGAAGGGGCTCGAGAAGGCCGTGCGCGAGCACCAGGGCAAGGCGCCAAAGCTTCCCTCTTCAAATACCCAGGCCCGGACCCTGGCGGAGAGAGGCAGCCCCCGGAAGACCCATGTGCTTATCAGGGGCGATTTTCTCCGTAGGGGAGCGCTGGTCCAGGCCGCCACCCCTTCGGCCCTGCATCCTTTTGAGCCGAAGGGTAAAAGGCCTGACCGCCTCGATCTGTCCAACTGGCTTCTTGACGCCCGGAATCCTCTCACGACAAGGGTGACGGTCAATCGCTGGTGGCAATACCTCTTCGGCCGCGGGCTGGTTACGACCGTGGATGATTTTGGAGTGCGAGGCTCCGCTCCGAGCCATCCCCTGCTGCTGGACTGGCTGGCCTCTGAGCTCATCAGTCAAGGCTGGAGCCGCAAGCAGCTGATCGAGCTGATCGTCAGCTCCTCCACCTACCGCCAGGCCTCCATCGTGCGTCCCGGCTTCGCCGCTCGTGATCCTCAGAATGAGCTGCTGTCCCGTCAGAATCGTTTCAGGGTTGAGGCCGAGATCATCCGCGACCTCAGCCTCGATGCCAGCGGCTTGTTGAGCCGCAAGCTTGGCGGCCCGAGTATTCGTCCAAGGCTGCCCTCGGGTGTCGCTGAGCTGGGCTATGCCGGCTCCGTCAAATGGCCGCAGAGCAAGGGGGAGGACAACTACAGGCGGGGGCTCTACATCTTCTTTCAGCGAACCGTTCCCTATCCGATGCTCATGACCTTTGACAGCGCCGACAGTACGGTTACCTGCCTTCGCCGGGAGCGTTCGAACACGCCCCTGCAGGCTCTGACGCTTCTCAACGATCCGGTCTTTTTCGAATGCGCCCAGGCCTTCGGAGCGCGAATCGTCCGGGAGGGGGGCAATGATGTCGAGGACAGGCTGCGCTATGCCTTCAGGCTCTGTCTCTGCAGGGAGCCNGTTGATGGGGAGCTGNAAAGTCTTCGGGCGCTGCATGCAAGACTGCGTAAGTTCTGCGANGCCAANCCGGAGGGAGCGAAGAAAATGACGGGCAAGCTCTCGGTGGAGGGGGTCTCGGCCGGAGAGCTGGCCAGCTGGNTCGGCTTTTCACGGGTTCTTCTGAATCTTGATGAGTTCATTTCCCGCTCCTGAGCATTTTTCTGTCCCGGAGGGGTATCGATTGGCAGGNTGGGCTCAGCATCCCCTATACTGGATGCGAGGGACAGTTGCCCTCCGCAGAGTCAAAACGATTGATGGGTATTCCGGTCTTGTTGAGACAGCTCGTATTTCCAGCCGTATTCCTGTTGCCGGCGTTGCTTCCAGCGCGGTTGGCTTGCGCCGATGACGCCGCGAAGAACATCTGGAAGCGGATTGTGGTGATCGGGGCCAGCGCCTCGGCAGGTTTCAATACCCGGCGCGANGCCGGCAGGACAGTGAACCTTGCGAAGATCATCGAGCACATGGTGGAGGTGGAGCACGACGAGGTGCTCAACACCTCGTCTCCNCTGTTCTTCATGAATCCCCGCTGGATGGGTACCCAGGCGATTCGCAGNGCGAAGGAGGCCAGGGCGACCCTGGTTGTCGCGGTCGATTTCCTTTTCTGGTTCGGCTACGGNNCCAAGAGCGAGGANCGGCGCATGGAGGATCTCGAGGCCGGGCTGAAATACCTCTCCGAGCTGAAGTGTCCGGTTCTCCTCAGCAGGATTCCCGATATGAAGGCCTCGGTGGGCAAGATGCTGTCGCCCCGGCAGGTGCCCCGCCCGGCAACGCTCAAGGGTCTGAATGAGCGAATCGATGCCTGGGCCGCTGAGCACAAGAACGTCATCATGGTNCCCATGGCGGAGTTCCTCAATGACCTGCGTGCCGGAAAGGCGGTCAAGGTCGCCAAGATCAGCTATCCTGAAGGATCGATTCGAACTCTGCTTCAGAGAGATGAATTGCATCCGACCCTCGAGGGGATGGTGGCGGTGACGGCGCTGAGCCTCTTCAAGCTCTGCGAGCGTCACGANGAGCTGTCGCAGGATGATTTCGAGATGGATCCGCAGNTCGTCAAGAAGCGCGTAATCGCCGCGGTTCGGCGCGGCAAGAAGCCGGAGGATAAGACCCCGGCGAAGAATAAAAAGGACAGTTAATTCGATGTCGAGATGGTTGTGCGTCACGTTGTTGCTGCTGTTACCGATACCGGCAGGCTCGTTCGAGGAGGCGGCGCGCAGCGATGAGCTCCAGGCGTTAGTCAAAAAATACGAGGCCGAGCTGCTCAAGGTCAGGCTCAGGCCTGCGCTTCCCCCGCTGCCGGATGACGCTGAAGCTCGGCCGGGAAGACGTCCCGGCCGGCGGCCCGCGGGCCGCCAGCCGGGCGGCCGGGTGCCGCCGAACAGGAAGGGTAAACAGGCGGGTGGAAGACGCCTGGCCCTCGCCATCTCGGTCGTGAAGCCGATCCTTCGCGACATGGCTCACCTGGAAGAGAAGGCGGCCTTTGATTATCTCGCGCTGCAGTGGAAGGATGGACCCGCGGCTCTCAAGCCAGTGGTGACGGCCGCTATTGTGAGCTCTGAGGATCCGAGGGCTCCCGCCCAGGTCTTCATCGGGTTCTCCAGGCTTGCCGTTACTGTTCGGCTGGCCGCTCTCGATGCCCTGCATCAGCGGAAGTTCACTCAATTCTGGAGGGAGCACCTGGTTCGGGTGGCGCCGACGCTGAAATCAAGAGACTGCCTGGTCGCCGCCGTGCCGCTGCTTGCCCAGGTCAAGACTCTCGGNTCAGCCCGACAGATCTCCNCCTANCTGTCACATGACGTGGCCGAGGTGAAACCGGACACCGAGCTNGGCGATCTGGCGGTGACCGCCCTGTTCGGNATGGCNGCGGATGAAGAAATTANCGCCTGGCTGAAGGCGGAGGCTTTCGCGATGGAGGAGCTNACGCCGACCCGGCTCTACGTCTANGTGTCCATGGCCGGCGGGCTTCAGCTCGTCAAGGATCGCAAGCGCCTGGCGCGCTACATGAAACATGACTTCGAACCCATAGTGATCGCCGCGACCGCCTCGCTCGTCCAGCTGGGGACGAAGGATGGNGCTCGNGAGGTNCTNCGGNTGCTGGCCCGNCGCCGGGGCTACGAGCTNATCTCCTACAGGATCAAGCTCCTNGANGCGATCGCGCGGGCGGCCACGAAATCGAGTGTCGAGATCCTGGTCAAGCTGCTCAAGAGCAGGGACGAGGATCTGCGGGCCGTCGTCATGGGNAGNCTNGGNGNCGCGTCGACCAACAAGGCCGCNNTGNANGGNCTGGTNGGCGGCCTGATGGACAANAACTCGAGGGTNCGNGCNTCNGCCCTGAGGTCGNTCGAGGGTGTGGTCAAGCGNATCGGCGGCTCGAANATCATGATCNGTCCGCTGATCGAATANCTCGANCTNGAGAAGCAATACCGTCTNCGGGTCGANGCGCTCAGNCTGCTGGTNCGGGTATCAGGGCACAATATGGGCCTCGAGACCGCNGACTGGAGNAAGTGGTGGGAGAATGAGAAGGACCGCTTCGTGGCCCAGTCCTCCCTGGAGGCGGCCCAGACCAAGGTCAAGGCNCACGANCTGTCCTACTTCGGTATCGAGATNACCTCGAAGCGCATCGCNTTCCTGCTCGATGTTTCCAANAGNATGCTNGCCAAGGCCNGGGGNGCNGAGGCGCGCAAGCTTGGCCTGTCCAAGCTCGACGTGATGAAGGCNGAGCTTGCGAAGGTNGTTGANAAGNTNCCTCTTGGCGCCGGGATCAACATCATGATCTTCGACAGGACGATNCGNGTCTGGGAGAAGAGCCTGAAGATNCTCACNCGGNCGGTTCGGAAGAAGGCTCTNGCCTATGCCAAGGGACTCACGACCGGCGGCGGCACGAACATCTTCGATACCGTCGAGCGGGCCCTGAAGGATCCCCTCGTCGATACGATCTACCTGCTTACCGATGGGGCCGCCACCACCGGCCGCTTCAAGGATGCCGATGGAATGCTGGCGGGTATTCGCGAATTCAACCGTACCCGGGGCATCACCATCCATTGCATCGCCTTCGGCCGGGAGGTCGAGTGGATGCGCAAATGCGCTGAGCAGAACGGCGGCAAATACCGCTACGTTGCCGAATAGGTTCGGGTCAAGGGCTTCCTGTTGCGCGGCGGTCTCCGGGGTTCGTTCCGCCGGTCAGTCGAGGACGCCGTGCTTCTTCGCTACGTGGGTAAAGGCCGCGACCGCCTGGTCGATCTGGTCGGCATCGTGGCCGGCGGAGAGCTGTACGCGGATTCGCGCCTCGCCCTTCGGCACCACGGGGAACGAGAAGCCGATGACGTAGATCCCCTCCTCGAAGAGCTCCGCGGCGATGGCCTGGGCCAGGCGCGCATCGTAGAGCATGATGGGGACGATGGGGTGATCGCCCTCCTTGATCTGGAAGCCCGCCCCGGTCATCGCCTCCCTGAACCGTACGGTGTTCTCCTCGAGCTTGTCACGCAGGCTGGTCGATTCTTCCAGGAGCTCGAGAACCTTGAGGGTGGCGCTGGTGATGGGAGGCGCCAGGGTATTGCTGAAGAGGTACGGCCTCGACCGCTGTCGCAGCAGCTCGACGATCTCCCGGCGCCCGGAGACGAAGCCTCCGGAGGCGCCCCCGAGAGCCTTGCCGAAGGTTCCCGTGATGATGTCAATTCGTCCCATGACGCCGCGGTATTCGTGCGAGCCCCGGCCCCTGGGGCCGAGGAAGCCGGTGGCGTGGCAGTCATCGACCATGACCAGGGCATCGTAGCGGTCGGCGAGGTCGCAGATCTCGTCGAGCGGGGCGATTGCGCCGTCCATGCTGAAGGCGCCGTCGGTGGCGATCAGCCGGTAGCGGGCGTCTGCGGCGCCCTTTAATTTTTCCTCGAGGTCGGTCATGTCGGCGTGTTCGTAGATCGCTCGGCGGGCCTTGCAGAGCCGGATCCCGTCGATGATGCTGGCATGGTTGAGCTGGTCGGTGAGGATGACGTCTCTCTCCGAGAGCAGGGGCTCGAACACGCCGCCGTTGGCATCGAAGCAGGCCGCGTAGAGGATCGAGTCCTCGGTCCCGAGGAATTCAGCCAGCCGGGTCTCGAGCAGCTTGTGGCGGTCCTGGGTGCCGCAGATGAAGCGAACGCTGCTCATCCCGAAGCCCCGCTCGTTGAGGCTTTCACGCGCGGCCTCGATGACGGCCGGATGACTCGAGAGGCCAAGGTAGTTGTTGGCGCAGAAGTTGATCACCTTCCGCGGGGGGGAGCCTGGCGGGTGTTCTACCTCGATCAGGGCGTCCTGCTTTGATCGGATGACCCTCTCTTCCTTGTAGAGCCCGGCATCGCGGAGCTCCTGGAGGTCTCTCTTCAGGGCTTCTCCCATATTTCCGTACATCTTCCGGTCCTCCCTATCTATGGGTTACGGTTCCCTGGGTAGAGGAGTCATCGATTTCCGATAGGCCCTCGGTCTTCTCCACGCCTGCGGGTGAGCGATGGTTCGGCAGCAGGACCAGCTTGCAGGCGTTGCCCTCCGCCAGCATCGGCATGCACTCGTTGACCTCCTCGAACCCGATGGTCCTGGTGATCAGGGGCGAGAGGTCGACCACCTTATTGGCTAGTAGCCAGCGCGTCTTGTACCAGGTGTCGAAGATCCGCCGTCCGTTCAGTGCCGTAACCTGGAGATTTTTGAAGATCATGTTCTCGGCGATGTCGATTTCTACCGGGTCGGACGGGATTCCGAAGAGCACCACGGTGCCGCCATTGCGGGCGGCCCGGAAGGCGGTGTTGATGGCGATTGGCGAGCCGCTCATCTCGAGGACGACATCAAGTCCGCGTCCCTCGTTGGCCTCGACGAGGTCGTCGACTATATCGTTGCCGCTGGCGGGGTTGAAGGTCGCATCCGCGCCCATCTCCATGGCGAGAGCGAGCCGGGTCTCGTTGAGGTCGCTGGCGAAGACATGCGAGGCGCCGCTGGCCCTGGCGATGCCGACGCTGAAGAGCCCGATCGGTCCGCAGCCGAGGANCCCTACGCTCTTGCCTGTGATGTCCTGGTTCAGGGTGGCGAAGACGGCGTTGCCAAAAGGCTCCTGCAGGGCGGCTATCTCTGGGGAGATCTTGCCGGGGTCATTTTGCCAGATGACCTTTTCAGGCACGCAGACGTATTCAGCGAAGGCGCCCTCGCGATCCACTCCCAGTATCTGGGTGCGCGGGCAGAGATGGGCCTGTCCGGTTCTGCACTGGTAGCACATACCGCAGGTTACNTGAGACTCCGCNGAGACGAAGTCGCCGACCCGGGCATGTTCCACCTTCGAGCCCACCTCGACGACCGTTCCGGAGAACTCATGGCCGAGGGTCAGGGGGGTCTTGATGCGCTGCCGGCTCCAGCTGTCCCACTTCCAGATGTGCAGGTCGGTTCCGCAGATTCCAGCGGCCTGCACCTCCACGAGGACCTCCTCTTTGCCGGGGACCGGCACGGGAATCTCGTCAACGACCAGCCCGGGCTCTCTTGCCACCTTCCGCACCGCGAGCATCTTTTTCGACATTTCAGCTCTCCCCGTTCATTGAATCAAACAGCTCCGTTGAAAAATAGCGCTCCATCCTGTCAGGCATCACGGTGACGATCCTGGCCCCGGCTCCGAGCTTCTCCTGGGCTTTGAGCGAGGCGGCGTAGTTCAGTCCGGAGCTCGGACCGACAGGGAAGCCCTGGCGGATGAGCTTCCGGGCGATATCGAAGACCACCTCATCGGAGATGTCGAGCTCGACCAGGCCATCGAGCTTCGCCTCGCTGTAGAGCTTCGAGACGCTCTCCTCCACCACGCCGGGTACGCAGGGGCTGAAGCTGCAGCACTCGAGCTCCCGTACCGCTGAACCGCGCACCGGGCGAGCGGCGAAAGGCGTGACCTCGCAGCCGGCCTCAGCGAAGGCCGAATAGAGGCCAACAATCGTGCCGCCCGTTCCTACTCCACTGACGATCCCATCGACGGTTCCTCCCGGTATCTGCTTGAGTATCTCCTGCCCGGTCCAGACCCGGTGCGCCTCGGCATTGTCCGGGTTTTCAAATTGCCGGGTGTAGAGAGCGTCGGAATCATCGGCAATCTCGCCCGCCTTGCGCAGGGCGCCGTGGATGCCCTCTTCCGCCGGAACCAGGATGACCTCGCCGCCGTAGGCTCTGATGGTCAGCTGTCTCTCCCTGCTCACGCCCTCGGGCATGACGGCGATGAATTTGAGTCCCATCTGGGCGCAGGTCATTGCCAGGGCGATGCTGGTCGAGCCGCTGGAGGCCTCGACGACGGTGCCGCCCTCCTTGATTTTTCCGTCGCGCCAGGCCTTCTCGACCATATAGCGGGCGATGCGGTCCTTGGTCGAGCCGCTGGGATTGAGGAATTCGAGCTTGCACCAGATGCCGGCCCCTCCCGGCTCGAGGCGCACCTCGACCAGCGGAGTGGCCTCGACTTTCTGGACGAATCGTCCTTCGCTCTTGAATGGATTGCTCATTTAATCTGTGGTGGTAGGGAAGCCTCGCCTCGCCCATCCCTCAACGATGACATTGCCGAAGGCGTCCAGCTCAGCGTCGTAGCCGCCCTGCATATCGACAATCTCCGTATATCCGCCGGCTGTCAGCATCATTGCCGCCTTCAGGGATCGCCCGCCGCGCAGGCAGGCGGTGATGATCCGGCTGTCTTTGTTGAATTGTTCTTCCACCTGGCTGGTGAATTCCGGGTTCGGCACGAGGCCGGGCCCCATCGGGTTGCTGGTTGCCACGGGAATGTTGACGGAGCCGGGAACATGCCCCTGGGCGAATTCTTCTTCCGACCTGACATCGAGGTACGTATAGCTCTCCCCGGAGTCGAGCAGCGCCTTTGCCTCTTCAGGATCGATTCTCTTGATATCCATCGATAATGTACCTCTTGAATAAACCTTGCAAGATAATGCGACGAAGCGGGTGCGGGTGCAAGTAAAGTACTGTCTGCTGAGTCGGCAGATGGAAGCGTACTTTTGCGCAAAGGAATGGCAGCTTGAAACCTGTGTTGACTGAAAGCTCCGCCGGCGTCTACTGCCCGGCCGGGGGTTTTTATATCGATCCTCGCAGGAGGGTCCCAATAGCCGTTGTGACCCACGCCCACATGGACCACTTTCGTCCCGGCTGCGGGGAATATTATTGCTCGAGTTCCAGCCTCGATTTGATGAAGCTTCGGTTGCGGGGGAGNCCNCAGGTGACCGGGCTNGNGTTCGGCGAGCAGNTTGAGCTTGGGGATGTGAAGGTGTCATTTCATCCCGCCGGGCATATTCTTGGCTCTGCCCAGGTCAGGGTCGAGGCGGCNGGAGAGGTNTTCGTGGTGTCGGGTGATTACAAGCGGGGCGCCGACCCCAGCTGTGAACCGTTCGAGGTNGTCCCCTGTGATACCTTCATCACCGAGGCNACCTTCGCTCGCAGCGGCGCGGCCTGGANGCCGGGCGAAGAGGTCATCGCAGAGGTCGGGAAGTGGTGGGAGGACAACCGCCGCGAGGGGAAGGTNTCCGTTCTTTACTGTTATGTGNTGGGCAAGCTCCAGCGGGTNCTCGCCGGGCTCGGGGCTCTCGATGGGGAGCGTGAGGTNTTTATTCACAGGGATGCGGAACCATACAACGACTGCTATCGCAGGGCCGGTATTCAGCTGGCTCCAACCCGGATCNTTCCCAGGAAGCTCGANGGCTGGTCCCTGGNNGGNGCCCTGGTNCTGGCGCCGCCAAAATACNTGCAGCCCTCCTGGTACCGCAGGTTCGGGAAGACCGAAACGGCCTTNGCCTCNGGCTGGATGGCCCTTGAAGATTCACGTAAGAGAGGCTACGACAAGGGTTTCGCACTTTCCGATCATGCTGACTGGAGTGAACTGCTGCAGACAATCGAGGAAACGGGNGCAAGCAACGTTATCACCTGTCACGGNGAATCNAGCGAGCTCGAGGAGNACCTCGCGGGNCGCGGCCTGGTGGTATCTTCNCTTCCGCGGGCTTGAGTTGGAGAGCCTGAGGGCATAATCTGATTGCTTTGCGGCCGCGGAAGGCTACAATCACCCGTTTTTCCGACTNACCAAACGGCTCAATTCACTCACAGGAGTACTGGATGCGCAAAAAGCATCGCGGAAGAAGAAAGCTCGGGCAGAAAAAGCGCCGGGCCCGCAAGAAGCGGCGCCAGAAGAAGTAATACCTTCTTCCAGCTGGATTTTTCCTTTTTATCTCACCTGCTGAATCACCGTATCCAGGTTTCTTTTTTCTGGATACGGGTTTGCTCGATAGGGGCTCCNGGTTCAGCGGAGGAGNTGCGGCTNATATGGAAAGGTCTCTCAACGTTACGCATNTTCCANGAATCGCGTATTGTTCGCCGGTACCCGGACCTTATGTTTTCCTTAAATAACCGCGCGGCCATTGCCAGGCCGACCCGGGGGCGAGGTTGATCGATGGAGCATCTCAGCGGGNTGGTTTCGGCGCCCTATACNCCGTTCAATCCCGATGGCAGCCTCNACCTGGAGCGAATCGACAGCCTCGTCGAACACTCCGCCGCAACGGGCCTCGCCGGGGTNTTTCCCTGCGGGACAACGGGGGAGTTCTCATCCCTGACGTTAGCTGAACGCCGGCAGGTCTCGCAGCGATGGACCCNCGGCGCCGCCGGCAGGTACAGGGTGATCGTTCATGTCGGGGGAACCTGTCTCAGTGATTCAAAGGANCTGGCGGCCCACGCGGNCGGCATCGGCGCGGACGGCATCGCGATGATCGGGCCCTATTTTTTCAGGCCCGCCGCGGTCGAGGAGCTGGTGAGCTATTGTGANCAGGTCGCCGCNGCCGCCCCCGATGTCCCCTTCTACTATTATCATATTCCCGTCATGTCCGGGGTNGCGCTCTCCATGCGTGANTTTCTCGAATGTGCCGCCGACAGGATTCCAAGCCTCGCGGGGATCAAATTCACCCACCCGGATCCGATGGATATCCGCCGCTGCCTGTCCTGGGAGGGNGGCCGTTACGATATTCTCTTCGGAATGGATGAGGCTCTCCTGGCGGCCCTGGCCCTTGGTTGCCGGGCCGCTGTTGGAACGACCTACGGCTTCGCGGCGCCGTTGAGCCAGGGGATNATTGCGGCCTTTGACNGCGGCGACATGGACGAGGCNAACCGTCTCCAGCTGCTCTCCGCCGAGATGGTGGCGGTCTACCGAAAATATAGCGGAGCTCATCCNGCNATGAAGACCATGATGAAAATCTGCGGACTCGACTGTGGACCGGTGCGNCCGCCTCTCNGTCCTCTCTCTGAGGCGGAAGAGGAGGCNTTTCTCCAGGAGATCGAGGCTACNGGGGGCCTGCGGTATTGCCCGGGAGCTGAAAACGCCAGCTGATGGAGATCAGCTTCTCCGTCGCAGCAGCAACTGGTCGATGGTTACCGCAGCCACGATAATCACGCCGGTTACGATTTCCTGCACCGGGTTGGGGATGTCGTAGAGGACACAACCGTTGCGCAGCAGGCTGATGATGTAGGCGCCCACCAGGGAGCCGAGAACGCTGCCCTTGCCGCCGCTGAGGCTGCCGCCTCCGATCACTACGGCGGCGATGATGTCGAGCTCCTTGCCGACCGCGGTGCTGGGATCCCCGTTCCCAAGGAGGGAAAACTCCATGATTGCCGCCGCGCCGAAGAAGAGCCCGGCCAGCATGTAGACCAGGGTCTTCTGTCCCTCGACCCGCAGGCCGCAGAGTCGGGCGGCTGTTTCATTAGATCCGATGGCGAAGACGTAGCGTCCGAAAACCGTGTATCGGAGAACCGCCCAGAGGGCGATGGCGAGGACGGCCAGGGTGACTATGCCGCTGGAGAAAGGGCCAAGCCCTTCGCCATAGAGCATATCTGTGAGCCAGATCTTCGAGTCTTCCCCTCCAGCTTCTTGCGGCGCTCCTGTCAGAGGGCTCGGATTCACGTTCGTGATGCTGATCTTCTCCTCGCCCGACATCACCTTGGCCAGTCCACGGGCGATGCTCATCATTCCAAGGGTGGCGATGAACGGAACAATTTTGAAGCGGGTGATGATGACGCCGTTGAGGAATCCGATAGCGGCTCCGGTTCCGAGCCCCGCCAGCAGCGCCGCCGAAGAGCCGAAACCGCTTTTCAGGCAGAGGGCGATGACCACGGTCGACAGCGCTATGGAGGAGCCCGGGCTCAGGTCGATGCCGCCGTTGATGATGACCAGCGTCATCCCGAGCGCGCCAAGGGCGACGATGACATTCTGGTTCGCCACCAGCATGAGGTTCCCGGGGCTCATCATCTCGCCGAACTTCTGTATTCCTCCGTTGGTGAAGAGGTCGGTGAGGAGGAAGACGAGGAGGACGACGGCCAGGCTGAGAAACGGCAGCAGTGCCCGGTAGACCTGGGCAAATCGCAGCGCGCCGGCTTTGGTAGGATGGCCGGGTGTCACTTGTCCAGCCACTTCGAGAGGTCCGGCGAATGCAGCTCTTTCATCTCCTGCGTATTCATATTCTCAGGGGTCGCGACCAGGACGCCCGTATCGACGTAGGGGTCGAGCTGTCCGCCGTTGATCTGCTTGACGACGGACTTGACCGCGAGGTAGGCCATATTGATCGGGTTCTGCAGCACGAGGCCGTCAATATCACCCTTCGAGAGCGCCTGCACCAGCTTCTCGCTGGCATCGAAGCCGACGAATTTGACCTTGCCGTTGAGCTTCGCCTGTATCAGCGCGCCCAGCATGCCTGCGGCGGAGGACTCGTTCGGGCAGAAGATACCATTGACCTCATTCTTGAAGCGCGTCAGCAGGTTCTGCGATTTCTGGAAGGCCTGCTCCTCGGTCGCTCCGGCGCGCTGGTCTGTCGAGATCAGCTCGATATCCGGGAACTCCTTCTTCATGGTGTCGAGGAAGCCGTTTTCCCGCTGCATGGTGCTCTCGGAGCCAACCTGGTAGCGAAGCAGGATGGCCTTTCCCTTTCCTCCGAGGAGCTCGCCAAGGCGTTTTGCCCCGAGTACGCCGCCCCTGTAGTTGTCGGTTGCCACGTAGGTGGCAAAGTCTTTGCCGACCTCGGCATCTAGGCCGCTGTCAAAGACGACCACCGGCACCTTGTTCCTGGCNGCNTCACGAACCGGGCGNACCAGNGCCGTTTTGTCCAGCGGCGCCAGCACGATGCCATCCACCTTGCGGGAGACGAAGGTCCGGACCAGGTTGATCTGCTGCTCGGTATTGTCTTCTTTNAGCGGTCCCTTCCAGATAATTTCGACCTTCCGCGCTCCGGAGGAATTGATCTCTCTCTCGGCCTTGATCGCTCCCGCGTGGACCATTTTCCAGAAATCGTGTGTTGTTCCTTTCGGGATGACCGCGATTCGAAGACTGTTTCCAGGCGACTCTCCAGGGCTGCCGCCGCAACCGGTCAGCANCGCCAGGAGTATCAGGAGTAAAAGCNTTCCTGGAAAGAATCGTAGTTGAGATGTTTNTGACAGCATTGTCGCTTGCTCCGTATTGCCGGGATTTGATAGNTTCAGTATTCTAAGCAAAGCCTTCAGGGGGGGTCAATACGGGTGGTAAAGACGCATCAGGTTAATGAGGCGGTCGAATGGAGGGCTTTCATCGCTGGACAATCGTTCTGGCGGTTTTACAATGGATCACCCATGGAAGCCTTCAGGGTTNCATATATACGAAGAGGCTTAGTCTCAGGCTCATAAATTTTTCTTTGTGGAAGAACCGGGAATGTTTCTCAGAAAAAAAATCAGTGTCGCTTCGGCTCTAGCTCTCCTTGTGTCAACCGTTCTGCTGCCGGGAGCCTCTGGCTCTGTTCGGGCGGCGGACGCGATCAGCGAAGCGATCGATGCGGGTACGACCTATCTCCTCGGTCAGGTGAAGGCCAAGCAGGTCGGCCATCGCGCCGAGGGCCAGGTCGCCCTGGAGACCTATGCCCTGGTGGTGTCCGGGGTCAGCGTTACCCATCCCCTGATTCGCCGCAACTTTGACCATCTCCATGCCCGGATGTCCAAGAGCAAGCACACCTATACGCTGGCCTGCTATATCTTCGCGCTCGATGCGGCTATTTCCCAGATTGAGCAGGACATCCTGATCCTCGCCCCGGCGAAGGCCAGGGCGCTCTTCAAGGACAATCCTCGAATCGGTAAGGAGTTCAGGCCCCATCTCAGGAAGGCGGTCGAGAACCTGGCGGACATTCAGATGACCGGCGGCGGCGGCTGGAGCTACGGCCCCTCCAAGGACCGATTTGACAATTCAAATACCCAGTTCGCCGTATTGGGTCTCGGGGTTGGCATGAAGCGCAACATCCCGATCGACCGGAAGATCTGGCTGAAGATCATGGACCACTTCGTCGATGGACAGCAGGAGAAGGGTCCTGAGGTCGCGGAGAGGGTTACTCTGATGAAACCCTCCGACAAGGAGGAGTGGAACAGCAAGGTCAAGCTGATCGATGGCGACAAGAAGCCCCTCACGGCTGGCAAGGACGACAAGGGCTCGAAGCGGAAGAAAAGCAGCCAGGGCCGCACCGTGGTCGTCACGCCGGCGAATCCCGAGGTTGGCTTCGAAGGCATCAAGGTCTATAAGCGGGGCTTCGATTATTCGAATAAAGGTGGCGCCACCTGGAATATGACCTGCGCCGGTCTCTCATCGTTGATCCTTGCCCGCAACAGCCTCGAGGGCAAAATTCCCAAGCAGATGCTCAACGCGATGAACAAGGCGGTGCGTGATGGCCACGGCTGGTTGATGACCAGCTGGGCGCCGACCAAGAGCTACTACGGCATGTACAGCCTGGAGAAGGTTGGCGATCTCGGCGACATCAAGCTCTTCGCTAAGCATGATTGGTTCGATGAGATGTCCAAGCATCTCATTGGTCAGCAGCTGGTCGATGGCAGCTGGCCCGGCGGAGCCGCTCACGGCGAGAAGGAAGATCCCCGTATTCCGACCTCCTTCGCCCTCCTGATCCTGAATCGTGCCAGCTCGCTGATCACGAAGAATCCCAACAGCCGCATTATCGTCTCCGGCAAGAGCAATCCCGGGGAGAGCGGAGCGCGGGACTGGGTCTATATTCCCGATCTCAACAAGACGGTTCACTACCCCAGCCTCATGCGCCACATCCGCCTGCGGCCGAATGTCAAGCTCATCAGGTTCCTCGATAATATCGTCGAGAGCTATCCGCCCGAGTTCAAGGGCGAGCTCATTCCCGACATGGCCAAGGTGCGCGATGCGATCAGGAGTAGATCCGTCCGCGCGGTTATCGATGGTCATCTCGAGAAGATTACCGGCTACGAGTACAAGGAATGGGAGAGCTACCTGAAATGGCATCGCCGCTGGGAGAGGGTCATGGCGATCGGTCTGTCCAAGAAGAAGGATAACGTCAAGGACCTCCTGACCTATTACGCCAGCACGAAGCGAAGCGTGTCGCTCAAGAAGACGGTCATGTGGGCGCTGGTGCAGTGCCAGGCGAAGGAGGGGTTGCCCCTCCTGCTCGCCGATCTTGACAACGAGGAAGAGGGCATTCGCAAGGCCGCCTACGGTTATCTCAAGGCCTACTTTGTCGACTTCCCTCCGCCCTTCAGCGCCGGCGCGGATGACGCCGCTCGTAAGGCGCAGGCTGAGAAGGTTCGCGTCTGGTGTAACGCTCAACTCGCAAAGCAGAAGGCCAGGGGATAGAATTTTCCCTGCTGAAGCGGAGCTGATTCTTTGCCACGCTGGATAATTATCGTAAACCTGGTGGGCCTTGCGGTTCTTCTCCTGGCGCTTGGATTCACGGCGCTGCTGGAAGATGATCGCGTTGTCCCCCCGGCGAATACCGGGAAGGTGACCGGCACCTCGGAGCCGGCCGTTCTCCGGGTCAAGGTTACTCCTCTCCTGGCTACCGGACCGATTCTTGATTTTTCCGAACCCTATCTCCGCGCCCGCGGCGACTGGTTCCGCGAGCGGTTTGCCTGGTCCCATAGTAACGCTTACTATGCCGCGGGGGCCTAATTGTTCCATTGCACAAAGCAAGGGAACTCGACATCGTCCCATGCGTTGTGC